>CAZTFC010000020.1:0-43485 GCA_964612075.1 uncultured bacterium
CGGCCTCCTTCCCCGAGGCCACCAGCATCCCCCCGATCCCGAGCTTCGACGCCAGTTTCACGGACACGGCGTCGCCGATGATCATGCCGACCCCGTCGCGGACCGCTTCGGTGACCTTCTCCAGGGCGTCCTCTTCGGATTCGACGACGATCTGGCGGATCCGCATCCCGAGCAGGTCGCCCAGGCTTTCGCAGCCGTAGACCACGTTCCGGAAGCCGGTGATCCCGATGAGGCCCCGGTACTCGCGGAGCCGGTACAGGCAGCGCAGGATGTCGTAGGGGGAGACCTGGATCTCGACGACCGGGACGGAGAGGGCCCGGGAGATCTGGAGCGCCGTGCCGCCCCGGCTGATGATCACCTCCGCCCCGCCGTCGACCGCCCGCCTCGCGGCGCGGACGCCCTCCGCCAGGTCCCCCTCCTCGACGATCACGTCGATCCCCAGCTCCTCCACCGCCGCCCGCGCCTCGAGCTTCAGGTCCGCGTACGGGGCGATGACGGCGACCCGGGCCTTCATCTACCGAGGACCTCCCGGACTTTCCGCGACAGGTCGGCCATCCGGAACGGCTTCTGCAGGAAATCGACGCCCTCTTCCAGGATCCCGTGGTGCCCGATCACGTTGGCGGAATAGCCGGACATGAACAGGACCTTCATCCCGGGCCGGGCGGGCGAAAGCAGGTCGTACAGCTCCCTCCCGTTCTTCCCCGGCATGATCACGTCCGTCAACAGCAGGTCGATCGGCCCGTCGAATGCCGCCGCGATCTCGAGGCACGCTTCCGCGCTCTCCCCGGAAAGCACCCGGTAGCCGAGCCCCTCGAGCATCATGCGGGCCATCTCCCGGACGGCCTCGTTGTCCTCCGCCACCAGTAAGGTCCCGGTCCCGCCCTCCGGCCGATCGCAGGCGGCCGCCGGGATCCCGGCGCCGGGCGCGGCCCCTTCCTCCGCTTCCGGCGCCCGCGGCAGGTATATCCTGAAGACGCTGCCGCGCCCCTTCTCGGAGTCGACGGTGACGGCCCCCCCGTGCTGTTTGACGATCCCGTACACGGTGGGCAGCCCCAGCCCCATCCCCCCGCCCGGGCCTTTCGTGGTGAAAAACGGTTCGAAGGCGCGCGCCCGCGTCTCCTCGTCCATCCCCGTCCCGGTGTCGCTCACCGAAAGCATCACGCAGGGGCCCGCGACGGCTTCCGGGTGGCCGGATGCGTACGATTCGTCCAGGTGCACGTTCGCCGTCTCGATGGTCAGCGTGCCCCCGTCCGGCATCGCGTCCTGCGCGTTGACCACGAGGTTCAGCAGCGCCTGCTCGATCTGCCCCGTGTCGGCGCGCGCCCGTCCCGTTTCCGCCGCGGTCACGATCCGGATCCGGATGTCCTCCCGGATCGTCCGGCGGATCACCGGCTCCATCCCGCGGACGATCTCCCCGACGTCGACAACGTCCAGCCGCAGCATCTGCCTGCGCCCGAAGGCGAGGAGGCGCGTGGTCAACACTCTCACCTGGTCGGCCGCCCGGCGAACCTGTTCCAGCTTCTTCCGGTCGGGGCTCCCCTCGGGGAGCCCCCGCATCAGCAGCTCGCTGTAGCCCAGGATCGGGGTCAGGAGGTTGTTGAAGTCGTGCGCCACGCCGCCCGCCAGCAACCCCACGGTTTCCAGCTTCTGCGACTGGAAGAGCCGCTCTTTCAGGGCCGCCTGCGCTTCCGCATCCATCCTCTTCCGCGTGACGTCGCGCGCGGTCACGAGGAAGGACCCGTTCTCCAGGGCGACTCCCTGCCATTCGATCCATCGGTACCCGCCGCCCGGAAGCCGCAGGCGGTTCGTCAGCGAGACGCCTCTCCCGCCGGACGCGAGGTCGGCCACGGCCTGAAGGGTGGCCGGGACGTCCTCGGGATGGACGCTCTCCGGCAGGACAGGGCTCCCGGGGGAGTCGACCGCCCGGGCCGCCCATTCCACGAAGGCGCCGACGGCCTCCGACGCCTTGACGCCGAAGATCCTCCCGGCCGCCGGATTGAACAGGGTGATCCGCCCGCCCCGGTCGACGGCGAGGATGCCGTAAGGGGAGTGTTCGACCATCACGCGCAGCAGCTCGGAACGCTCCCGCTCGCGTGCGCGCACCCCGGCGATCCTCTCCGCCTCCTCGATCGCCTTCGCGACGGCCTCCTTCCCCGAGGCCACCAGCATCCCCCCGATCCCGAGCTTCGACGCCAGTTTCACGGACACGGCGTCGCCGATGATCATGCCGACCCCGTCGCGGACCGCTTCGGTGACCTTCTCCAGGGCGTCCTCTTCGGATTCGACGACGATCTGGCGGATCCGCATCCCGAGCAGGTCGCCCAGGCTTTCGCAGCCGTAGACCACGTTCCGGAAGCCGGTGATCCCGATGAGGCCCCGGTACTCGCGGAGCCGGTACAGGCAGCGCAGGATGTCGTAGGGGGAGACCTGGATCTCGACGACCGGGACGGAGAGGGCCCGGGAGATCTGGAGCGCCGTGCCGCCCCGGCTGACGATCACCTCCGCCCCGCCGTCGACCGCCCGCCTCGCGGCGCGGACGCCCTCCTCCAGGTCCCCCACCTCCACGGGGACGCGGATTCCCGCTTCCCGGAACGCCGCTTCGCATTCCCGCAAAAGCTCCGGGAACGGGGCGATGACGGCTACCCGCGCGCGTTCCCCGACGGCATTCGGGTCATCGAGGTCCCGGACCGGTCCCATCCTTCGCAGTCCCCCCCGGGGCGTCCGGCGATCTCCGGACGGAGGTAACCCCCTTGCCAGCGTCCACCACATCATATCCCATGGAACGGATCCTGGACCGAAGCGAATCCGCGGCGGAGAAATCGCCGTCCCTCCTCGCGGCATCCCTCTCCCGCGCCAACGCCGCGATTTCGGCGGGAACCTCCTCCGCCCCCGCCGAGGCTCCCGGCTCCCCGGGCAGCCCCACCCGCAGCACGCGGTCCCATTCCGCCGCCAGGGAGCGGGCCGCGTCGCCCCCGATCCCGGAACGCGCCGCGTCGTGGGCGACGGACAGGGCCCGTGGAAGGTTCAGGTCGTCCGAGAGCGCCGCGCGGAACCGGTCCCGCAGACCGGCGGTGTCCGCCCCCGCCGTCGCCCGCCCGGCGGCCTTCCGGAACGCCTCCCGGAGCCGCGCCAGCCCCTTCGCCGCGGCCGCCTGCCCCTCCCAGGTGAAATTCATCGGGGTCGCGTAGTGCAGCGTCATGCAGTAATACCGGAACTCCGCGGGGGAGAACCCCTTTCCACCGCCCGGCGGCCCGCCCGCCAGGTCGTCGAGCGTGTATTCGTTCCCCTGCGACTTGGACATCTTCTTCCCGTCGACCAGGAGGTGCGCCGCGTGAAGCCAGATCCCGGCGAGCTCCTTCCCCGTGGCGGCCGCCGCCAGCGCCCGCGAGTTCTCGTGGTGCGGGAACCGGAGGTCCACGCCGCCGACGTTCAGGTCGTATCCGGGGCCGAGGTGCGCCATCGCCATCGCCGCGCACTCCGAGTGCCAGCCGGGCCATCCCCTTCCCCACGGGCTGTCCCACTGGAACTCCCGCCCGGGCTCCGCCGGCATCCACAGGACGAAATCCTCCGGGCGTTTCTTGTGGCGGTGCCCCTCCGCCCCCGTCCGTTCCGCCGGCGTCCCCTCCCCCAGCGCGGCCCCGGAAAGGACCCCGTAGCCCGGCGCCCGGGTCACGTCGAAATAGAGGTATCCGTCCCTGCCGTATACCGCCCCCCTCTCCTCGAGGCGGCGGACCAGCGCGATCATTTCGGGGACGTGCTCCGAGGCGCGGGGATAGACGTCGGCCGGCAGGAAATCCATCCTGCGGCAGTCGCGGAAGAACGCCTCCGTGAAGGACGCCGCGATCTCCCGGGCGGTCCTCCCGGCGGCCCGGGCCGCGGCGATCACCTTGTCCTCGCCCAGCTCCAGCCGCTCCTGGTGCATGTGCCCCATGTCCGTGATGTTCTGCACGGAAAAGGTGCCGTAGCCGAGGAAACGCAGCGTGCGTACGAGGAGGTCCGTGAGGAGGTAGGTGCGCAGGTTCCCGATGTGGACGTAGCGGTAGACCGTGGGGCCGCAGGTGTAGATCGTGACCCGGTCGGGGTCCGCCGGGACGAGGGGGACCTTCCGCCGGGAAACGCTGTCGCGAAGGAGAAACGCCGTCTGGCTCTCCATTTCCCGTTTCCTTCCGCGCCCGCGACCGGCGACGGCGTCGAAGGTCACATCTCCCGGAACGTTTCCTTCTCGATCTCGTCGGTCAGGAGCTTCGCGTGCTTCTTCTCCTCTTCCGCGAGATAGAGGAACAGCTCCCGGACATCCGGCGGGGAGGCGGTCGCGGCCAGCTCCACGTAGCCCCGATGCGCCGCCTTCTCGCGCTCCAGCGCCCTGCGGATCAGGTCGATCGGGCTGTCGCCCATCTCACCCTCCATGTTTCTTCGCGTAGTCGTCGAGGGCCGTCTTCACCGCCTGCTCGGCCATCACGGAACAGTGGATCTTCACCGCGGGAAGCCCGCCGAGGGCGTCTGCGACCGCCTGGTTGGAGATCGCCCGGGCCTCCTCGACCGTCTTCCCCTTGATCATCTCCGTCAGCATGGAGCTGGAGGCGATCGCGGCGCCGCACCCGAAGGTGCGGAACTTGGCGTCGACCACGACGCCGTTCTCGATCTTCAGGTACAGCCGCATCATGTCGCCGCAGGCCGGGTTCCCGACCTCGCCGACGCCGTCCGCCCCTTCGATCTCCCCCACGTTCCGCGGGTTCATGAAATGATCCATCACTTTCTCGGTGTAGGGACCGCCCGTCGTCATTACGCTCATCCTCCCTTGCTCTGTTGTTTCTGATAGTCCAGGTACGTGGGGGACATCGCCCGGAGCCGCTCCACGATGCCGGGAAGGACCTCCAGCGTCCGCCGGACCTCCTCTTCCGTGTTCCCCTTCCCGAGGCTGAAGGTGATCGAGCCGGTGCAGATGTCGCTCGGGACGCCGATCGCCCGCAGCACGGGAGAGGCGACCAGGTCCTCCTCGTCCTCCCCGCGCAGGTTGGAGCTGCACGCGGACCCCGAGGCGGCCATGATCCCGTTCACGTTGAGGAAGAGCAGCAGCGATTCCCCTTCCGCGTGCTCGACCCAGAAGGAGACGTGCCCGGGAAGACGGAGCGTGGGGTGCCCCGTGAAGTGCAGGAGCGGGATCGACGACAGCCCCTCCCAGAGCATCCTCCCGAGGCGGTGCAGGTGCGAGGCCCAGGTTCCGTTCTCCGCCGCCGCGATCGCCGCCGCCGCGCCCATTCCGACGATGCCCGGCACGTTCTCGGTGCCGGCCCGGTACCCCATCTCCTGGAAGCCGCCGTAGGATCGGGAGGCCACCTTCGCGCCGTCCCGGAGGAACAGCGCTCCGGTCCCCTTGGGGCCGTAGAAATTGTGCGCCGAAAGGGTGAGCAGGTCCGCGTGAATCGCGCGCACGTCGCAGGGGATGTGCCCCGCGGAAGAGGCGGCGTCCACGTGGAACGTCACCCCGCGCTCGCGGGCGATCCGCCCGATCTCCTCCACAGGCTGGATCGACCCGATCTCGGAGTTCGCCTGCATCACGGAAAGCAGCCCCGTCTCCGGGCGCAGCGCCTTGCGGACGTCGTCCGGATCGACCAGCCCGTTCCGGTCGACCGGCAGCAGCGTGACCTCGGCCCCGGCGTTGCGCAGCGGGATGAGGGCGTTCATCACGGAGAAATGCTCGATCTCGGAAACGACGACGTGGCGTTTCCCGGAAGCCTCGAGGGCCCCGAGGACCGCGAGGTTGTTCGACTCGGTCGCCCCGGAGGTGAACACGATCTCGGACGCCTTCGCCCCGACCAGCGCGGCCACCTCGCCCCGCGCCCGGTCCACGGCGCGCAGCGCGGCCTGTCCCTGCTCGTGGATGTGGGACGAGGGGTTCCCGTAGCATTCGGTCAGAAACGGCATCATCGCGTCGAGCACCCTCGGGTCGAGGGGCGTCGTCGATATGTGGTCGAAGAATATCTTCCTCACGGCCTGCGCGCCCGCGTCATGGCTCGACATTGTGCCGCCTCATCATGTCAAGGATAAGATCCATGTGTTTCCGTTCCTCGCCCGCGAGAAAGCCGAACATCGATTTTACGCCGGGGTCCGGCGTCTCCATGGCGCCTTTCTCGTATTCCTCGAAATTCTCCCTCTCGTACCGCAGCGCCGTCCGAAGAGCCTCCTCCATCGACCATTCCGCCATGCGCGCCCCCCCTGCGATCATATCAGCAATGCGGCGGCCTATTCCGGCAGGATCGCGACCGCCCGAAGCGGGGAACCGGTGCCCTTCCGGATCTTCAGCGGGAGGGCGATGAAGGTGAACCGTTTCCCGACGACCTCCCCCAGGTTGCAGAGGTTCTCGATGTGGGTTACCTGCCGCTCCGCGCACACGGTGTGGCACGGGTACGTCTTGTCGTACCACATGTCCGGGCTGGACGAATCCACCCCGAAATTCACGCACCCGCGGTCGATGATGTATTCCGTCCCCTCCCGGTCCAGGCCGGGGTAGTCGGTCATGTACTCCGGTTTGCCGTAGTAACGGTCGTACTGCGCCGTGTAGAACAGGATGGTGTCGCCCTTCCGGATATCCAGGTTCCAGCGCTTGAGTTCCTGCTCGATCTTCGCCTTCCCGAACTGCGTCTTCTGGGGCACGTCGCTCACGTCGAGGCAGATCGCGGAAGTGATGCAGTTCTCCAGCGGGATCTGGTCGACGGAGGGAGCACCGGGGTCCCTGGAAAGGTGGCTCACGGCGTCGATGTGGGTCGGGCCGTGGTCGCAGAACATGATGCCCTTGGTCTCGTACGAGAAACCGGTGCCGAGCTGCCTCTGGCACTCCTCGTGGGACAGGTGCGTCCAGACGACCGTCTTCAGGTGGCCCGGGTACACGGGCATCCCTTCGTAGATCTCCTGCGTCAGGTCGACGATCTTCCCTTTGAACATGTCTTCCTCCTCCTTCCCTGTATGATTTCGGAATCCGGTTCCCGGTTTCGGGTCACGAGCCGTTCGAACTCCTCCACCACCGCGTCGGAAAACGCGGGGTCGTTCACGTGGAGGGGAAGGAGCCTGACCTGGATCGCCGCATCGATCGTCTCCCGAAGCCCGTTGACGAAAGCCCGCACCCCGGAAGGGTTGTGGAGCGGCCTTCCCTCGTGGTTCGGATGGGAAAACCCCTTCAGGGGCACGAGCACGGATGTTTTCTCCCCGGAGCTCCCGAGCCTTTCCCCGACGGTCCGTCCCACCCGCCGCATCTCGCGGACGGAGGGTTGGACGAAGGTCATCTCCGGGTTATGCGCCATCGTCCTGCGCCCCCGGAAGGGGCGTTTCAGCCGGCCGAAGGGGCCCGTGACGATGTAATCGGTGCTTCCGGGAACCACAACCTGCGGGATCCCCGTTTCGCCGGCGGCCCGCAGGCGGCCGGGCGCGGCCGCATGGTCCCCCCCGGCCACCTCGTCGGTCAGCTCGTGCAGGGTGAGATCCACGACCCCCCCGAACATCCCCTGCCGGATCATCTCCTCCATCGCCTGCCCCCCGACGCCGTTCGGGTGAAAGGCGACGACCTCGTACCCGCGCCCCGAAAGGAGGGAGACGATGCGCATCCCGGCCGGCGTCGTCGTCCCGTAGATCGTGATCGCGACCCGGGGGCGGCGGCCGGGACGGACCGCGCCCGCCCGCAGCATGCCGGCGACCGCGCCCGCCGCGTTGGAAAGCACCTGCATGAGGATGGGATTGAGCCCGAAGAAGTCGACGACCGAATGCATCAGCGTGACGTCGCTCGTCCCGACGTAGGGCCCGAACGGGCGGTTCCCCGAAGCCATGGTGGAAAGCATGACCTTCGGTACGCCGACCGGGAGGCCGCGCATCACCGTCGTCCCGATGATCGTGCCCTGGGCGCCGCCGATGGACAGCACGCCGTGGATCTCCCCGCGGTCGTGGAGGCCCCGGGCGAGCGCGGCGGCCCCCCGGATCATCGTTCCGATCGCCTCCCCCTTCCGGTCCGACCCGGCCACCTGCCCGATGCTGCGCCCTCCCGCCTCGGCGACCTTCGCGCGGGGAACGTCCCCTTCCCCATGCGGCGACTGGAATACCCCCACGTCCATCAGCAGGGTCCGGACCCCCATGCGGTCCAGGACCTCCCGCAGATAGCCGGCCTCCGCCCCTTTCGTGTCGAGCGTGGCGACCAGCAGGACGGTCTTCTTCATGTCGCGTCGTGGAGGAGCCTGGCCAGGAGGGCCGTCTTGGCCGTTTCCTCGGCCGTTTCGGCGAGGAGATGGGCCTCCTCCAGGGTCCCGCCGACGGCGACGAGCCCGTGTCCCGTCAGCAGAACCAGACGGACCTCCCGGTCCCGAAACGCCTCGATGACCGCGTCCGCCAGCTCCCGCGAGCCGTCCGGCAGCTCCGGGACGATCGGCATGCGGGGGAAGCACCGCTTCGCCTGGATCGTCACCGGCGGGATGGGGATCCCCCTGATGGCGAACGCTGTCGCGAACGGCGCGTGGTAATGGACGATGCCGCCGACCTCCGGCCGCGACCGGTAGAGGCCCACGTGCAGCATCGTTTCCTTGGAAGGCCTCCCCGGACCGGAAAGGAGCTCGCCCTCCCCCGAGAGCAGGACGATCCCGCTTTCAGCCAGTCCGTAAAGGGAACAACCGCTGGCCTTGATGAGGATGCGGTCTCCAAGGCGCAGGCTGAGGTTGCCGCCCGTCCCCGACTGCAGCCCGAGCTCAGCCGCGCGCCGGGCGATCCCGACGAAATCCCCGACCGCTGCCTCCAGACCCGGCGTCGATCCATCCCGTGTCATGGCGTCCCGTCCTTCCGTCACGGATAGGATTTGCGCTGGAATACCCTGCAATCGTGTCCCGGAAGGACGATGTCCGCGCGCTTCCGTATCTCCTTGAAGCTGTTCCACATGTCGAAATAGTTGACATACCGCCCGATGGGGAGGAACTCCAGCAGGTGCTCCGGATCGCCCTTCAGGTTCTCCTCGACGAAGACGGCGTCGCCGGCGATCACGATCGTCCCGGCCGCGGTCCGCACGGAGACGGACTGGTGCCCCACCGAATGGCCGGGGGTCGGGAACAGGGTGATGGAGTCGTTGAAGGAATATTCCCCGTCGACCGCAATGAAATCGCAGCCGGCGAAGGGCGGCTCGATCCCGAGGATGGGGGCTTCGTAGGACTTATAGTAGGGAGGCAGCGTCGGGTCGAGCGCGAACGCAAGCTCCCGCGCCTGCACGTAATAGCGGGCGCCGGAAAACAGCTTCATGTTCGAGCAGTGGTCCCAGTGCAGGTGGGTGAAGATCACGGCGCCGATGTCCTCCGGCCGAAGCCCCGCCCGGCTCATCAGCTGCAGGTCGATCCGTCCCCCCTCCGGCTGCACGGCCTGGTGGTGCCACCGGTTCGCCCTCTCCGTGTCGCACATCCCGGTGTCGACCAGGATATGCTCCGCGCCGTCCGTGACGCACCAGGCGGTCGACGGAATCCCGACGATCGTGCCGTTCCCCCGCCCCATCGTGCAGTAGACCCCCTGGTCCACGAAAATGGTCCCCGTGTTCAGCGGGATGATCCTGTATCCCATGGCCCGTCCCCTTCAGATCTTCGCCCCGAGGCAGCGCTCCACCTCGTCCATGCGCGTGCTGAGCTCCTGGAGCGTCCCGTGAAGGCGGATCTCCCCCTTTTCCATGATATATGCCCTGAGGTTGGTCGAAAGCCGCATCGCGGCCTCCGCGTGCTGTTCCACGAGGAGGATGGTCACCCCGTCCTGCTGGAGCCGCTTGATGATCTCCATGATCTCGTGGACGATCTTCGGCGCCAG
Organism: uncultured bacterium; assembly: GCA_964612075.1. Classification (GTDB taxonomy): domain Bacteria; phylum Desulfobacterota; class Deferrimicrobia; order Deferrimicrobiales; family Deferrimicrobiaceae; genus UBA2219. Next base: position 9,814 of record CAZTFC010000020.1, read on the forward strand.
CCCCTCGCTCGGCTCGTCGATGAGCATCAGCTTCGGCTTCGCCATCAGGCCCCGGGCGATGGTAAGCATCTGCTGTTCCCCGCCGGAGAGCTTGCCTCCCTCCTGGCGCAGCCGCTCCTTCAGGCGCGGGAAATACCCGAAAACGGTTTCCAGCATCGCCTCCAGGTCCCTGTCCTTCCCCCGGATCAGGGAACCCAGCTTCAGGTTCTCGTACACCGTGAGGTTCGGGATGACCCGCCGGTCCTCCGGGATGAGCGAGATCCCCTTTCGCGCGACCTTGTGGGGAGGAAGCCCGGCGATCGGCTCTCCGCGGAAGATCACCTCCCCGCCCCGGGGGGCCTGGATCCCCATGATCGTCTTCATCGTGGTGCTCTTGCCGACGCCGTTGCGCCCGAGGAGGACCACGATCTCCCCTTCCTTCACCTGGAGGGAGAGGTCGTGAAGGATGTGGCTGTATCCGTAGAAGGTGTCGACCCCGCGCAGCTCAAGCATATTTCTCTTCCCCCAGGTACACCCTCTGGACCTCCCGGTTGTCGCTCACCTCCCGGGGGGTCCCTTCCGCGAGGGCCCGCCCCTCGTTGAGCACCAGGATCTCCTCGGAGATCCCCATGACGACGCTCATGTCGTGTTCCACGAGGACGATCGACAGGCGCAGCTCCCGGTTCAGCTTCCGGATCAGCCCGGCGCACATGGCGGTCTCGGCGACGCTCATCCCCGCCGTCGGCTCGTCGAGAAGCAGGACCTGCGGCTCGGTCGCGAGGGCGATCCCGATCTCGAGGTAGCGGCGCTCCCCGTGGGACAGCGTGGAGGCGAGCCAGTTCCTCTTCTCCAGGAGCTCCACCTGATGCAGGATCTCCAGCGCCCTCTCGTTCAGCGCCCCGAACGAATGGGTCGAGCGCCAGAAGTTGAAGGAGCTGACTTTGGACTGGGCCGCGATGCGGACGTTCTCGAACACGGTCAGCCCCGGGAAGATCTGGGTGATCTGGTAGGTCTTCGTGATTCCCAGGCGCGAAGTCTGGTGAAGCGACAGGCGGGTGATGTCCCGGTCGCGGAAGAACACCTTCCCGGAGGTCGGCTTGTAGACCCCCGCGATCAGGTTGAACAGCGTCGTCTTCCCCGCCCCGTTCGGGCCGATGATCGACTTGAGCTGCCCCTCCTTGAGGGAGAAGTCCACCCCGTCGACGGCTCGCAGCCCCCCGAAGTGCTTGCAGACCCTTTCCGTCCTCAGCAGCATGCCTTTATCCTTCCGAAGGAACGGCCGGGGCCTGATTCTGCAGCCGCGCCATCTTCCGGTTGTTCAGGATCGTGCGGATGGTGCCCATGATGCCCCCCGGGAACGCCAGGATGATCGCGACGAAGATCGCGCCCACGAACAGCTCCCAGCGCGGGGTCCACAGGCTGATCGTGTTCTGCAGGAAGAGGAACACCGCGGCGCCGACCAGCGGCCCGAGGAGCGTGCCTTTCCCCCCGAGGATGGTCATCATGACGATGGTCCCGGACGTAAGCCAGAACAGCGTCGTCAGCGGCACGTAGTTCAGGTACAGCATGTTCAGCGCGCCGGCGAGCCCGCCGTACAGGGCCGACAGGACCAGGGTGAAGAACTTGACCAGGGTGGTGTTGTATCCGCACGCCTTCGCCCGCTCCTCGTTCTCCCGGAACGCCCGGAGCAGCCTGCCGAACGGCGACTGCAGGATCCGCCAGGTCAGGTAGAGCATGGCCGTGGTGATGGCGAAAATGAAGTAGTAGATCGGGACCGGCTTGTGGAGCGGGAAGGAGAAGACCTCCGCCAGCGGGATATGGGTCAGCCCGTCCTCTCCCCGGGTGATCTGCTTCAGCGGGGAAAGCGCCAGAAAAAAGAGCATCTGCCCGAAGGCCAGCGAGATCATGGCGAAGTAGACGCCGCGCCGGCGGATGGCCAGCGCCCCGATGAAGCACGCCAGCAGCATCGAGGCGACGATCCCGGCGGCGATCGCGGTCCAGATGCCGACGCCCCAGTACCGCATCGCCAGCCCCGAGGCGTAGGCCCCCAGCCCGAAATACGCGGCGTGCCCGAAGGAGAGCACTCCCGTGTACCCCAGGAGGAGGTTGAATCCCATGCCGAAGATCCCCCAGATGAGGATGTCCGTCGCCAGCGGCACGGAGATGACCAGCGGCAGCGCCGCGAGGACCAGCGCGGCGGCCCAGACGACGGTCGAACGGGGCTTCGCGTTCACGTCCCGAAGCACCGTTTCCCTGTCTTCGATCGGTTCCGCCATGGCCGCCCCCTACTCCCTTCCGCTTTCCCCGAACAGCCCCCGGGGACGGATCAGCAGTATGACCGCCATGCAGAAATACATCGCCACGTTTGAGTATTCGCCGGCGACCAGGGAGGTGAACGCGACGATGACCCCGATCAGGAGGCCGCCGACGATGGCGCCCCCCAGGCTTCCCAGCCCCCCGACCACCGTTACGACGAACGCCGTCATGGTCATCTCCACTCCCATGTCCGGCGTAGCGGCCAGCATCGGGACCGCGATCGCCCCGGCGAGGGCGGCCAGCCCCGTGCCGAGGGCGAAGCCGATCGTCCAGATCCTCGAGGTGTTCGTCCCCAGCACCTGCACCATCAGGCTGTCCCGCGTCGCGGCCCGGATGATCATGCCGAGGTCGCTCTTCTTCAGGAAGAGCCACAGGGAGATCAGGATCGCAAGGGTGAACACGATGATGAACAGCCGGTAGTTCGAAAGGATCAAAGGCCCCGCCAGGGTCGCGCCGCTCAAGCCCTCGGGGTAGGCGACCGGCTTCCCGGTGAGGCCGAACACGATCTTCACCAGGTCCGGCACGGCCACCGACAGGCCGAAGGTCAGCAGCAGCGGGAGGAGCGGGTCCTTCCCGTACAGCGGCTTCAGGAGGAACAGCTCCACGAGGACCCCGATGAGGGCGACGATCGCCACGGCGCTGACGATCCCGACGGCGAAGCTGCCCGAGAGGCTGACCGCGACGAACACCGCGTAGGCGCCGAGCATCGCGAACGTGCCGTGGGCGAAGTTCACCACGTCGAGCAACCCGTAGATGATGGACAACCCGCTCGCCAGGAGAACGAAGATCGAGCCGAGCGCCAGCCCGAAGAAGAGCTGCATGAAAAACACGGTCCAGTTCACATCGCTGAACATACGCACCCTCTCGCCCCTCCGGGGGGCATCGCTGCCCCCCGGGAATGCAGGCGAAAACATGGGATTTCCGTCGTCCGCCGGGGATCCCCTCCCCGGGAGACGCCTACGGCAGCTTCACGTTGGAAAAGGGAAGCTTCTTCGCGTTGTCCTCGCAGGACATGATGATCGACGCTCCGGGGATCTCCCCGACGATGTCCGCCAGATCCCACCCCTTCGCCTTCTTCCCCTTGCCTTTCAGGAGGAGGTAGCTCTGCTCCCTCTGGTGGTCGCACGCGCGCACGACCTCGGGGCCCTTGGTGAGCGTGTACTTGAGCCCTTCCAGCGCCGCGACGATCTTCTCCTTGTCCGTGACCGTCCCGGCCTTCTCCATCGCCATGAAGAGGGCGTTCGTCGCCACGTACCCGGACTCGCCGTCCTGCTCGATGGGCTGGCCGTACTTCTTCATGTAGATGTCCATGAACTTCTTCGCCCCGGGGTACTTGTCCTTCAGCCCCCAGTAGAAGGTCATGCCGCCCATGATGTTCTCGTCGTAGGCCGCCCCGGCCTCCTTCATCGTCGTCATGGCGGTCTTCGTGCAGACGACCTTCATGCTTTTCGTGAGGCCGAGCTCGCTCAGCTGCTTGATCGCCGCCGTCTGGTCGGCGCCCAGGTTGTTCATGACGAGGACCTCGGGCTTGGCTGCCATGATCTTCGTGAGGTACGTGGAATAGTCGGTGGCCCCCAGCGGATGGTAGACGTTGCCGAGGAACTGCCCGCCCATCTGCTGGCTCTGCCAGATCCAGCCTTCGAGCAGGCTCTGGCCCCAGCGGTAGTCCGCCGTCAGCGAGAACCACTTCTTGCCGAGGTTCTCGAACGCGTACTTCGAGGTCGCCAGCGCCGCGGAATAGGGGATCACCATGAAGGCGAACCCGTACTTGCCCTGGTCGGACCCGAGGACCATGTCGCTCTGGCAGTACGCCACGTACGGCACCCGGTTCTTGTTGGCGAATTCGTTGATCGCGAGGGAGATGGCGCCGGACAGGGTGCCCCCGATGAAGCCGCACTTCTCCTCTTCCACGAGCTCCTTGACGCGCCGCAGCGCCACCGCGCCGTTCAGCTGGTCGTCCCGGTGGACCCACTCGATCTTGTGGCCCAGGACGCCGCCTTTCGCGTTCCACTCCTCGACCGCCAGCTGCGTCGCGTTCCTCTGGTCCGTGCCGAGCGCCGAGTACGGGCCGGTCAACGGATGCATCGTGCCGTACTTGATCACTCCCTCCTTCGCATGGGCCATCCGGACGATGAAGGGGATGCCGCCGCCCGCCAGCGCCGCCCCGCCGATCGCCGCGCCTTTCAGGAAATTCCTTCTCGATACGGTTTTCCTTTTCACGCTCGCTACCCCCTTGCCTTAGAGGTTTTCCTGCAACGATGCTACTGGATCGTCCAGCCTCCGTCCACGTGTAGGATATGGCCCGTCACCAGGTCGGCGGCGGCCGAGGCCAGATAGACGACGGCCCCCGTCACGTCCGCCGGCCGGCCGATGCGCCCCAGCGGGATATTCCCTAACACATAGTTTCGGAATTCCGCGTCCTCGAACATGGGCCGCGTCAGCGGCGTCTCGAGAAAGGTCGGCGCGACGGCGTTCACGTGGATGCCGTGCTTCGCCCATTCCAGGGCCAGCAGCTTCGTCAGCATGTTGACCCCCCCCTTGCTCGCGCAGTAGGCGGCCCTCTTCGGGATGGCCACGGTGCCCGTCTGCGAGGACACGTTGATGATCTTGCCGCCCTTCCGCCCGATCATGTGCCGGCACACGGCCTGGGAACAGAAGAAGACGGCCTTCAGGTTCACGCCGAGCACCGTGTCCCACGCCTCCTCGGTCACGTCCTCGGCGAACTGCGTGAGGTTGACTCCCGCGTTGTTCACCAGGATGTCGATGCCCCCGGACTCCCCGGCCGCCAGGGTGACCATTTCCCGGATCTCCGCGACGTTGAGGAGATTCGCCTGGGCCGGAAACGCCCGCCTCCCGAGCGCCCGGACGGCCTTCGTCGTCCCCTCCGTTTCGGCGAGGGTGCGGTCGGCCACGACGATGTCGGCCCCGTACGCGGCCAGCGCCAGGGCGATCTCCGCGCCCAGCCCCCTGCCCGCGCCGGTCACGAGGGCCACTTTCCCCGAGAGGTTGAAATCCGGTCCGCCAGCCTTTACGGGATCCATGCCGCCCTCCCCTACTTCTTTCCGTATTTTTCCAGCCGCGCTCTACAGGAGATTCCGTGGGCCAGCATGTTCTCGTAGTTGCACGCCCTCTCGCAGACGTCCGCGACCACCAGGGAGGCTTCCTTCGTCGCGTACTGGTAGGTGACGGTCTTCACGAACTTGCCCACGGAGAGCCCGCCCGTGTACCGGGCCGCCCCCATGGTGGGGAGGACATGGTTGGTGCCGATGGTTTTGTCCCCGTAGGCCACCGTGGTCTCCTCCCCCAGGAAGGCGGAGCCGTAGTTCTTCAGGTTGTCGAGGTAATACCGCCAGTCCTTCGTCTGGATCTCCACGTGTTCCGGCGCCCAGGCATCGCTCAGCCTCACCGCCTCCTCCGGGGAGTCCGCGACGACCACCTCGCCGTTGTCGCCCCAGGAGACGGCCGCGATGTCGCGGGTGGGGAGGGAGGCGAGCTGCCGCTCCACCTCCTTCATCGTCTCCTCGGCGGTCTTCCGGGAGAGGGAAACCAGGCACTGGCGCGCGTTCGGATCGTGCTCCGCCTGCCCCAGGATGTCCACCGCGACGATGGCAGGGTCGGCCGTCTCGTCGGCGATGACGAGGATTTCCGTCGGACCGGCCAGCAGGTCGATCCCGACGGTGCCGAACAGCTGCTTTTTCGCCTCCGCGACGTATTTGTTCCCCGCCCCGACGATCATGTCGACCGGGGCGAGCCCCTCCATGCCGTACGCCATCGCCGCCAGCGCGTGCACCCCGCCCATGCAATAGATCTCGTCCGCCCCGGCGGCGACCATGGAGTACAGCGTCGCGGGCCAGAGCCCCTCCCCTTTCACGGGGGGGGAGCAGGCGACCACGCGGGGAACCCCCGCCACCTTCGGGGTGATCACGGTCATGTGCGCCGAGCCCAGCATCGGGTATCGCCCGCCGGGAACGTAAGAACCGCTGGAGGAAATGGGAATGATCCTCTGCCCGAGATGCACCCCGGGCAGCGTCTCGACCTCGAAATCGGCCAGCCGCTTCATCTGCTCCTGCGCGAAGTTGCGTATCTGCGCCTGGCAGAAATCGATGTCCGCGACCTCGGTGGCGGGAAGCTTCGCCTTCGCCGCCCGCTTCTCGTCCTCGGTGACCTTGAAGCTTTGCGGTGCCCATCCGTCGAATTTCCGGGAATATTCCCGTACGGCGTCGACCCCTTCTTTACGAACCCGCTCCAGGATCTCGCGCACCGTATCCTGCACGGCCCGTATGTCTTCGATTTTCTTTTCCTTCGGCTTTTTCAGGTACTCGGCCATGAAACCACCCTCCACGATTTCCGCGTTTTAATCTGCTTTGGATATTCACCGATGTTATGCTGGTTCAAAGTTTAAACCATACACCGCACCCAATCAATATTCCGTTGCGTTTTCCCGCGGCGGGCGGGATGCGGGAAGGAATAAGCCGCGCGAAGGAGGGAGCGGATGAGGACGAAGGGATGCATGAAGCCGTCCCCGGGACCCGAAAACGGGACCGGGACGCTGCCGATGGTCCTGGTCCTCGTCGTCGTGGCCGCGGCCGCCCTGTTCCTCTACTGGAGCTGGCACTCGGGCGCTTCCGCGCCTCCCTTGCCGGCGGAGCCGAAGGAGGCCCCGCCGTTTTCGTTGAAGGACGTCAACGGGAACGTCTACTCCTCGACCCGGTTCGCGGGGAAGCCCACCGTCATAAATTTCTTCACCACGTGGTGCCCCACGTGCCGGGACGAGATCCCCGGATTCGTGGAGGTCTTCAACCGGCACAGGGACAAGGGGTTCGAGCTGATCGGCATCTCCCTCGACACCGACACGCGGGGGGCGCTGCCCGCCTTCCTGGCCGGAAACCGGATCGGCTACACGGTCCTCCTGGGCGACATCGACACGGTGCGGGCCTACGGAGGGTTCTCGACCGTTCCCACGACCTTCTTCGTCGGGAAGGACGGGAAGGTGAAGAACGTCATCGTGGGCTATATCGGCAGGGAGGATTTCGAGCGGGAAGTCCGGAAACTGCTGTGACGCCGAAAAGGGAAGGGGGCGGAAAGGTGTCCTTCCGCCCCCTTCATTTCACCGGATGCCGTGGTTACGCGGGAACGCAGGCCGAAGCGGGGCAGACGTTCGCGCAGGCGCCGCAGTCGGTGCACGCGGCCGCGTCGATCTTGTAGATCGGGTCCCCTTCGGTAATACAGTTCGCCGGACACTCGTTCACGCACGCTCCGCACGCTATGCATTCTTCCGTGATCTTGTACGCCATGACTCCTCCCTCTGAATATGTGGTTGTTATACGGACTCAACCCGCTCGACAGCAGGGATCCGCTCCTTGAGTGCCGCCTCGATGCCGTGCTTCAACGTCATCGTGGCCATCGGGCAGCTGCCGCACGCGCCTTTGAGGCGCACCTTCACCACGCCCCCGACGACATCGACGAGTTCCACGTCTCCCCCGTCGGCCTGCAGGGCCGGGCGAATGGTTTTCAGAACCGCTTCCACTTCGGGTTTCACGTTGTTTCCTCCTCTTTGCTTGATGCCGTGCAACTATAGGATGTCACGACATATTGCACAGTTCCTTGACGCGGGTCAATCGGCGGATAGGAGCTGGAACCCCGCCTTCTTGATCGCAGCCTTCAGAACCTTGTAGTTTTTCGCCTCGATACGGATGATGTTGATGATCTTGTCGGGCTCCTGATGGGGAGCGGTGGCCAGGGAGACGATGTTCGCGTCGAAATCCTTCAAAAGCTTAAGGAGTTCGAGCAGTTTCCCGGGAAGGTTCGGCAGCACGAGCTCGACCCGGTACCCGGGGCCGTTCACCCCCATCCCCTCGATGAACGCGTCGATGATGTCGGTTTCCGTGATGATCCCGACCAGCTTCCCGTTGTCCACCACCGGCAGGCACCCGATCTTCTTCTCCCGGATGATCAGCGCGGCCTCCTCGATGGGGGTCGTGGAGGAAACGGTGTAGGGACGCCGGGTCATGATCTGCTTCACCTTGATCTTGTCGAGCAGGTAGAAGATCTCCCGGATCTCAAGCGCCGTCGCCGACGAGGGGGAGGCCTGCTTGATGTCCCGCTCGGAAAGGATCCCCACGAGCTTCTCCCCGTCCTTGAGGACGGGGAGGTGGCGGATCTCGTGCTCCTTCAGCAGGTCCATCGCCCTCTTCATCGAATCCCCTTCGTCAACCCATACGGGGGCCGGCTTCATCCTGTTGGCGACGATCATGGAGATGCCTCCTTTTTAAGAGACGATTTGTCGAACGACGGCCCGGGTCAGGTGAAGAAGCGGCGGACCAGGGCCAACGCCCGGATCACGTCCACGTCGGACACCATGATGTAGGACACCCCATCCCGCTCCCAGAAGACGAACGACCTGCCGTCCCGCTCCCCCGAAAGGAGCGATTCCACCGGAAACGCCGGAAGGGGTTTGCCTCCAAGGAAGCGATCCTTCCGGAACACGACCAGCAGATGGCGGCCTCCTTCGTAACTGAATCGCATCGCGGCGGCATTTTTCCTCCGTACGGATTCCGCCTCGACGCCGGTCACGACGAACCCCGCGGCGTCCCGCGGAAGCCCCACGGCCACGCCGGAGTAGTCGAGGACCTTCTGTTCCGCCGCGTCGATTTCGAGGGGCGCGGGCATGCCCACCGCGGCCGGGGACGCCGAATAGATGCCCATCGCCTTGTCCACCAGCGCGTTCAAGCGGGGCACGCCGGTTTCCCTGAAGATGCGCCATCCCACGACCGCCACCGTAAGGGTCAAGAAAACCAATACGATGGCCGGGCGAGGACGGAACTCCATGACCCCCATCAGGGAGGACGTCTCGGGGATACGGCGCGCCGGGTCGCGGTTCGTCATCGATGCATTCTCCACTGCCCCCCGGTGCGACACCGGCAATTATTGATATATTTTACATATTCTACGATCACCACTCCACAATTTCCACTCCGAGATCCCGGAGAAGCGCCCGTGTGGCCGAATGCGCCTTCCCCCGGACCAGGAAGACCTTGCGGCCCGGCACCGCCGCATCCTCCGGGAGGGCGAGGGACGATCCCGATATCCTCACCGAGAACCCGGCGTCCTCTCCCCCGGCGACCACGTGCTCCCTTTGGTTTTCCACCCTTCCCCCCGCCGCCTTCACGATGCGCTCGAAGATCGCGCGCCCGGATTCGCCTCTCCCGACCGTGAAGACGGAGTAGCCGGAATCCTTGAGGATGGACCGGATGGCGCCGGACATCTTCCCCGTGTCGACCACGTGCGTCTTTCCCGAGGCCTTGAAGACCCTCTCGGGCTGCAGGACGAGCTGGTACGTCCCCCCGGTGCCCCCGATCCGTATCCGTTCCCCCTCCAACGGGGAGAGGCCGAGGCAGGAGAGGGAGAAATCGACCGCCGGGATACCTCCTGCGGGTATGACAAGCCCCACGGGGACCCCCCGGTCCTTCTCCTCCTCGTCGACGCCCACGAGGAACCCCTCCATCGCTTTCGGGTCGTCCGCGAACGGGAGAACCCGGACCCCGACCCTCCCGGCATACCGGAGCACGGACGCAAGCGTTGCCGGCGGCTTCTCGGGCGTCTCCTTCAGCAGCACCAGGTCGCCGGAAAGGAGGCTCTCCTCGGTCCTCTGGATGACCCACCGGGCGGGAAGCACGACGGACACGGTCTCGCCGATCACCAGCGGGCGCGAGATCCCTTCCTTGACCGAGTGGTACCCGGAAACGCGCAGGATGCGGTCGATCATCTCGCTCGCTCCGCGGGCGCCCTCGAGCGACACGACGCGGATGTATTTCCAGTTCCCCTGGATGGCGTCCCGCACCCTCGGCGGCAGCCCGCCGCGGAAGTCGACGAGCGCCGCCTCGCCGCCCTGGAACTTGACCAGGGGGAAGTCCGGCAGGAGAAGGACCAGCTCCTCCCCGGAAGGGAGGGGAAGGAACATCGTCCCCTTCTCGATCCACTTCTCCCCGAGCGCGTTGAAGATGTCGGACAGCAGCCCGCGGTAGGGGGAACTCGCCGGCGGGACGACGGGCTCGCCCGCCGGCTCCTTCCTGCCCGTTTCGAGGAACGACACGTCGGGAGCGGGCGTCTTCGGCGCGAGCAGCTCGGCCTGCGGCTTCGCCGCCGCCTGCGCGTCCGGCGTCGGCGCGGAGTCGACGTCGCGGCTCAAGGGGGCCGCCGGCGTCACCGTTTCCGCCGGGGGCGATGCGGCAGGGGCGGCGGCCCCGGGAGGCGCGGCGGGCGCTTCCTGCGGCGGGGGCTCGACCCTCGCGGCCCCGGCGACCTGGACCGGGGCTTCCCCGAAATAGGCCTCGGTGGGAAGGCGCAGCGTCTTCCCCGCGTAGATGAGGTCCACATTGTCCACGAACGGGTTGATATTCCGGACGGCTTCCAGGAACTCCTTCAGCCCCTTCCCCGGCATGCCGCGCGACACGTAGATCCCGGAAAGGGAGTCGCCCTTTTGCACCAGGTAGGCGACGGTTCTGCCGTCTTCGGCGCCTTCCCCGGGTTCCGCCGACGGGACGAGGATCTCCTGCCCGGGGGAGAGGCGCGACGGGTTCTTGATGTTCGGGTTGGTCCGCAGGAAATCTTTAAGCCTTTCGGCATACCGTTGGGGGTCGAGGGGGCGGGACCGCCCGAGGATCTTCCAGAGCGTCTCCCCCTTTTCCACGACGTGGGTCTCGTAGAAGCTGCGCTTCCCCCCGACGGAATCGGAATACACCTTTTTCTCGAAGAAGATCTGCGGCCGCTCCTCGGCTTCCTGCGAGGCCGCGGGACCTGCCGAAACCAGCAGGAAAAGCGCGAGGGCCGCCCCCGGAAGGCGCCTTCCCCTCAATACCCTTCCCCCGTGAACGTGGAAACGCCCGCGTCGACGCCGACGGTCTTGTACATCTTCGGGCTCTCCCACGGCTCCCCCAGGATCCCGTCGTGGATGGCCCACGAGCGGCCCCGGACCGTGAGGTGCGCCCCGGCCCTGCGGAACGGGGTGCTGCCGTCGAGACGCGCGTGCAGCTCGCCGCCGGACTGGAACTCGCGGTCGATCCACTTCATCTTTTCCTTGCCCTTGATGTACTGGAAGCCGCTCCGCTCGTAGAGGATCGCGCTGTTGTACGACAGCGGCTCCAGGAAATAGAACTTGTGCCCCACGCGCTCGAAGAAAGCGTCCCAGGCCGCCACCATGTCCTTCATGATCCGCAGCCCGCGGCGTATCTGCCCCGGGGCCAGCCCCGCCTCCATCGCCCGGACCTCCTCGGGGATGTTGCGCCTCGCGGTGCCGAAGTAGGTTTCCTGCCCGTTCTCGTCCCGATCGACCGTGAACCGCTCCCCGTCGGGGTCGTTCACGATGATGAAGGAGATCTCCATCTGCCCGAAGGGCGAGTTCGACACATCGAGGAAATACGCGGCGTCGCGGTCTTCCGGGTCGCGCCGCAGGTCGATCTGGAAGAAGGGCATCTTCTCCGGGCACGTGATCTTGAGGCAATCCCTGCCGGCCGGGTTCCGGAACGACACGGGGTCGATCGTGAACAGCTGCAGCAGGCGGCGCGGGATGAGGGAGGACAGGAGCGTGGTCCGCTCGTCCGGCCTCATCGAGTTTATTTCGTAGATGGAAAGCGGCAACGGTTCGCCCTTTAGTCCTTTTCATAGAGGGCGTCCAGCAGCCCTCCGTATTTTCCGACGACGACCTTCCTGCGGACCTTGAGCGTGGGCGTCAGCTCCCCGGTCTCCTGAGAGAAGTCGGTGCCCAGCAGGACGAACTTCTTCACCTGCTCGAACGAGGCGAGGCCCCGGTTGACCTCGTCGATCCGCTCCTGTATCAGCTTCCGGACCTCGGGGTTCTCCGAGAGCGCCTTGATGTCGCGCTCCGCGATCCCCTTCTTCGACGCCCACGCCATGATCTCGTCGGGCGACAGGGTGATCAGCGCCGTGAGGTATTTCCTCCGGTCCCCGTACACGAACGCCTGGCTGATGAAGGGGTCGTTCTTCAGCAGGTTCTCCACGTTCTGCGGGGCGATGTTCTTCCCGCCGGACGTCACGATGATGTCCTTCTTCCGGTCGGTGATCCGGAGGAACCCGTCGCCGTCCAGGACGCCGATGTCTCCGGTGTGCATCCAGCCTTCCGGATCGATCGCCTCCCGCGTCGCCTCGGGATCCTTGAAGTACTCCTTGAAGATGTGGCGCCCGCGGGCGAGGATCTCTCCGTCGGGCGCGATCCGGACCTCCGTGCCGGGCAGCGGATGCCCCACGGTCCCGAACTTGTAATTCTCCGGCCGGTTGCAGGAGACGATCGTCGAGGTCTCCGTGAGGCCGTACCCCTCGATGATGAGCACGCCGAGCGCGTGGAGGAACTCCGCGATCTCCTGGGCGAGGGGCGCACCGCCGGAGACGAAGAAGCGCAGCCGGCCGCCCATCCGCGCGCGGATCTTCCCGAAGACCAGACGGTCCGCGATCCCGTTCTTCCAGGCGAGGAAGCCGGGGATCTTCTCCCCCCGCTGCTTGTGGCGGGAGACCTCCCGGCCCACCCCCATCGCCCACAGGAAGATGGCCTTCTTCAGCCCCCCGTCCTCCTCGACCTTGGCGAGGACGCGGGCGTAGAACTTCTCGTAGAGCCGGGGGACGCTGACCATGTACTCGGGGCGCGCGACGGCCAGGTCCTCGGCCACCGTCTGCAGCCCGCGGGCGAAGGCCGTCGTCGTCATCGCGTCCCACGTGACGAAGTGCTCGATCCGCCCGAGGGAATGCGCCAGCGGGAGGAACATGAGGAACATCGACCCCGGCGGGAAGCTGACCGCCTCGAGGGTGGACGTGACGTTGAACGCGTAGTTGCTGTGGCGGGTCAACACGCCCTTCGGGGGGCCGATCGTCCCGGAGGTGTAGATGATCGTCAGGTCGTCCTCGGGGCGGATCTCCCCCGCCCGCTTCTCGACCGCCCCGGGGTTGGCCTTCCCGTACTCCCTGCCCCGCTCCCGCAGCGCGTCCAGCGTCTCGGCCTTCTCCCTGCCGTCGGCGCTCCCCGTCATCATCACTACGGACGACAGCTTCGGCAGCCGGGAGACGCACGACATCACCTTGTTGTACTGCGGCTCGTCCTCGACGAAGACGACGCCGGCGCCGCTGTGGCCCAGGATGTACTCCACCTGGTCGGGGAGGTTCGACGGGTAGATGGGCACGGGGATGAAACCGCCGAGGATCGCTGCGATGTCGGTCAGGCACCATTCCACGCGGGTGCCGGACAGGATCGCGACCCGGTCCCCCTTCGACAGCCCGGCCGCCATCATCCCCAGGCAGATCTCCTTCGCCGCGTCGCCGGCCTGGCGGAACGTCATGGGCGTGTAGCCGCCCTCCCCCGGCACCAGGTATCGCACCGCATCGCCTCCCTGGGCGATCCGGTTCAGGAACATGCTGGACAGTGTCGTCTCTTTCAAGGCGGTCCCCTGTGGCCTCTCCGGAATTCGGTTCCTAACGGAAAAACGGCACGACGTCATCGTATGTTATCATCCCGCGGCGCAGCAGGTCGTGCACAGATTCCACCGCCGGATAAAAATCCTCCACCAGGAGCGCGGCCAGCTTCTCCTCGAGGTCCATGTCGGACGCGATGATGTTCTCGACGGCCGGCGTGAACGGGACGAGCTCGATGAGAGCCATCTTGCCGGAGTATCCCGTGCCGCCGCAATTCGGGCACCCCGCCGGAAGATAGAAGGAGCAGTCCCTCACGACCTGCTCCAGCTCCTCCCGGTAGCGCTCCCCGACCTCCCGCAGCGACGGCTTGGCCGGCACCGCGCGGCGGCATTCCATGCACAAAAGCTTCACGAGGCGCTGGTGCATCGCCAGGCGCATCACGTGCGCCAGGGTGAAGGGATCGACGTCGAGGGTCAGGATCGTGCGGAGGGTCCGGTCGAAGTTCAGCCGGCGGATGCCGCACAGCACGATCATTCCGGCGTCCGCGAGATGGAGCAGCGAGGACAGGTCGTCCGGATCGGACAGGTTCTCGATCATCAGGATGTCGGGCTCCAGCGACTCCGCCAGCAGGTCCCAGCTCCGGGAGAACCCGCCTTCCACCTGGCTGCGCAGGATCTGGATGTACCCTTCGTTCCGGAACCGGTGCCGCTCCTCCACGGTGACCACGCGGCGCCCCGGCGCGTTCACCTGGCGCAGCATCGCGTACAGCGTGGTGGCGCCGCCCTCCGGCCCGGGGGAGGACACGAGGAACATCCCGTTCCCTCGGCCCAGCACCTTCTGCGTGATGTCGAACTGCTCCGCGTTCAGCCCGATGGAGTCGAGGGGGATGCCCGCCCGCAGCTCGGGGAGGATCTTCACGATCACCTCGGGGCCGGAGAGCCCGCGGACGAAGCTCGCCCGGCACGCGGTGACGCCGGCGGGGGTCTCCAGCGAAAAGACCTTCTCGGAAAGGCCGGAAGGGTTTTCCGACGCGGCGGCCAGATCGAGGAAGGTCTCCCGGATGGCGTCCCTGCGCTTCAGCGGGGTGGAGAACAAAAGCATCGGCTTGCCGTCGGCGCCGCGCCCCTCGATGGCCAGGTCCTTCCCCTCGGGATAGATCCGCAGGCCGGAGATCCCCCGGCTGGCGCAATGGAGCAGCACGCGCTCGACGGCGTAACGCATCCCGCCGAGCGACAGCCAGTCGCCGGCCTCCTCCCGGGTGATCGCCCCGCCCGCCACGTCCGCGGGCTGGAGCGTCTGCGAATCCCGATAGAGCCGCGATATGATCGCCCCGATCGTGCCACGGGGGCAGACCGCCACGCGGACGGTCAGCCCCGTCATCTCCTCGATGGAGGAAAAGGCCGTGTGGCAGAACGGGTCCGCCGTCGCGACCGTCAGGCGGTTCCCTTCCCTGGAAATCGGCACGATCTGGTGCTCCCGGACCATCGTCTCCGGAAGAAGCTCCGCCAGATCCAGGGAAATGGAATCGGGCTCGATCTCCAGGAACGGGATGCCGATCGTTTCCGCCAGGATCCATCCCCGGGCGTCATGGTGCAGGCGGTTCCCGAGCAGCGCGGCCTCCAGCAGGGGAATTCCCCGCATGGCCGCCAGCTCCCGGATTTCCTTCAGGTCGGAGGAGGTGACGTAGCCGAGCCGCAGCAGGCTTTCGAGAAGATCGGAGGGACTCGAAGACACGGATGGGAAACCCTCCAGAATTTATTTTCAACTTTATTAAAAAGAATGGTGAAAGTAAAATCTTATTCATCCTGCCGAAATCACCGGAACGGTCAACCCTTGACAACGCGACGGAGGGAGCGAAATGGACGTCTTCGCGGCGATGAAAGAACGGCAGAGCATCCGCAAGTTCCGGAAGGAGCCCGTCCCCAGGGACCAGGTCCTCCGGATGGTCGAAGCCGCATCCTGGGCGCCCACGGCCGGCAACTCCCAGAACTTCCGGTTCATCGTCGTCCAGGACAAGGAGACGCTGGCCCGCATGAAAGGGATCGTCGACGAGGTGCTGGAGAGGACGACGGGTAAGGAGACCCCGCCGGGCAAGCCCTCCAGCCACAACCTCTTCGCCTACGCCCCCGCCGCGGTCTGCGTCGTCGGGCTCCCCTTCGAATCGTCGACGGACAAGGCGCTCCGCGAGAAGGACCCCGAGCGGTTCAAGGCGCGCCGCTTCCAGGTGAACCCCGGCCTGCAGGGGATCTCCGCGGGGATCGCGCAGTTCCTCCTGGCGGCCCACGCGCTGGGGTACGGCACCTGCTGGATGACCGGTCCCCTGATCGCCAAGCCCGAGCTGGAATCGACGCTTGCGCTCCGCCCCACCGAGGAGCTGGTCGCGATCATCGCCCTGGGCAGAGCGGAATCCGCCCCGGCGAAGCCGCCGCGGAAAGCCCCGGAAGAGATCGTCGCCTTCAGGTAGGAGGGATCCTCTCGAAGCGGAGCCGGCGGATGCGGCGCCCCTCGGTCTCGAGCACCGTGATCCGGTACCCGTGGGCGCGGAAGGTCACCTTCCCCTCGGGGATGTCCTGCAGGCAGTCCAGGGCGAACCCGCCGACCGTCTCGTAAACGGCGCTCACGGGGATGTCGATCCCGTATTCGTCCTTGAGCTCCCGGACCGGCATCGAGCCGGGCACGACCAGCGACCCGTCCTTCTCCCGCACGGGAAGCTCCGCGGCCACGTCCCTGCTCGACAGCTTCCCGAGGATCTTTTCCAGCAGGTCGTCCACGGTGATGACGCCGCACAGCATCCCGTGCTCGTCGATCACGATGGCCATGTGGGTACGGATGCGCTCGAACCGGCGGAAGAGGTCCGCCATGTCCATCGACTCGGGGACGTAGACCGGCTTCTCCAGGAACCTCTCCCAGGGCATGTCCTCCCCCGCCAGGAACAGGGCGCGGGCCGGCAGGACGCCGACCACCTCCTCCCCGTTCCCCGCGAGGACGGGATAGCGGGAGAACGACGTCTCCCCCACGATCCGGGACACCTCGGACAGCAGCGCCCCCTGGCGGAGGAACACGACCCGTGACCGCGGGGTCATCTCCTCCGACACGGTGCGGTCGCCGTAGCGGATGATCCCCTCGATCATCCGGACCTCCGCCGGGTCGATCGTCCCGTGCTCCGCCCCTTCCTCGATGACGTCCAGGATCCCCTCTTCGGACCCGAAGCGGATGTCCATCAGCGCCTCGGGCGAGAAGCGCCCCGGGAAGAAGAAGCGCCCGGCCGCCTCGGCGACCGCCGCGGGAAGCGCCGACCAGCGGAGCAGGGACAGGGTCGCCCCCCCGCGAAGGACGTTGTCGGGATGCGAGAGCCCCCGGCGGGTCGCCACGTTCTCCAGCAGGAAGACGGCCGCGAGGTACGCCACTGCCCAGGCGGCGGCGATCGCCGGCCCGGTCCAGCCCGCCTCCCCGCGCCATGCGGCAGCGGCGGCGCCCCCGGCCGCGAAGGCAGAGGCGGTCTTCAGGAGGGCGGCGCCGGCCCACATCGAGAAAGGGAATCGCAGCGAAGGGTCGAGCGTCGCGTCGCGGATCCTCGCCGCGGCCTCGTTCCCCCGCTCTGCCGCCTCCGACAGCCCCTCTTCCCCCAGGATCAGGAGGGACGACCGGACGCACGTGACCGCCATCCCCAGCGCGGACAGCGCCAGGGACGCGACCGCCCATGGCCATGCGCTACCCATGGCATCCAATATACTGATATATTAACGACGGTGCGCCATGAAAAGACTCGGACTCGCATATCATCCCGATTACCTCCTCCATGTGCCGCCGTTCGAGCACCCGGAATCCCCCGAGCGGCTGACCGCCATCATGGAGCGCATGGAATCGAGCGGGCTGCTTCCGAAGACGACGCAGATCACGCCGGAGTTCGCGGACGAAGAGGACGTGTTCGCGGTCCACGACCGGAAGTACATGGACCAGCTCGAGAAGGCCTGCCGCCGGGGGGACATGACCCTCGACGCCGGCGACACCTACCTGTGCCGGCACTCCTACAACATCGCGCTGCTTTCGGCGGGAGGCGCGGTCGCGGGGGTGAAAGCGGTGGCCGAAGGGACCGTGGACCGGGCCTTCTGCGCCATCCGGCCCCCCGGGCACCACGCCGGCCGGGACACCGGCATGGGGTTCTGCCTCATGAACAACGTCGCCGTCGCGGCGAAATACCTCCAGGCGCGGTTCGACGTCGGCAAGGTGCTCATCGTCGACTGGGACGTCCACCACGGCAACGGCACGCAGAACGTGTTCCTGGAAGACCCGTCCGTGTTCTTCTTCAGCATCCATGAACACCCCACCTTCATCTACCCGGGCACCGGGCGCAGGTGGGAGACCGGGAAAGGAAAGGGGGAAGGGACGACGCTGAACGCCCCGATGGCGCCGGGCACGGGAGACGAGGAGTACCGGCTCATTTTCGAGCAGACCCTCCTGCCGGCGGCGGAGCGGTTCCGGCCGGAGTTCATCCTGGTCTCCGCGGGATTCGACGCCCACGCCGACGACCCGCTCGCCGACATCCGCCTCTCGAACGAGGGGTTCCGGTTCATGACCCGGTTCGTGGCCCGGATGGCGGAGCGGTTCTGCGGAGGGAAGCTGGTGTCCGTGCTCGAGGGAGGCTACGAGATCTCGTCCCTCACGTCCTGCATCGAAATCCACATCCGGGAGCTCCTCGAGGAGTAAACCCGGTTATTGGAGGGTCAACATGTTCGTCGCGCGCAGAATGCAGAAAAATCCCGTCACGATGTCGCCGTCCGCGTCGCTGTTCGAGGCGCAGGAGAAGATGCGGATGCGCGCCATACACCAGATCCCGGTGGTGTCGGAGGACGGCAAGCTCGTCGGCATCCTGTCCGACCGCGACATCCGCGCGACCGTGCTCCCCGTGGGGATGATCCCCGGCTTCACCGCCGAGGAGGCGGAGAAATTCCTGAAGAACACGCCGGTCGAGAAATTCATGAAGCGCAAGGTGATCGTCGCCACCCTCACCGACACCCTCGAGGACGCGATCGGACTGCTGTACAACTTCAAGATCAACGCCCTGCCGGTGGTGGACAGGGACGACAAGGTCGTCGGCATCATCTCGCGGACCAACGTCCTGGAAGCGTTCATCGAGGTCATCGGCATGGACGAGGTCAGCTCCCGCCTCGACGTGGTGGTGCCCGACAAGCCCGGCTCCATGGCGCAGGTGTTCTCCGTCATCAGCTCCTTCCACGTGAACATCACGAGCATCCTGACGACGGGCCACCTGGGACCGGGAAAACGGACGTGCTACTTCCGCATCGGCACGCTGAACGTCGGCCCGATCCGGAAAGCGCTCGAGGAGGCGGGGTTCGAGATCCTCGACCCGTCGACGTTCCTCCGGAGGTGAAGGCGGCGGCCCTTGCGGCCGCCTAACTCTTCCCCTCCTTCCGCAATATCCCCTCCGCCGCCAGGCAGCCGTTCAGCGCCGCGCCGACGATCCCCCGGGACTTCCCCACCCCGTCCCCGGCGACGAACAGGTTCGGGACGTTCGTCTCGAGGTTCCTGTCCGTGGCGTACTTGGTGTCGTAGAACTTGATCTCCGGGACGTAGATCGCCGTGGAGGGATGCGCCACGCCCGGGATCACCCGGGACAGCAGGATGAGGCTTTCCCGGAGGTTGTCCACGATCCGCCCGGGATATGCGAAGGAGATGTCCCCCGGCGTCACCCCCTCCCCGGGAGAAAGCGTCGGGACCATCTTGTCGTATTCCGTCTCCGCGGAGAGGAACGTGTCCGCCCGCGAGCGGCGCCCCCGCATCAGGTCGCCCCACCGCTGCACCACGACGCTTTCCCCGCCCCCCCAGAAGTTCGCGAACTCCGCCACCTTGCGCCCCATCTCCGTGGTGTCCTGGATCGGCTCGGTCATCCAGACGGTGTTCAGGATCGCGAAGTTCGTGTTGGCGGTCTTGCGGGACTTGAGCGCGTCGCCGTTGACCAGCTTGAACCCCTCGCGCACCTCGAGGCGGACGCGCCCGCCGGGGTTCGTGCAGAAGGTCCGGGTCCGGTCGCCGTGGGTCGGCGTGACGAAGAGGAACTTGGGGTCGTAGAGGACCTTCGTGATCTCCTCGTAGACGGGCGACGCCACCTCGACGCGGCACCCGATGTCGATCGCGCCGTAGCGCGTCTCCACCCCGAGGCGCCGCGCCGTGTTGCGGAACCAGTAGGCGCCTTCCCGGCCCGGGGCGGCGACCACGTACCGGGCGAGAGTCTCCCCTTTCGAGGTGCCGAGGACGAACGGGCCGCCGGCCCGCAGGCGGATGTCCTGCACGCGCGTCCCGAGGGAGAACTCCACGCCGGCGGCGGCGATCGACTGCGTGATCGCGGCGACGACCCGGTAGGCGCGGTCGGTCCCCATGTGGCGCTGCCGCGCGGGGAGGAGGGTGATGTCCCATTCCCCCTTCGGGGTCTTCCGGCGGGCCCACGAAACGCGGTCGAGCCAGACGCCGATCCTTTCCCGGTCCTCCCCGTAGACCGTTGGGTCCGCGCCGTGCTCGAGAAACACCTCGTCGACCTCCGCGATGCGCCTTTGCGCCTCTTCCTCCCCCAGCTGCAGCTCGGCCAGGTCGAGCCCGATGTGGGGGGAGAGGTTCAGCTTCCCGTCGGTCATCGCGCCCGCCCCGCCGGTGCGCCCCTTCTCGTCGAAGACCAGGACGGCCAGCCCCGCGGACGCCAGCGCCCTGGCGGCGAACAGCCCGCCCGGCCCCGCGCCGACGACGGCGACGTCCCAGGTCCTTCCTTCAGCCGGCATCGGGCCTCTCCACGCGGACGCCGCCGGAGAGGCGGAACGGCATCACGGTCATCCCCGCATGCGACAGGATCGACTCGATCGCGGCCCGGTCCGCCGGGTCGCGCAGCATCCCGAAGAGCATGCCCCCGTTACCCGCCCCGCAGAGCTTCGCGCCGGAAACCAGGCGGCGGAAACGGCGCCCGGCGAGCAGTTCCTCGACCTTCCGCGGCGACACGCCTTCCGCCAGCGTCCGCCGTATCTTCCATTCCCCCTTGACCGCGGCGCCCAGCGCGTCCGGGTCCGCCGCGCTCACCGCGCCCCAGGCGTCCCGGGCGGCCGCCGCGATGCCGCGGAACTTCCGCAGGACGGAGGGGTCCCCCTCGATCGCCCCGCGGATCATCCGCCAGTTCGCGTCGGAGGAGCGGTGCGCGATCCCGCTGTGCGCCAGGAACCCGTGGTCCCGCAGCATCCGGCCGGCCGCCCCGCCCGGCGGAAGGCGCAGCGCGTCGATGCGCCCCGGGAGGAAACGGATCCCCTGGATGCCGCCCCGCAGCGCCGCCACGTGGTCCTGCCGCCCGGCGAGCCCTCTGAGATGCGACGCCTCGATTTCCATCGCCGCGAAGGCGGTCTCCTCCCACCGCCGCGCGATGCCCGTCCAGCGCCCCATGGCGGTCATCAGCGCGACGAGGAGCGCCGAGGACGCGCCGATCCCCGACCCCACGGGGGCCTCGTTCCGGACGACGATCTCCACCCCGGAGACGGCGGGGAAATGGCGCAGCGCCCGCGAGAGCAGGCCCAGCTTGCCCGAGACCGGGATCCCGTGCGTGTCGGGCGCGAGCACGGCCATCCCGTAATTCCCCGACTGCAGTCTCGCCAGGCCGCGCCGATACGGCCCGACCTCCACGATACTGCGGACGGAAATGGCGGCGTTGACGGTCATCGCCTCTTCCAGGACCAGGTAGAGGGGGGAGATGTCGAGGGTGCCCCCCGCGAGGTCCACGCGGTTGGGGGCGAGGACGCGGAAAGGACCGGAGTCCGCCGGGGAAGAGTCTCTCTTCATGCGTTGCCCCTTTCGGAACGGTTCAATGGCATTTTTACCACGTTCCGGGTGAAAATGAATCGACAACGAGGGACAAGGAGGGCGGCCATGGCTCCTGTTCAGATCCGGTGGTTGGGACATTCCGGCTTCATGATCCGGGACGGGAAAACGGCGCTGATCGACCCGTGGTTCGAGGGGAACCCGAAGGCCGCCGGAGGGATCGGCTCGGCGCCAGAGGCGGACCTGATCCTCCTCACCCACGATCATTTCGACCACTCCGGCGACGCCGTGGAGCTGGCGAAGCGGACCGGGGCGCTGTTCGTGGCGATCTTCGAGCTGGCGGGGAACCTGGCGACGCGGGGCATCCCCTCGATGCAGATCCTGAACGGCGGCGGCGGGATGAACATCGGCGGCACCGTGGAAGCGTGCGGCTTCACCATCACCATGACCGAGGCCCGTCACTCCTCCACGCTCGGCGTCCCCGTCGGGTACGTGATACGAACCCCGTCCGGGATCACGGTCTACCATTCCGGGGACACCGGGATCTTCGCGGGAATGTCGCTGATCGGCGAGCTCTATCCCGTCGACATTGCGCTGCTCCCGATCGGCTCCGTGTTCACCATGGACTACCGCCAGGCGGCGAAGGCGTGCCAGCTGCTGAAAGCGAAGGCGGTCGTGCCGATGCACTACGGGACGTTCCCGATCCTGGAGCCGAACGCCGACCGGTTCGTCGCGGAGCTCGCGAAGGTCTCCCCCGGCACGCGCCCGATCGTCCTCGCCCCGGGGGAGGAGACGACGTTGTGAGGCAGGCGCCCTTTCGGCGCCTTTTCAGGAAGAATCCCTGCCGATAACGGAGGGGGGTATTTTCGAAATATGTGGTCTCAAAGACCTCATTTTTCGGGCAGGACCCCTCACGAATCAGTAAACATGACTTCTATTAGCTGGGCGGGGGAAACTCTTCCCCTCCGCCTGAACTGGGGGAGGACACTCTTTCCCTCCGCCCGCGTAAAACCAAGAGTGTCCCCCCCTGACCCGAAAGCGCCTGCCCTGCTATCGAAAGCTTTTACGTATGTACTTCCCGCAGAGAAGTTCCCCTCTGCGGCTTGTGTCCTGGTGGCCTGTGTTTCGATGCGACCTGTTTCTATTGGACGGGGAAGAGGTCTCCCGTGGAGCGGCGGGGGTCGTGAGGAGCGGCGTCTGTTTCGAACCGAAGCCATGGATGGCGGAGGGAGAAACAGCGCAGGCACCGAGACCAGGACGGTCGAGGAGCCGTAGCTCCGAGGGACCCCTGCTGCGGAACAGGAGACCTCTTTCAGCGCTTCCCGACGTCCTTGAACAGCAGCGTGTCCGTCAGCTCGCAGAGAAGATGGCCGACGACGATGTGCGCCTCCTGTATGCGCGGGACGCTCCGGGAGGGAATCTGCAGGGCGATGTCGGAGAGCGCGGCGGCCTTTCCCCCCTCCCCGGTAAGGGTGATGGTGGTCATGCCGAGCTTCTTCGCCGCGCGCAGCGCCTTCAGCACGTTCGTCGATGAGCCGCTCGTCGTGATGCCGAGCGCCACGTCCCCCTTCTTCCCCAGCGCCTTCACCTGCTTGCTGAAGACGTCGTCGAATGAGTAGTCGTTGGCGATGCTGGTCAGCACGGAGGTGTCGGTGGACAAGGCGATCGCGGGCAGCGGCGGCCGCTCGATGAGGAAACGGTTCATGAACTCCGCGGCGATGTGCTGGGCGTCGGCCGCGCTTCCGCCGTTGCCGAACAGGAGAAGCTTTCGCCCCGCCTTGAACGCTTCGGCGATGGCTTCCGCCGCCGCCGAAATGCTCTCCCCCATCGTTTCCGCCATCTTCAGGCGAAGCTCCGCCCCTTCTTTCAGCGACCTTGCGACCGTTTCCTTCACGGGAAACACCCCTATGGAAGAGTACGAAAACGATAATCTTTTTGGATCGTTTCTGTCAAGGACGAGCGAAAGACCCTCATCTATTTTCTTTGGGGAAAAACCGGAGTAGCATTATCGGCATCTCATTATCGGGAACGATCGACATGGAAGATCTCATACGGAAAATACTGGCCGAAACGAAGACCATCGCGGTCGTCGGCCTGTCCGACAAGCCCGACCGCCCCAGCAACGAGGTGGCCGGGGTCCTCAAGTCGAAAGGGTACCGGATCCTGCCGGTCAACCCCATGATCCGGGAAGCGCTCGGGGAAACGGCGTACGGGTCGCTTTCCGAGATCCCCGTGAAGGTCGACCTGGTCGACGTGTTCCGGCGCTCCGAGGACGTCCCGCCCATCGCGGAAGAGGCGGTCAGGATCGGGGCGAGATTTTTCTGGATGCAGGAGGGGGTCCGCAGCGAGCGGGCCTGCGAGATCCTGGACGCTGCGGGGATCCCGTGGGTGATGGACCGCTGCGTGAAAAAAGAACTCGCGAAACGCGGCAGATAAAACTTAATTCCCTTAAGGAGGGACGACATGGCTGGAAACATCCTCGAACTGACCAGCGCGAACTTCAAGGACACCGTGGAGGCGCAGACGCCCGTCCTCGTGGACTTCTGGGCCCCCTGGTGCGGCCCGTGCAAGGTGATCGCCCCGATCCTCGAGGAAGTGGCCAGGGAATTCGACGGGAAGGCCAGGATCGCGAAGGTCAACGTGGACGACAGCCCGGACATCGCGTCCCAGTTCGGCATCCGGGGGATCCCCACCCTCATCCTGTTCAAGGGCGGCCAGATCAAGGGGCAGATGGTCGGGGTGAACCCCAAGACCAGCATCGTATCCCTGATCCAGAAGAACCTTTGAGGAGGATCGCCCTCGCGGCGCTGTTCGCCGCCCTGCCCCTCATCGGGTGCGGGCCGAAGGCGATCACGGTGGGGTCCCGCCCGTTTCCCCCGGAAAAGCCGGTTTTCGCCGACGAATCGGGGAAGGCCCTGCCGGACCTCCCCGATTCCGGGGAGCCGATACGACTGGTCCTGATCGATTTCCCCTGGTGTCCGCCCTGCGGGGACGCCTGGAAATCGGTGCGCGCGGCGCTCGGGGGGGCGCCGCCGGGAACGGTGCGCGCGTACCGGATCCTCTTCGACCGGGAGATCTCGATCGCCGCCTCGGAGAAAACGGAAACGCCCCCCATGCGCCCCGTACCTCCCCCGTGGCCGGGCTGCCGGGTGGATGGCGTGAACCCGGAGGTCACCACCCTGACCGCCATTCCCGGGGCGTTCCTGGAGGCGTTCCGCGTGAACCAGGCGCCGATGCTTCTTCTGATCGACCGGGACGGAAAGGTGATGCGACGCTGGGTCGGCTACTCGACGAACCTCGGCGAGGAGCTCTCCTCCGAGCTCAGGAAGCCAGCTCCCCCCGGACCCTCAAGCCCCCCCCGAAGGTGAACCGCGACCGCGAAAGGTTCGCCACCACGCCGAGGGCCAGCATGTTCGTCAGCATGGAGGACCCCCCGTAGCTCACGAAGGGCAGCGGAATGCCCACCACCGGGAACAGCCCGCACACCATCGCCAGGTTGATCACGATGTGCGTCAGGAAGTACACCGCCACCCCGCCGCAGGCGAAGGCGGCGAAGCGGTCCTGGGACCGGGTGGCCAGGTGGAACAGGCGGCGGATCAGGAGCAGGAACAGCGCGAGCAGCAGGAACGAGCCGATGAAGCCCCATTCCTCCGAGAAGACGGCGAAGGCGAAGTCGGTGTGCTTCTCGGGAAGGAACCGCAGCGCCCCCTGGGTGCCCTTGAGGTACCCCTTCCCGAGGATCCCCCCGGAACCGACGGCGATCTTCGACTGGATGACGTGGTAACCCGCCCCGAGAGGGTCCCTCTCGGGATCCAGGAACGTGAGCACCCTCTGCCGCTGATAGTCCTTCATGAAGAGCCAAAGGGCGGGGATCACCGCGGACCCGAGGGCCGCGAACAGCGCGATGACACGCGCCTTCACGCACGCCATGACCGTCACGCCCGCCAGGATGAAGAGGAGCACCCCGGCCGTTCCCAGGTCGGGCTGGAGCGCGACCAGGAGGAACGGGACGATCACCATGCCGATGGCGGGCATCGTATCCTTTAGGCCGATCCCCCCGTACTGGTATTTCGAGGAGTAGTAGCGCGCGAGCACCAGGGCGACGGCGATCTTGGCGAACTCCGACGGCTGGAAGTTGAACCCTCCCAGGGAAATCCACCGCTGCGCGCCTCCGCGGATCTTCCCCACGACGAGGACCACGACGAGCATCGCCAGGAGGAAAAGGGCGAAGGCCGGCGTCGCCTCCTCGATGAACCCGTCGCTCAAATAGTAGACGGCGAAGAACACGGACAGGCCGACGGCGATCCAGATCGCCTGCTTGGCGAACAGCGCCGACGTCTCCCCGCCGAGGACCCGCGTCCCGCTGTAGACGTTCAGGAGCCCGACCCCGCACAGCAGGAACGTGATGAACAGGAGCGGCCAATCCAGCCGGGCGAGTTTCGACTGTCCGCTCATTCCCCCCCCTCCGGCGGCGGCGGCGCGGTCTGCGTCCGGAAGAACTCCTGCATCACCGCCTTCACGATGGGGGCGGCGGCCGAACCGCCGTGCCCCCCGTGCTCCACCATCGCCACCACGCAGATCTTCGGGTCCTCGACGGGAGCGAACGCGGCGAACCAGGCGTGGTCGCGGATCTCGTACGCCAGGTGCTCCGACTTGATCATCTTCCCCTTCACCTGCGCGACCTGGGCGGTCCCCGTCTTCCCCGCGACGGCGATCCCGGGGATCTTGGCCGCCCCGCCCGTGCCGTAATCGTTCACTACCCCCGCCAGCGCCCTCCGGATGAACTCGGCGTTCTCCGGCTTCCAGGGAAGCTTCCGCAGCATCAGCGGTTTCCGCTCGCTGGCCTTGCCGTCCAGCCCGACGCTCTTCACCACCACGAAGGGCTGCATCACCTCGCCGCCCGTGGCCAGCGTGGAATAGCCGACCGCCATCTCAAGGGGAGTCAGGTGAATCGGGCCCTGGCCGATCCCGAGGAGGAGGCTTTCGTAATCCATCCACCGCTCCTTCGACACCTTCTTCTTCCATTCGGGGTCCGGGACCAGCCCCTTTCGCTCCCCCGGCAGGTCGATCCCCGTGATCACCCCCATTCCGGCGCCCTTCTCCAGATCCGAGATCCTCTCGGGCCCGAGCCGCAGGCCCAGCACGTAGAAATACACGTCGCAGGATTGCACGATCGCCCGATACATGTCGACGGGACCGTGCCCCTTCTCCTTCCAGCAGCGGAAGGATCGGTTCCCCAGGCGGTACGAACCGGCGCAGGATATGCGGGCGGTCCTGTCCAGCAGGTTCCCCTCGAGCGCTGCGAGCGCGACGAACGGCTTGACGGTGGACCCCGGCGCGTACGTCCCCTGGAGCCCCTTGTTCTGCATCGGCTTGCGCGGGTCCGCGTTCAGGGCCTGCCAGTCGGCCTTCCGGATGCCCCTCGCGAAGACGTTGGGATCGAAAGCCGGCGCCGAGTAGAATGCCAGGACCTCCCCGGTCTTCGGCGCGAGGGCGATCACCGCCCCGGCCCGTTCCCCCATCGCGTCCTGGGCCGCCTTCTGGAGATCGGCGTCGAGGGTGGTGTGGAGCGGCCCCCCGGTGATCGACGGCACCTCCTCCACCATCCGCTGGTCGCGCCCCGCGGCGTCGACCTCGACCTTCCGCCCGCCGTTGATCCCCCGCAGAACGTCGTCCATCGCCCGCTCCAGCCCGTATTTCCCGACGAGGTCGCCCATCGCCAGCCTGGCGTCCTTGCTGGCCTTGAGCTCCTCCTTGCTCACCTCGCTGACGTATCCGAGGACATGGGCGAAGGCGGAACCGTAGGGGTAGCTGCGCTTGGCCTCCACCATCACGCTGAAGCCGGGCAGCCCCTCCCGGTTGAACTCGAGCACCGACACCTGCTCGAAGCGCAGGTCCCTGGCCACCGTGATGCTGGTGTACGGGTTCGTCGTCATCGCCTCCCGGATCTTCTCCAGGACCTCGTCCTCGTCCGTGTCGAACTCCACGATCTGCGCCAGGAACCGCACCTCGGCCTCCGGGTCCCTGATGTCCACGGGGGAGCAGACCAGGTCGTAGGAACCCTGCGTCTCCGCGATCGCCCTCCCCTTCCGGTCCAGGATGGGGCCGCGCGGGGCGCGGACGGTGCGCAGGCGGAGCCGGTTGTTCTCCGAGAGCGCCTGGTACTGTTCGTAATTGACCACCTGCAGCCAATAGAGCCGGACGCAGAGGAGCCCGAACAGGGCGAAAGCCGCGTACAGGAGAACGCGCGCCCTCCTGGCGATATCCGGGTCCTGCTCGCGTTTCCGTATGCGCTGGCTCAATCCTGCACCCGGCGCCATCGGCTCGAGAGATCGAGGAACAGGGGAACGGCGATGAGGGAAGTCCAGGCGATCCGGACCGCTTCCTGCGCCCCCCACAGGAAGGAGAAGGGATGGGCCCCCGCCGAGGCGAGCAGCAGGACCATGGAGAGCGACTCCAGCGCCATCAGCGAAACCACGGCGGCGAGCAGGGACGGCTCGTCGCGCAGAAGGAATCGGCAGCCGACCTCCCGCGCCGCGAAATAGAGGGCCATCGACCCGAGGAACATCGACCAGGAGGGGGCGCAGGTCGTGACCTCGCGGATGAGGGCCGGGATCAGCGCGCAGAGGAACCCGAGGGGCCCCTGCACGAACAACCCGGCGAAGACGATCGACAGGAACGGGAAATCGGGAAGGAGGAACCAGGGCACCATCCCGGAGAGACCCCAGATGCAGAGGGACGCCCCCAGGTACGACAGGGAGACCAGCGCCAGGAAGTACCTCAACTCATTCCTTCCCCGACCGGAACGGTATCGTCGGGCGGGAGAGGATCACGAGCACCTCCTCCACGTCCTGGAAGTTCACCGCGCACTGGACCCTGACCTTCTGGAACAGGCTCTCCTTCGGGCGGTCCACGCTGGCCACGGTCCCGAGGAGCGTCCCCTTGGGCATGGCGCCGTCGAACCCCGAGAAGACGATGCGGTCACCCACCGCGACGTCGTGCACCGGGGAGACGTACTTGAGTCGGCAGAAGTTCCCGCCGATCCCCTCGGCGACGGCGCGCACGCGGTTCCGCTCCACCATTACGTCGGCCGCGAACCTGCCGTCGGTCACCAGGAGCACCTCCGACAGGCCGGGGCGCGCCGCGTGGATCCTTCCCACGGCCCCCCGCGGGGTCACGACCGACATCCCCCGCTCGATCCCCGCCTCCGAGCCGGTCCCCAGGAAGATCGCCTGGAACCACGGCGTGACGTCGTGCCCCACGATCCGGGCGCCGACGGACCTCCGCTCGAGGGTGCCCGAGTACTGCAGGAGATCCTTGAGACGGCGGTTCTCGAGCTGCGCGTCCCGGGCCGCGTTCAGCTTCTCCTGCAGCTCCGTGACCTCTTCCCGGAGCCGCTCGTTCTCCTTCGTGGTCCCCACCAGGGCGATGTAGTGGTTCCACACGCCGAAGACGCCCTGTCGCAGGAAATCGATGCTTAAGAAAACGGGCCGGAAGAAGGCCGCACCGACCGTCCGGGCGGATTCCGCCTTCTCGAGCGCGGCGGAGGGGCGCACGAACACCTGGATCGCGGCGGCGAGAAGCGCCAGGGCGATGAGAAAGCGCCACCATTTCCGGAGGAAGGATCCCATAGCTACCGGTGACCGCCCGGGCCGCGTTTCACTGGGGAACGGGACGCCCGCCCCCGCCTGTTCTCAGTGCAGGGCAACCTGGCGGAGCAGGTCCAGCTCGTCGAGCGCCTTCCCGGAACCAAGCACCACGCAGGAAAGCGGGTCCTCGGCGATCGAAACCGGGAGCCCCGTCTCCTCCCGCAGGAGGTCGTCCAGGTTGCGCAGCAGCGCGCCCCCGCCCGCCAGGACGATGCCCCGGTCGTAGATGTCCCCGGCGAGCTCGGGCGGCGTCTCCTCGAACACGGCCTTCACGGCGTCCACGATGATGCGGACCGGCTCGGACAGCGCCTCCCGGATCTCGTCCGAATGGAGCGTGAGGGCCTTGGGAACCCCGGACACCATGTCGAGGCCCTTCACCTCGGTGGATTCCTGGAATCCAGGGAACGCGTTGCCGATGGCGACCTTGATGAACTCGGCCGTGGGGTCCCCGATCAGGAGGTTGTATTTCCGCTTCACGTACTGGAGGATCGCCTCGTCCATCTTGTCGCCCGCAACGCGGACCGACATGCTCTTCACGATCCCGCCGAGGGATATGACCGCCACCTCGGTGGTTCCACCGCCGATGTCGACGATCATGTTTCCCGACGGCTCCGTGATGGGGAGGCCTGCGCCGATGGCCGCCGCGAGCGGCTCCTCGATGAGGTACACCTCGCGGGCTCCCGCGCTCTGCGCGGATTCGCGAACGGCCCGCCGCTCCACCTCGGTGCACCCGTAGGGGACGCAGATGATGATCCTCGGGCGAACCAGGGTGCGCGCCTTGTGCGCCTTGCGGATAAAATACCGAAGCATCGCCTCGGTGACTTCGAAGTCGGCGATGACGCCGTCCTTTATGGGCCGGATGGCGACGATGTTCCCCGGCGTCCGGCCGATCATCCGCTTGGCCTCGATCCCGACGGCGAGGACCTTCTTGGTCCCGCGGCTGTCCCGGTGGACCGCGACGGCCGACGGCTCCGAGCAGATGATCCCTTCCCCCTTCACGTAGACCAGCGTGGTGGCGGTGCCGAGATCGATGGCGAGGTCGTGGGAAAAAAGACCCAGAAGCTGATTGAAAATCATCCTTTTTCCTCCATTTGGGCCGGGAAAGGGCTCCGTCGGCCGCAAACCCGCAGATATCGTATCAGCCCCCTTGACCCAATGCAATCCGCAGGGAGACAATACACAGATCCCTTTTTCGGACAAATACAGGAGAAAATTCAAGCCATGTTAGACGTGCTTCGCCGGAACGCCGGCTCATGGGCAATCAAGATCATTCTCGGGTTCATCGCCTTGACGTTCGTCTGGTGGGGCGTGGGGACATATACCGAGGAGGACCGCAACGTCGCCGCCACCGTGGGCGAGGAGACGATCACGATGTCCGAGCTGGCCGAAACGACGGCCAACCTCGAGCGGACGTACAGGGAGACGTACGGCCCCGCGTTCACGCCGGAGATCGCGCGGGCGCTCGGCCTGAAGAAACAGGCGATGGACACCCTGATCCAGCGAAGGATCCTCGTCGCGGAAGCAGGGAAGATGGGCATCCGCGCCACGGACGACGAGGTCCAGCGCGAGATCGCCTCCACGCCGGCGTTCCAGGCGAACGGGCAGTTCAACGAAGACCTGTACCGCCGCATCCTCGAAAGCAACCGCCTGACCCCCCCGGAGTACGAGGCGGGCACGCGGACGTCGATCGTCATCCGGAAGCTCGAGGGAGTCCTCTCCTCCGGGGCCCTCGTCCCCGAGACGAAAGCCAGGGACCTGTTCCTGGTCTCCTCCCGGAAGATCCGCGTCCTCGTCGCGGTCGCGGACCCGGAAAAGACGCTCAACGCGCCCTCGCCGACGGAAGCGGAGATCGCTTCGAAATACGAGCAGGTCAAGGAGTCCTTCCGCATCCCGGCGCGGGTGAAGCTCGCCGTCGCCTCCTTCACGCCGGAGCGCTTCGGCCGGGACGTCAGCCTGTCCGAGGTGGAAGTGAAGGCGTTTTACGAAGGCAATTCCGAGCGGTATCGCACCGAGGAGCGGAGACTGATCTCCCGGATCGTCCTCCCCTACACCCCGCAGAACCGGGACGCGGTGCGCAAGAAGGCCTCGGACGCCCTCGTCGAGGCGACCAGGGGAAGGGAGCGGTTCGAAGCCGCCGCCAAAAAGCTGGCCGCCCGAAAAACCGGCGAGGAGTGGCTCACCCGGAAGGAAGCGGGGCCCGAGCTGTCGGGCGTCCTCTTCTCCGCGCCGGCGGACACGATCGTCGGGCCCGTGGACGTCAAGGGAACCTTCGTTTTGGCGCACGTGAGCCGGATCCGGTTCCCCGAGACGCTTCCCCTCGCGCAGGTGCGCGACCAGGTCGTCTCGCAGCTCCGGCTGGAAAAGGGCAAGGACATCGCGACGATCAAGGCGTTCGAAGCGCACCCGAAGGCGGTTTCCGGCAGGAGCCTCGCGAAGACGGCCGCGGAATACGGCGTGAAGGTCGCGGAAACCGGCTGGATCGGCGCCGAAGGGTCGCGGGAGGTTCCGCCGGCCGTCGCCCAGGACGCGCTCATCGCCGCCGCCGGGGAGGTCGGTCCGGTGAAGACGCTGGGCGACGCCCATCACCTTTTCCAGGTGCTGGCGAAGGAGGATTCCAGGGTGCCGCCGCTCGCGGACGTGCGCGGGCAGGTCGTCGCCCTTGCCGCCCGGGACCGGCGGGTCGCGGCGGCGCGGGCCGCCGTCCAGCAGGCGGTCTCCGCCTCGAAGAACGCGGCGGAGCTCGAGGCCAACGCGCGGAAGGCGGGGCTGTCCGCCGGGTCGACCGGCTGGTTCGCCCCGCTCGCCGAAGAGCTCCCGGGAGAGCTCGCGTCCGTGAAGGACGCCAGGAAGGACCTCGCGCTCCTTACCTCGAAGGCGCCGGTATCCCCGAAAGTCTACTCCGGCGCCGGGGGACGGTTCGTCGCCGTCGCGTTCCTAGACGAGCGGCCCGCCGGCGACGCGGATTGGGACGGGAAAAAGGCTTCCTTCCTCGAAGGGATGCGGGAGCAGGGCAGGAACTCACTGGTCCAGGCGTTCGTGTCGGACCGCATGAAGCAGTGGAAGGTGGAAATCAGTCCGGAAGCGCTGAAGTAGGGCCGCATGCCGCGCCTTCTTCCCGCAGCGCTCGCCTTCCTCCTGTCGCTCTCCCTCGCCGCGGGGGCGCCGCTCGCGGCGGAGACCGGCGTCGTCGAGGAGATCTCCGACGGCGACACGCTCCGGGTCGTCATCGGCGGCGACCGGGCGACGGTCCGGCTGATCGGTATCGACGCCCCGGAGCGCAACCACCCGACCATCGGAAAGGAATTCTACGGCGACGAGTCGTCCGCGTTCCTTTCCTCCCTGTGCCTCGGGAAAACCGTCCGGCTCGAGAAGGGGGAGGAGGACGTCGACCGGTACAACCGCCTTCTCCGGTACGTCTTCCTTCCGCTGCCGGACGGCCGCCTGCTGAACCTCGAGATGATCCGGGCCGGAATGGCCCGCGCCTACACCCGGTTCCCCTTTTCACGCCGGGACGAGTTCGTCGAGGCGGAAAACCTCGCCCGGCGCGACGGCAAGGGGCTCTGGAAGGACGGCGGCTCGGCGGAGGCGAAATGGCTCGTGGCCTCCGGGGCCCGCAGCGTGGAGGTATACCCTTCCGGGGGAGGCAGCTACGTCGTGTCCCACCGGGGCTGGGTGCGCGACGGGACGGAACGCGGAAACCTGGCGCGGGAGATCGAGTGGGTGCTGAAGGCCCGCGCGGAAAGCTCGGACGCGGAGTTCGCCCGTCGGGCCCGGGAGCGTGGATACCGGCCGGTCGACCCGGCCCTCGACACCTCCCCCGATCCCCGCGCTCTTCCGGCCCCCCCCGGGGCCGGCGGCGTGAACCCCGTATCCTGGGAGGACGCCCGTCGTCACGTCGACGAGCGGATCGCGGTCGAGGGGACGATCGTGAGGACGCACCGGACGTCCACCATGCTCTACCTCAACTTCCACGCGAACTGGAAGCGTTACCTGACGCTCGCCATCCCCGCGAAGGACCTCCCCCTGTTTCCCCGGGACCCGGAGAACGCGTTCATGGGGAAGAAGGTCCGCGCGCGGGGCGAGGTCACCCTGTACAAGGGGCGGCTCGAGATGGTCGTCCGGGACCCCCGGAACCTCGAGGTCGTGTCGAAATAAGCCCGCCAGGATCGCGGCCCTCGCGGCCCACATTCCCCAGGACATCCTCAGAGGCCACAGGGTCAAAGGCCACCGATACACAAACCACCAAGACACAAGCCACCAAGAAACAAGCCACAGAGGGGATCTTCTCTTCGGAAGGTACGTACGGAAAAGCTATCGATGTCAGGGCAGGCGCTTTCGGGGGACACTCTTGGTTCAAACACGGGCGAAGGGAAAGAGTGTCCCCCGCCCAGATAATCAGGAATCATGTTTCCTGATTCGCGAGGTATCCTTCCCGAAAAAGTGTGGTCTCCAAGGCCACGTTTCTCAAGAAACACCCCCCTCGCGGGAGCGATATCGGGAATCG
>CAZTFC010000021.1:0-40988 GCA_964612075.1 uncultured bacterium
TCGCCGCTTCCTTCCTGCTGGCCGGCTGCACGACCTGCCGGGTCGCTTTTACCCGCTGCAGAGGGAATTCGTCCGGGGGGACGCGGAAGTCTCGAAGGGCCACAAGCTCGTGACGAAGGAGACGGGGCTCGTGGAGGAGGTGATCGTTCGCGCCCGGACCCCGGGGGTCGCCACGGAGGTGGGCGATACGTACATCGCCATCAGCTTCGAGCCGGGGAAGTCGCTGTATTTCGGTTCCCCCCCGCGGATCGGGATCCCGAGCGGAAATACAAGCTCCTCGCGAACCGGTGGACCGACGCGTACGGGGAAGTCCCCTACGACGGCAGGACCTTCTACGCCGTGGGGAGAAGCCGGGCGGCGTACATCGAGGTCCTCGTGGATTCGCTCGACGCGGTGAAGAAGAGCAGGAAAGTCCTTCCGGGGATGACCCTTCCCCCGGAATAGGGACCCGCGTCGAACGCTCAGGTTCCCCGGTCGCCGCCGTCGAGACGCGCCATCTGCCGGTCGTGGGCGCGGGAGAGCAGCCCCAGCGCCGCGCAGCCGCCGATCAGCGCGTAGAGCATGTCGGACTGCGTGTCCCACTCGTACCCCTGCGTGCCCAGGAACTCCTCGGCGCCCTGGCCGAGGAGCAGGGCGGCCCCCCACTCGACGAACTCGTAGGCCGCGCTGATGGCGAGCACCACGCAGAGGACGAGGAAGACGAGCATCTTCCCGCGCCGCGCGTGGCTGCCGCGGATCAGCACTTCGCGGGCGGCGATCGCCGGCACCAGCCCCTGGAAGAAGTGGCCGATCTTGTCGTAGGGGTTGCGGCTCATGTCGAGGACGTCCTGGATCCAGAAGCCGAGCGGCACCCGCGCGTAGGTGTAGGCGCCGCCGAGCATCAGCACGAGCGCGTGGGCGAAGATCAGGCAGTACAGCAGGGTGGTGAGGGGGAAGCGCCGCCAGGTGGCGGCCAGCACCGGCAGGACGAGGACGACGGGGAACACCTCCGCCGCCCACGTCAGCCGGTCGTACGGGTCGAGGCCGGAAGCCGCCAGCAGCGCGACGAGCGCGGCGGCCGCGGCAAGGAGGGCATAAGCCCGGCGGGGGGAGGCGGTTTCCATCGGCACGTCGGATTCCTCAGGCGTCGGTGCGGCGTGGACTATATCTGTTGCCCCGGTCGAGAATAGCAGCGTCTGCGCCCTTTTGAAAGCCGGTCGGCGCGGTCACCCGCCGGAAGTCTCCGCGCCCGGGCCCGCCGCCGGGATCGCGCCGCCCGTCCGGGGAAGTCGGGTCTCCCTTTCGCCGACCTGCTGCCGCCACATGGCGTAGTACAGCCCTTTCCGCTCCAGCAGCGCGTCGTGCGTCCCGGACTCCGTGATCCGCCCCTTTTCGAGCACGTAAATGGTGTCGGCGTGCAGGACCGTGCTCAGCCGGTGGGCGATCAGGATCACCATGTGCTCGGCGCTGCCCGACACCTCGCGGACGGCCGTCGTGATCTCCTGCTCGGTGATCGAGTCCAGCGCAGAGGTCGCCTCGTCGAAGATGAAGAGCCGGGGCCGGCGCAGCAGGGCCCGGGCGATCGACAGGCGCTGGCGCTCCCCGCCCGACACCCGCAGCCCGCTCTCCCCCAGCCGCGTGTCGAGCCCCTTGCCGGAGCGCTCCAGCAGCGGCGTGACGGCGGCCCTGCGCAGGGCGTCGTGCATCTCCCCGTCCGTGGCGTCCGGCTTGATGAACAGCAGGTTCTCGCGGATGGAGCCGGAGAACAGCTGCGGGTCCTGCGTCACGAACCCGATCTGCCGCCGGACCGGGTTGTAGCGCAGCTCCCCGACGGGGATGCCGTTGATGCGGATCGTGCCCCCGACCGGCGCGTACAGGCCCACCAGCAGCTTGACCAGGGTGGATTTCCCCGAGCCGGACGGCCCGACGAAGGCGATCGTGTCGCCCCTCCCGGCCTCGAAGGAGATGTGGTCGATCGCGTTCTCCTCCGCGCCGCGGTGCCGGAAGACGACGTCCTCGAACCGCAGGTCCGCGATCTCGCCGATGTCGATGGGCTCCTCCGGGCGTTTCTCCACCGGCTTGCGCATCAGGTCGTCGAACATCCGCAGCGACGCCTCGGCTTCCCGGAAGTGCAGGATGATCCGGCCCAGCTCCTGCAGCGGGATGAAGATCCAGTTGAGGATGAACTGCGTCGACACCAGCTCCCCCGCCGTGAGCGACTTCCGGAAGAGGAGCCACAGCAGGATGAAGAGGATGGATTGCCGGAGCAGGTTGACGATGGTTCCCTGCAGGAACGACAGGGAACGCACCTTGCGGACCTTCTCCATCTCCAGCTCGAAGATCCTCCGGGTGTGCGCCTGGAGCCGCCGGATCTCGGGGTATGTCAGCCCCAGGCTCTTGACCAGCTCGATGTTGCGGATCGATTCGGTGATCTTGCCCGCCATCCGCGCGGTCTCGCGCGAGATCATGCGCTGCACGGACTTCATCCTCCTGCTGAGCAGGCCGGTCATGCCGCCGAGGAGCAGGACGCCGACGAGGAAGGCCGGGATCAGCAGGAAATTCCTGGTGATCCCGTACCAGAGCAGGAAGCCGAACCCGACGACGGAAGAGAAAAGGGTGTTGACGGACGCGTTGAGGAACCGCTCTGTGTCGGAGCGAACCTTCTGGAGCAGCCCCACGGTCTCGCCGCTGGTCCGGTCCTCGAATTCCTGGTAGGAGAGCCGGAGCGTCTGCCGCAGGCCGTCGTTGAAGACCTGCAGGCCGAACTTCTGAACGACGTGGGCCAGCACGTAGTCCTGGGCGGTCTTCGCCAGCCGGGCGGCCAGCGCGACGGCCACCGCCACGAGGAGCCAGAAGAGCGCCCCCCGGACGAGCTCCGCATCCGGCCGGTTGTGCGGGTTGAGGACATGCTCGTCGATGATCTTCCCGAAGATCAGCGGGTCGATCAGCGACAGGACCTGCGCCAGGCCGGCCAGCAGCAGCGCCAGCGCGACCCACCGGCGCAGCGGCCGGATGTATTTCCAGAGGATGTGCATGGGCCCCGCGCCTTCCGGTGCGACTGCACATATCGTATCCCATTTCTTCCCGCCGACGGCGCGGCGCCGGACCTGCTATCCTGTAGTCACGGCGTTTTCGTGTCTTTTGGGCGTGTCGTGGATCTATTCGCCGCACACGGTGGAGCCATGGAACACGACTACCGGAAGAACATCGATTACTACGACCGGAACGCCGGCCGCTACGAAAGATCCCCCGCGCATGTCTCCGACAGGTACCAGGAAGGCGCCCTGCAGGAAGAGCTGGAGCGGTGCGTCGCCCTGACCGGCAGGAACCAGCTCTCCGTCCTGGAGATCGGCTCCGGGACCGGGTACCTGCTGGGCAAGCTGGTGAGGATCAAGGGGGCGAGCTACAACTACACCGGCGTCGACCACTCGATGGAAATGACGAAGATCCTGTTGTCCCGGTACAGGTACCGGGTCAGGAACATCCGGGTCCTGCAGGCGAGCGTGTCGGCCGGGTACATCGACGGGACCCTGATGGGAAACCGGTACGACCTGGTCCTCGGCGGTTCCATCCTTCACCAGATACCCGACCGCGGGGAAGTGATCGGGAAGCTGTCGTTGATGCTGAACGGGAACGGCGTGATGTGTTTCGTGCGGGAGCCGCTGCACAAGGGAGAATGCGCCGGTTTCGCGGAATGGCAGCGCCGCGCGAACGGGGTATACGGGTACGTCGATTCCCTGTTTTCGAGGCCGGCGGAGGCGAAAGGGCCCGTTCCCCCCGGCGCCGGGGACGGGGTTTCCCGGAAGCCGTTCCTGGACCTTTGCGAAGAGGGTTACAGGCTGGTCGTCTACAGGAGGTACAACCGCCGGGCCTCCTCCTTCGTCTCGCGCGTGGAAAACGGGTGGTTCCCGCGGTCGAGGATTGACCTCTTCGGCAACACGATGTTCTCGATCGGCATCCAGAGAAAGGAGCGGAAAGGGTAGGCGCGGCGCCGCTTCACTTCGCCGCGGCGAAGTATTTCTCCAGCCGGTCCAGCGCCTTGTCGATGTTTTCGATCGAGTTCGCGCAGGAGAAGCGCAGGTACCCCTCCGCGCCTTCGCCGAAGTCGATCCCCGGGGTGAGGGCGACGCCGGTCGCTTCGAGGATCTCCATCGCCAGCGCGAGCGAATCGGGGTTGACGTGCCGCGCGTCGGCCAGCACGTAGAATGCCCCCTGGGGCATCCTGCGGACGCCTAGCCCCAGGCGCCGGAGCCGCTCGACCAGGTGGCGGCGCCGCCTGTCGTAAGAGGCCCGCATCTTCTCCACGTCCTCCCACCCGCCCTCGAGGACCGCGATCCCGGCCCGCTGGACGAAATGGGCCGCGCTGATCAGGAAGTTCTGGTGCATGCTCTGGAGGACCCGCATCCGGGAGGCGGGCGCGATGAGCCAGCCCAGCCGCCATCCCGTCATGGCGAAGGTCTTGGAGAAGCCGCCGACGACGAAGGCGTCCGGGTCGAACTCGAGGGCGCATCGCTCCTCGCCCTCGTAGGTCAGCCCGTGGTACACCTCGTCCGAGATCAGCGGGACGGGGAGGGAAGCCAGCTCCTCGAACCACTCCGGCGGCAGGATGGAGCCGGCGGGGTTGGAGGGGGAGTTGACGAAGATCCCGCGCGTCCGCGGGGTGATCATCCTCCGGACCTCTTCGGGGCGGGGCTGGAACCCGTCCTCCTCCCGGGTGCGGAGGAACCGGGGGTCGCCGCCGTGGAAGCGGATGAAGTTCGGGTAGCAGGCGTAGCAGGGGTCGGAAAGGATGATCTCGTCGCCTTCCGTAAGCAGCGCGGAGAACAGGAGCAGCAGCAGCGGGCTGGTCCCGGAGGAAACGATGATGCGCCCGGGGTCGACCTGCACGCCGTACCGCCGGTGGTAATGCCCGGCGATCGCCTCGCGAAGCTCCGGCAGGCCGAGGGAGTGGGTGTACTTCGTGTCCCCTTCCCGGATCGCCCGGACCGCGGCCTCGCACGCGACCGCGGGCGTCGGGAAGTCGGGCTCCCCCACGCAGAGGTAGACGACGTCCCTCCCCCCGGCCTCCAGCTCCTTGGCCCGCTCGAGGACCTCCATCGCGAGGAACGGCGTGACCGCCTCGGCGCGGCGGGAGAAGGGCGGGAGGGTCTTGGCGCGGTTCATCCGCAAAAGATAGCACAGGCGGGCGCTATTTCCCGAAGAGCCTCTTCAGCGCCCCCCCGGCCTCCCTTGATGCGTCCCCCAGGAGCCGCCCGATTCCGGAGGCTGGGGCCGAAACCGCCGCGTGCGCCAGGATGCGGCCGGCGACCTGGTTCGCGACGGCGTCCGGGGTGTCGCCGCCGCGGCCGCCTGCGTTTTCCAGCTCGATCCGGGGCAGCGCGGCCGACAGCGGCTTGCCCGGGGCCTCCGCCACCCGCACGTCGATCCTGCCGCGCTCGATGACCAGCTTCCGGATGACGATCCTGCGGCCCGCGTCGCCCCGGTTCCCGCTCTTCGGTGCGACCCCCCTGCGCGATCTCTCCAGGTTCTTCCGGATCGCGTCGAGGTTCGACCGGCCGGCCTCGTTGATTTCGTAATTGACGTGGGGGGCGCGGACGACGATCCGGTCGATGACGACGGGGTCTCCCGTCAGCGCGGCGGCGCGAACCCCGATGACGATGTCCTCCAGCCGGAGCGCCTCCGGCGCGGAGAACCCGGGGGGGTTGGCCACGCTCAGGCGCCGGATGGAACCCTCGCCCGCGGCCGGCCGGATCCGGACGGAAGAGACCCGCACCTCCGTGCCCGCGGCCTCCGATCCGCACTTTTCGATGGCCGCCGCGACAATGCGGTCCAGCCCCGAAAGGAGAAGGGCTATGGCGGCGGCGAGGGCCGCGAGGATCCCGAGCACGGCGATGATTTTTTTCCCTGCGGGTTTCATTCGCATGGCCTCCGCGTCCGGGCGCTCCCCTGTATGATCGGCCGTGACGGGAAAAATCATCAATCGGCGGCCGTCGGCCTTCATATAATCGATGATGCAGGTCGGACTGCATGAACCGGAAGGGAGGAACGGACATGGGCAGAAAAGTGGTCCTGGCGGCCTTCAACGGCGACCCGATGTGCTTCGTCCACGTGCTGCTGAACGCCCTCGACATGGAGGAGAAGGGGTACGACGTCAAGGTGATGATCGAGGGGAGCGCCACGAAGGTCGTGAACGAGCTGGCGGAGGAGGGGAAGCCGTTCTCGGACCTCTACGCGAAGGTCCGGGCCAAGGGGTTGATCGACTGCGTCTGCCGGGCCTGCGCCGCCAAGATGGGGGCGCTTCCGGGGGTCGAGGCGCAGGGGCTTCCGCTGTGCGACGAGATGAAGGGGCACCCGGGCCTGGCGAAATACATGGAGCAGGGCAGGGAGGTGATCACCTTCTGAACGGCGGTCATTCCGCGCCCCCGTGCTTCCGGAGCAGCGCGGCCATCTCCTTCTGGCCGTTCAGGATCGCGGCGCCCAGCGGCGTCAGGCCGGCCTTCGCGCCCGGGCCGCCGTTTGCACCCTTTCTCCCGAGGAGCGCGGCGACGTCCTTGTGGCACCTTGCGGCGCTTTCCGGGGCGCGCAGCCGGGGAGCGTCCGGAAGGGCCCGGGCGTTGACGTCCGCGCCGGCGGCGATCAGCGCCCCGGCCGCGTTTTCGTGCCCCCAGATCGCCGCGACGTGCAGCGGCGTCCAGCCGTTGCGGGCCTTCGCGTCGACCGCCGCGCCTTTCCCGATGAGGAGCTCCGCGATCTTCCTGTGGTCCCCGTTCGCGGCGAGGTGCAGCGGCGTCATGCCGTTTTCGTCCCTCGCGTCGACCTGCGCGCCCTTCGAAAGGAGCAGCGCGGCGATATCGCGGTGGCCCCATAACACCGCGTCGTGCAGCGGGGTGCCGCCGCCGGCGGTCCGCGCGTTGACGTCGGTCCCGGCGGCGATCAGCCGGCGCAGCTCCTCGACCTTGCCCGCCCCGGCCGCCTCGTGGATCGGGTCCGCCGGGGCGGCGAATGCGTGGAGGAGGAAGAGCAGGACCGCCGCGGCGACCCCGGCGGGTTTCATCTCCGCGGTCCCACGCGGAGCGGGCGGACCTTCCTCGGGACGCTCTTTTCCGACAGCCGGTCCAGAAATTTCGCCCGTTCGGGGTACCGGGCCCGGAACCGCCTGGCGTCCACCTTGCTGCGCGCCCAGCTTTCGGCGAAGTCCTCGAATTCGCCCTTCAGCCCTCCCGGCGGCTCTTCCTTCCGGATCCTGTCCCAGCCGGAGATCCTGCGCCTGTCCAGGAAGGAGCTGTAGGGATTGTGGATGTTCATCCCGTCGGAATACGCCTTCAGCCATTTCCCGCGGTTTCCGGGGCCGGCCGCCGGCCCGTCGGGGTCCGTGGGCAAACGGAGCGGGATGGCGACACGGATCTTCCTCCCCTGGAGCACCAGGTACCCCGGGTCGTTCCCTCCGTTCGGGATCAGCAGGAAGGCGGGGTTCCTCTTGAGGTGCCCCGCCTCGCTTTTCCTCAAGGCGGGGTCCTCCTTCAGCAGCAGCTCGATCAGTGCCTCCCGGCCGAAGACCACGAGCTCCTTGCCGGGTTCCGCCCCGTCCGTGTAGTGGCATTCGAGGCGGGAGCGAAGACGCTCGAGCAGTTCCTTACGCCCCTCATTGCCTTTCGGCAGGTCCCCCCTGCCGCAGACCCAGACGGACAGCCGGTTCGTTTCGTCCCTGTACAGGTAGCTGTTGCCGACGGCCAGCCCGTGGCCGCACGACGGGCACGTGACCCGGTTGAACTCCCCGGAGAGGATGGCGTCTTTGAGCCCGGGATCGTGCTCCGCGAGCAGGTATTCGCAGGCTTCCGCGGTGAAAGCCGCCCCGCAGCTGCACCGGATGTCGTACTCCGCTTTCAGCGCCATGGTTCCTCCCGGGATTTTCGCGCCGGGGACCTTCCCGCGGATCCCCGGCGCCGCTGTGGGTTTCCCGCCTTCAGGCAAGCTTCGGGATCAGGAGATCGTTTTTCCCCGCGTACTGCTTCCCGACGAAGCTGCCCTTTGGAATCATCGCGTGGATCCCGATCGTGTAGTCGACGAGCTGGGTCACGTGGAAGTCGACCCCCATGGAGCAGAAGGCGTAGGCTTCCATCTTGTCCAGCCCGTAGTGCTTGTTGAGGAACTCGATCGCCTGCCGCGCCGCCATCTGGCACGACTTGAAGGCGTCGGTGTGCATCCCCATCGCGACCCAGTGGGTCGGGGTGGACGCGAACGGCCAGTCCAGCATCCCTTTGAGGTCCTTGCGGACGTTGAACCGGCACGTGATGGTCTTGAAATACCCCTCCAGCGCGTTGAGGTTGATCTCCCCGTGCCCCTGGGCGAAATGGGAGTCCCCGGTCTCGAATCCCGCGCCCTTGACGTGGACGGGGAGGTACAGGACGGTCCCGGCGACCAGGTCCTTGTTGTCGAGGTTGCCGCCGTGCTTCCCCGGGGGAACGTTGCTCCACATCCCCGGTTCCGGAATCTGGACGCCGATCGTTCCCGGGAACGGCCGGACGGGAAGCTTGATCCCCGGCTGGAACTCGAAGGTCATGTCCTTCCGGTTGACGTGGTACCAGCGGACCTTACCGTCCGGGTAGTCTTCCGCCAGAAGCCCCAGCTTCATGAACGAGGTGATCGGGTTCAGGTTGAACCCGTAGTCGCCCGGTACGATGTCGAGGATCTCCACCTGGAGGAAGTCGCCCGGCTCCGCGTCCTCGATGTAGATCGGGCCGGTCAGGTGATGGTGGCCCCCGCCCTTCTTGATCTTCTTCGCCCCGGTGAAATCGTCCGGCAGGATGTACGTCTCCTCGGTCTGGGCGATGACCTCCTTGTACCACCTCATCCAGTCGTTGATGTCGGCCCCGGGCTTCATCTTGCTCATCAGGTGGGTTCCGGTCTCGATATAGACCGTCTCGCCGGACTTGATGTTCAGGACGGGAGCCCTCGAATTGTCCCAGAACCCGTCATGGGAGGTTTTTTCGTTGCACGCGAGGACGTGGGTCTTGCCCGTGATCTTCGCCTTCTTCGCCTCGGCGGCGTGCGCTTTCGGGAGTGCGATCTCGCTCAACGCGAGGGCCGCGCCCGCCGCACCGGCGTATTTGAGGAAGTTCCGCCGGTCGATTCCCTGGCATTCCCTTGAAATCCTCTTCCCGTCGCTCATGGCCCCTCCTGGCTTTCCGGTTGGTCCGTTGCGCCGAACATCAAGGAGAAGGTTTCCCGTCAGGAGATCGCTCCGGCTCACCCCCTTTCCGGATAAGGTCGTGCGGGTTGGGTCGCGGGTTGACTGGTCGGATTATGCCTCAATCTTCGCCCGAAACCGGCCCCGGTTCAAGGGGTGCGGACGGACGGAGCCCCGGACGCGGAAATGGCCCCCGGTTCTTCTTTTACCGAAGAAATGCTAAAGATTTTCGGCCGGCGTCCGATCTATCAAGGCATCAGGAGGGGGGGAAACATGGTATACGTCCTTTCGGAAACCGCGGGGCAGATGAGATGGCTGGAATGGAGGAAGATGGGAGGCTGCGCCCTGACGCTCCAGGCGGAAACGCCCATCCGCAAGTACTACCATGCGAAGCGGCAGCGGTTCGAGGTGCAGAATCCCACGCTGAAGGAGATCGGCAGAATCTCGAAGCTGGCGGAGCTGGAGATCGCACGGTACGCGCGCGATTATATGAAGCGTGAGGATTTCGTGGTCCCGGAGGCCGTCGGCTGAAAGGCACGGCGCGGCGCTTTCGCCGCGCCGTTCATGTCATCGCCCCTTCCCCGGCCATCCGGGCCGGTTCAAGCGCCGTCGAGATCCACGGAAACCGCCACCGGCCTCGCGATGCTGTTGTAGACCGGCGAGTACTTCTTCGCCGCCCGGATCAGTTCCTCTTTCTCCGCGTCCGTAATGTCGGCGTCGATCTTCATGAGGACCGAGATCCTCTCGTACCCCACGGGAACGTCCTCGGACACCCCCAGGAACCCCCGCAGGTCCAGGTCCCCCTCGAACCGGGATTCCACGTTCCGGATCTCGATGCCGCGCACGGCGGCCTGCGCGATCAGCGTGGTCGTCAGGCAGCCCGAAAGCGCGACCAGCAGGTATTCGGCCGGATTCGTGCCCAGGTTCGACCCGAGCAGTACCGGCGGCTCGTCGATGTCGTACACCGCCGGCTCACGCGAGATGTCCTCCCGCAGCGCGCCGTAGAAGTCCCTGACGGAGGCCCGGTTGTACGTGCCCGCGACCCACTTGTTCCTCGCGCGGAACCTGAACCGGGCGATTTCCGGGTTGTCCTTGATCGCCTCGACGGTGCCGAACAGCTGGTCCACGTTGATCCCGTTCACGATCGTGTCGTTTTTACGCGCCAATTCCTGCGCCATGGTCGTCCTCCTTCCCCCGAAACCGTTGCGGGTGCAGGATCACACAAATTAGGATTGGCCGGCGCGATCGCGGGATTCGCCGCGGGAGGAGATTTGCGGAAAAGGCCCGGGGGGAGGCCGGT
Source organism: uncultured bacterium (assembly GCA_964612075.1). GTDB lineage: Bacteria > Desulfobacterota > Deferrimicrobia > Deferrimicrobiales > Deferrimicrobiaceae > UBA2219. Next base: position 10,467 of record CAZTFC010000021.1, read on the forward strand.
CAGTTCGCCAGCCGCTTCGCCCGCAGCACGTAGCGGTCGCCGCCGTCGCGGGCTTCGCCCTCGATCCGGTCCTTCGTCACCCGCATCTTGAAGAACAGCGGCGGCGAGTCTTCCTTCCACGACGAACGGTCGACGGTCAGCGACACGGCGTCGCCCCGGATGCGCGCGCTCCCCGCCATGGTCCAGCGCTTGAGCCACACGGTCGCGGTGGCCTCCTGGAAACGCTGCGCGAACTCGACCACCACCCGCTCGTCCCCGTCCGGGCCGGAGAGCGTGCCGCGCCAGAAGCCCGCGATGCGCGCAGGGACGATCCAGAGGTACACCGTGCTGTGCGCCAGGGGATAGACCTTCTTGTCCTCCGCGGAAACCACGGCGTGGTCGTCGGGCTCCCAGTCGCCCATGTTCCAGTCGTGCGACACGACGCGCGTGCCGGGCGCGAGCTCGAACAGGATCCTCGGCCGCAGGTCGAGGTTCACCTCCGGAAGCAGGTACATCGTCACGACGGTGGCCTTCCGGATATCCGTGTCGAAGATGTCCTGTTTCAGGAACTTCGCCCTGACCGCCACGCCTTCCCGCTTCGCGTTCCTGCGGCTCAACTCGATCAGCTCGCTGTCGTATTCGATCCCGAGCGCGTGCGCGCCGTGATCCCTGGCGGCCGCGATCACGATCCTGCCGTCCCCCGACCCGAGGTCCACCACGTTGTCCCGGGCTCCGACGTCGGCGATCTTCAGCATGGCTTCCACGACGTTGTCCGGCGTCGTCTCGTAGGGGACCTCGTCCGCGTCCGCCGGGGATGTCGCGGCGAGCGCAGCCAGGATCAACAGCGGCAGCAGGAAGGGCGGAAAAGGATTGCCGGATCGCTTCAACGGGTGTCCTCTCACGGGAGATGTTTGGACGGCAACGGGAGCCAATGTATCCGATTCGCCCCGATTCGTGAAGAGGTTTCGCGTCTTCGACGGAACGGCGCGATAATGGGTGCGGGAGGATTATCGGCGGACGCCGGCCTCCGCACGTTCCTCTTTATTTCCTCAAGATTTTTAGCGATTTGACGATAAGGACCAATAGCCAATGAACGATACGGGAAAGCGCGGCGAAATGGGCGAATCAACGGCGGCGGGACAGAACGGGAAGTACGGGTACCGCTTGCCGCGGGTCGAGTCGATCGATTGCCTGCGCGGGCTGATCATGGCGTTCATGGCGCTGGATCATGCCCGGGGCTACGCGTTCGCCGGCTCGTTCGACCTCCTGGACCTCAAGCGGACGACGCTGTTCCTCTTCTTCATGCGATGGATGGCGAATTTCGGGGCGCCGATGTTCGTTTTCCTCGCGGGCGCGAGCGCGTTCCTCTTCATGTACCGGGGAAAGACGAAGGCCGAGCTGTCGGAATACCTCCTGGTCCGGGGGCTGATCCTCGTCACGCTGGAGATCGCCTATTTTTCCAGGGTGTTGACGCTTTCCTCGACCGAAATATTGCTCCAGGTGATCTGGGTCCTCGGGTTTTCCATGATCCTGTTGTCTCTCCTGGTCTGGCTGCCGGACCGGGCGATCCTCGCGTACGGCATCGCGATGGTGTTCGGGCACAACCTGCTGGACGGCGTGGCCGTGGATCCGGCCTCGCCTTATTATCTCGCGTGGAGCATATTGCACCAGGCCAGCCGGGAGATATCCCTTTCCCCGACGCTGCACGTCAGGGTCGTCTACCCCCTGATCCCATGGACGGGGGTCATGGCCCTGGGGTATCTCTTCGGGAAGCTGTTCACGATGGAGAAGGAACGGAGGACGCGGATCATCCTCCTGCTCGGCCTGGCGTCGATCGCGGCCTTCATCGCATTGAGGGTGCTGAACGTCTACGGGGATCCCCACCCGTGGTACGTGCGCAGGAATTCCGTCCGCACGCTCCTCACGTTCCTGAACTGCTGCAAGTACCCCCCGTCCCTGAGTTTCCTGCTGATGACGCTGGGGCCGGGGCTGTGCCTGCTGGCCGGCCTGGAAAAAAGGCTGCCCCGCATCGGGACGCCGTTCATCATGTTCGGGCGCGTGCCGCTTTTCTATTACATCATCCATTTCCCCATGCTCCTCCTGGTGATGGCGGCGGGAGGCGTCGTGCTGAAAGGGGTCCCGATCGGGAACCTGACGATGGACGCCCTGGAAGGCGGCATCCGCTACGTGTATTTCATCTGGATCGTTGCCCTGGTCGCCTTGTACCCCGTCTGCCGGTGGTACTGCGGAAAGAAGAGCGAGAAGACCTGGGGCTGGATGAAATATTTATGAAGGGGAACGCCCGGGTTCCCGGTCGATGACCTTGAACCCCTCTTCGCGCAGCCGCGCCGACAGCTCCTCGCCGTGCGACCGGTCGCGCGTTTCCAGCAGAAGCTCGACGGTGGAATACCCGGGCGGGCAGTCGTGCGGCAGGCGGTCGTGCTCGATGCTCACCACGTTGGACCGCTCGCGGGCGATGACGACGAGCAGGGCGGCCAGGGAGCCGGGCACGTCGGGGAGCAGGAACCGCAGGCGGACGAGCCGCCCGGAGCGGAACAGCCCCCGCTCCGTGATGTGGGCCAGGAAATTGACGTTGATGTTGCCGCCGGAGAGGACCATCACGGCGGGGAACCGGGTCGGCGGCCGCTTGTAGAGCAGGGCCGCCAGCGGGGCCGCGCCCGCCCCCTCGAGCGTGGTCTTCATCTCCTCGAGGGCGTAGAGGATGGCCGCCGCGATCTCCTCGTCGTCCACGGTGACGACGTCGTCCACCCACCGCCTGGCCGCCTCGAAGGTCCGGTCGCTCATCCGCTTGATCGCGATCCCGTCCGCGATCGTGCGGGCCTCGGCGCACGCCACGGGCTTGCCCGCCGCGAGCGACGGGATGAGCGACGAGGCCCCTTCCGCCTGCACGGCGACCAGCTCCGCGTCCGGGTACGTTTCCTTGATGGCCGCCCCGATCCCCGCGATCAGCCCGCCGCCTCCCACGGGGACGTACACCGTCGCCGGAGGGCCGCCGATCTCCTCGACGATCTCCAGCCCCAGGGTGCCCTGGCCCGCGATCACCATCGGGTCGTCGTAGGCGTGGATCATGGCGAGCCCGCAGCCCGCCGCCAGCGTGGAGGCGTGCTGAAGCGCTTCCGCGAAGGTCTCGCCGTGCTGGATGATGCGGGCGAACTCGCCCCCTTCGCGCTGCGCGGCGGTGACCTTGGAAACGGGGGCCCACAGCGGCATCACGAGGGTGGCGGGGATGTTCGCCTCGCTCGCCGCCCGGGCGACCCCGCGGGCGTGGTTCCCCGCGCTGGCCGTGATGACGCCCTTCACCCGGTTCCGATCCAGGGAGAGCAGCTTGTTGGCGGCCCCCCGGATCTTGAACGACCCGGTGTTCTGCAGGTTCTCCAGCTTGGAGAGGACCTTCCCCCCGAACCGCCGCGACAGCGGGGCCTCCTCGACCAGCGGTGTCGCGTACGCCAGCCGGTAGACCCGCTCCTTCGCCTCGATCGTCTCTTTCCGCCCGAAGTCCAAGCTCGCCCTCCACGGCCAGTCTACACACGGGCGCCGGGTTTTGTATACCGCCCGTTCCGTCAATCCCTTGACGATCGCACGCTCCTTGACGCGGTGCGGGCGCGGCCATCGCGGGGGGCGCTTCACACCTCCTTGAATATCGATCACTTCCGGTTTTAGCCCGGGAAGAAACTTCCGGCATGGAAAATGCATTTCCTGCCGATAAGAAAGGGGATCGGGAGGGCTGCGATGCGGACGGACCGGGAAAGATACGGAAAGACGCCCGTTCAGAAGGAAATCAGCGTGGTCATGAAAAAGGCATATTGCGGCTTCGAGCGCCTTGAAAAAGAGCACGACGAGCGGATCCGGCTGCTGCTCGCCAACATCCGCAGCGGGCTGGTCGGTACGCAGGCCGCCTGATCGGCTTCTTCCGCAAGCGCGGCGTCTCCATCCTTTCCGCGTTCTTCATCCCCCGTGCATCTTCAGAACGAACCCGTCCCTCCGGTGAAAGTCCGGCCGAGGGCCGGCGTGCGCCACCGCCCAGTGGCTCGTCCTTCCCTCCGCGGTCAGGACGACGATGCAGACCCCGGCTTCCGCGTCGGACCCTTCCGGGACGACCCCGCCGATGTCCAGCGCGACCGCGAAGCGAAGGGCGCCCGGTTCCCGCGAGACCTTGAAAGGGAGCGCGGCGACCGTATCCTCCTCCCGCATTCCCTGCCGGTACGACCCGAAGCGGTACGCGTTCCAGTGGCCGGCCGGCGACAGGTTGAATTCGAGGTAGCCCTCGGATCCCGCGGCGGCGAGGAAGAGCTCCAGGCACGTTTCCTCCCAGAGGCGGTCCTTCCGCTCCGGACGGGCGGCGGGGGCGGTGAGGGCGACGCGGGACAGGTCTCCCTCGATCGCGCAATCGAGCGACAGCGCATTCCCGCGCCGCGCGATCGAGCCGCCGATCCGCAGGCCGGGAAGTCCTGCCTCTCCGGGGAAGGGGGAAAGCGAGAAGGTCACGGTCCGTACAGGAGGTGGGCGGCGCGGCGTTTCCGGAACGCCCGCTCCTCGCGCGCCCATGCCGCCCGGAGTGCGCGCCAGTCGCCGCCGCGGTCGATCGTCTCACGCTCGCGCGCGGATCCGCAGAGCAGGTCGAAGGCAGGGATGCCGCTCTCGAACTCGTAGGCTTCGGTCCTCCAGCGGAAACGCCCGGGATCCTGGGCGCGCGCCGCAGCGACGCACGCCATACCGGTGCGGAAGGGGCGGAACGAGCCGGGGGCGTGGACGTGGATCTCGGCGCCCTGGCACGGCGCCCCCGCGTGCTTGTCCCAGGTCGGGACGAACCGGACCGGCCGGAAGCGGCAGCCCGGGAGCTTCCGCCCGTTCAGCGTCTCCGCCAGCCGCTCCGCGTCGAGCCACGGTGCGCCGAACAGCTCGAAGGGCCGTGTGGTGCCGCGCCCCTCGCTCAGGTTCGTCCCCTCGAGGAGGCACATCCCAGGGTAGACCAGCGCCGTTTCGGGCGTCGGCATGTTGGGTGACGGGAAGACCCACGGGAGACCGGTCTCGCGCCATGTCATGCCGCGCCTCCAGCCGTCGCACGGGATCACCGTGAGCGCGAGGTCGAGCCCGAGCTCTTCCCGGTAGAGCCCGGCCAGCTCGCCGACGGTGAGGCCGTGGCGGGCCGGGACGTCGTGCACGCCGCAGAAGGATTCGAAGCCGGGGCGCAGCGCGGGGCCCTCGACTTCGAGCCCGCCGACGGGGTTGGGCCGGTCGAGGACGAGGAAGGCGATGCGGGCCTCCGCCGCCGCCTCCATGCAGAAGAGCATGGTGGCCTGGTAGGTGTAGTAGCGCGCGCCGACGTCCTGGATGTCGAAGACCAGGGCGTCGAGCCCGCGCAGCGCCGTCCGGGGAGGACGGAGCGACGCGGGGGTGTCCCCGTAGAGGGAGCGGACCCGCACCCCGGTCCGTCGGTCGCGCTCGTCCCCGACGGAAACCATGTACTGCGCGTCGCCGCGCACGCCGTGTTCCGGGCCGAACAGGACGGACAGGCGCACTCCCCGCGCACCGTGGAAAAGGTCCGCCGCGTGCCGCAGCGACCGGTCCACCGAGGTGGGGTTGCAGATCAGCCCCACCGAAAGCCCGCGCAGGGGGGCGAACCGCTCCCCGGCCAGAACGTCGAGGCCGGACCGGACGGCTCCCTCTCCGGGCGGGGCCCCTTTCCCTTCCCGCTTCTTCATGATCCTGGAAGATATCACGAATTTCTGTTTGAAAATTCCCCCGGGAAATGCCGATATACCGTTTGCCGCGCGCCGTCGCCCGGCGAATGCGGGGACAAGGAACCCTTGGGATGCTGAAAACCGCGAAAGGCAACCTGAAAAAAACCATCCGGTCGGCGGTCTGCTCGCTTCGGGACGATCGGTTCCGGAAGGCGCTCGAGAAGGTGCCGAAGCGGCTTCTGCCGGTCTTCGACCACTCTTCCGCGAGGGACGGGTATCTCGCCGGCAAAAGCCCGCTGTCCCCGTCGCTTTGGGACCTGAAGGCCGGAGCGAGAGGGCAGATGACGCTGCGCGGCGTCGACTGCCTGGAACTCGCGGAGCGGTACGGGACCCCCCTGTACGTGGTCGACGCGGAGCGCCTCCGGAAGAACTACGAGGAGTTCCGGGACAGCTTCACCGCCAGGTACCCCAAAGTGGAGGTCGCCTACTCCTACAAGACCAATCCGCTGCCCGGGGTCCTGACCGCCCTGGACGCGCTCGGGGCGGACGCCGAGGTGGTTTCGGGCTTCGAGCTGTGGCTCGCCCTGGAACTGGGGGTTTCTCCCGACCGGATCGTCTACAACGGCCCCGGCAAGACCGCGCGGGACCTGGAACTGGCCGTCTCGAGGAACATCAAGCTCCTCAACGTCGACGGCTCGCACGAGATCGACGTAGTCGAGGAGCTCGCGGGGATGCACGGGCGCCGGCAGAACGTCGGGGTCCGGGTCGTCACGTCCGTCGGGTGGCAGGGGAAATTCGGGTTCCCCATGGAAACCGGCGAGGCTTTCGAGGCCTACCGCCGCCTCAAGGGGCTGAAGAACGTCGCGCCCGTGGGCATGCACGTCCACATCGGCGCGGGAGAGGGCGTGGGCGGCCCGCGCGACTACGCCAGGGCGGCCCGCGAGATGTGCCGCCTCGCCCGGCTGCTCCGGGAGAAACTCGATATCTCCATCCGGTACGTCGACCTCGGCGGGGGATACAGCACCGTCGGGACCGTCCGGGCGTACGATTCCCTGGACGCGAGGCTTCTCGAGGCGAACCTGCCGGTCCAGGAGGCGGCGATGAAACGCTGCAACCGCCCGGAGGAATACGCCGCCGCCGTCACCGACGTCCTGAAGAAATATTTTTCGTCCGCCCCGTCGGCCGCCCTCCCGACGCTGATCCTGGAGCCCGGGACGGCCGTCACCTGCACGGCCATGTTCGCGATGGTGAAGGTCCTCGACGTGAAAACGTCGAGGAACGGGATCCGGGAAGTCATCGTCGACGGAGGGAGGAGTCTCGCGGGACCCGCGGGCTGGGAGTGCCACGAGCTTCTCCACGCAACGAGGCTTTCGGCTCCCAGGGAGGAGTATTTCCGGGTCTTCGGGCCGACCTGCACTCCCTACGACGTGCTCTTCCAGGTGAAGCGTCTTCCTTCCCTCAAGCGGGGCGACGTCCTGGCGATCATGGACGCGGGGGCGTATTTCGTCCCCTTGCAGACGAACTTCTCCTTCCCCCGGGCCGCCGCCGTGATGGTGGAGGAGGGGAGCCACCGGCTGATCCGGGAAAGGGAGGAGTACGGGGACATCATCAGGAAGGATATCCTCGCCGGTCGCGGGCGCGAGACCGGCGCATCCCGCCGCTGACCCGACGGGGGCGGCCCCGGTTGGGCCGCCCCGCCGCGAAGCGTCACTTCGACGCGGTCTTCTTCGCCGTCGCGTCGGCGATCAGCTTGATCCCCTTCTTCGACTCCTCGATGGACCGCGCCAGCGACTCGCGGGCCAGCGAGGGGTTGTGGAAGCCGTCGGAGTTCTCGGCCGTCCACCACTCCCACAGGACGTGCGCCTTCTGGTGCTGCTCCTGCGCCTCGCGGATCACGTCGGCGGGAAGCCCGGCCGCCTTCGCCTCCACGATCTTGTCGATCAGCTCGGAGAGCCAGAACTCCGCCTTGCGCATCCTCCCCTTGGTGTAGTTGCGGATCGACTCGATCTCGTAGATCGCCTGGTGCTCCGTCAGGTTCGGGTGGCATTTCGACGTGAGGCAGGTCTGCTTCAGGTAGCTCTTCGGGCTGGTCGCCCAGTGGGAGGTGTACACCTTGCCCCTGGCGTTGCGGACCTTCGGCATGTGGCAGGCGTCGCACTTGGCGCCCGCCCTGTCGTGCACCGAGCCCCAGTACGTCTCCGCCTCCGGGTGCTGCGCCTTCCACAGCAGGCCGCCCGTCAGCGCGTGCCGGAAGTCGCGGAAGCCCAGCGCGTTGTAATGGTCGTAGATCGAAAGGACGTTCTTGAACGGGAAATGGTTCGTCCGCTGGTCGCCCGCCTTGATCGAGTACTCCCCCGTTCTGGAGTCGAAGCCCGGGTTGCAGTTGTACTCGACGTGGCACTGCCCGCACTGGAGGTTCGCGTCGTACTTCGAAAGGAGCGCGATCTTCCGGTAGCCCTCGCGGAAATCCCTCACGTCGATCTTCGTGGGGTTTTTGTCCTTGTGCCAGAGCGTGTCTTTTTCCGGCCGGGTCAGCGCCTGGATCAGGGCGTCGCGGACGATGCGCGGCTTCGCCGCGTGGGGGTCGTGGCAGATGAAGCAGTTCATGCCGTTCTGCACGTCCTTCGCCATCGCCACCGGGTTCGAGGTCCGGTCCCACATCGCCCGCTCGTCCTTGTCCCCCATGTACTTCCACTTGAGGATCTGGTCCTGCGTCTTGCACTGCATGCAGGTCGGGTTCACCGCCGCCGCGGTTTCCGGGAGGAACACCTTCTGCTCCTTCACGTCGGGGTACCGGTCCTCGATGACGTCCCAGGCCTTCACCGGCCCCGGCATGGCGACGTAGCTCCACCCGTTCTTCGGCTGGAAGCGTCCGCCGAAGGCCCGGTCGACGACGAACTGGTCGACCAGCATGAACGCGTGGCTGCGCGGGTTGGCGTGCTCCTTGGTGAAGCCGTGCCCCATCATCAGCTTGTCCCAGAACGGGTTCGGGGAGCGCTCCGTCAGGAGCGACTTCTCGGTGCGGGCCGGTTTTTTGAGGTTCAAGGTGTTCAGGCTGGAATACTGGTCGGGGTGGCATCCGCCGCACGTATCGGTCCCGAAGCGCGTTGCGGGACGTTTGCTTTCGTCCTTCAGGTGCTCCGCCGCGCCGTCGTGGCAGTTCACGCAGTTGTTGTTCGCGTGCTTGCCTCCCTCTTTCAGCGCCTGGATCGCGTCGTGGCACTCGAAGCACTGCTTCTGGTCGACCGGCCGCTCCGTGCCCCTGGCGGCGGCGGGGACGGCCCTGACCGTCATCGGCCCGTAGATCTCGCTCTCCTTCCCGATGTCGGTTCCGCCCTTCGCGGGACCCTTGGCCGCGCCTTTCGCCGCGGCGCGCGCCGTGAACGGTTTTTCGGCCGCGACGCCGGCGGCGAGGAACGCCGGGATGACAACCGACAGGACGACGCCGACGAAAACCGCTGGTCGCTTCATCCGTCCCTCCTTGGGGAATGCCTGGTGATGATGTCGCGGGAACCCGGATGGCCACAGTATACAACCCGGCGGGCGGGGACGTTCCCGTCATTTGCGGGGCGCCGGATATTTCCGTCGGGTTCCCCGCCTGTTGCGCCTTCCGCCCTCCGCGGTGCATCATAGGACCGTGCGTCAAAAAAATGCCGTGTCGCGATCCGGGCGGATTGCAGGGAGGGAGGCCCCATGGACAAGACCCGGTTCACCTTCGTGTACATCTTCCTGGCGATGCTGGGCGTGCTGCTGCTCCAGGACGCGATCGTGCGGTTCCAGGACGTGACGCCGCTTCCCTACAGCGAGTTCCAGAGGCTGCTCAAGGAAGGAAAGGTCAAGGAGGTGGTCGTCGCGCAGAACCAGATCCGGGGGGAGCTCACGGAGCCGCTCGAAGGGAAGAAGCGTTTCACCACGAACCGCGTCGAGCCCGAACTGGCGGAGGACCTGTCGAAATACAACGTCAAGTTCGCCGGCCACGTGGAGAGCACCTTCCTTCCGCTGCTCCTTTCCTGGGTCGTCCCGATCGTCCTGTTCGCGGCGGTCTGGGTCTACCTTTCCCGGAGGATGGCGGGCCGCATCGGGTCGGACGGGCTCATGTCCATCGGGAAGAGCAAGGCGAAGATCTTCGTCGAGACGGATACGAAGGTCACGTTCGCCGACGTCGCGGGGGTGGACGAGGCCAAGGCCGAGCTCCAGGAGACCGTCAACTTCCTCAAGGACCCGCGGCAGTACGGGCGGCTGGGGGCGCGGATGCCGAAAGGCGTGCTCCTCGTCGGCCCCCCGGGGACGGGGAAGACGCTGCTGGCGCGCGCGGTGGCGGGGGAGGCGGGCGTCCCGTTCTTCTCGATCAGCGGCTCCGAGTTCGTGGAGATGTTCGTCGGCGTGGGGGCGGCCCGGGTGCGCGACCTGTTCGAGCAGGCGCGCAAGAAGGCCCCCTGCATCATCTTCGTGGACGAGCTCGACGCGCTGGGCAGGGCCCGGGGCGCCGGCCCGATGTCGGGAGGCCACGACGAGAAGGAGCAGACGCTCAACCAGCTCCTGGTGGAGCTCGACGGCTTCGACCCCACCTCGGGCATCGTGCTTCTGGCGGCCACGAACCGGCCGGAGATCCTCGACCCGGCGCTGCTGCGCGCCGGGCGGTTCGACCGCCAGGTGCTGATCGACCGGCCGGACCGGGTGGGGCGCAGGGACATCCTGAACGTCCATTTGAAGAAGGCGACCGTCGACGACACCGTGGACCCGGAGGCGATCGCGGGGCTCACCCCCGGCTTCACCGGGGCAGATCTGGCCAACCTGGTGAACGAGGCGGCGCTGACGGCGACCCGGCGGGGGGCCGAGAAGGTGGGCATGGCCGACTTCACGACCGCCCTGGAGCGGATCGTCGCGGGGCTCGAGCGGCGCAACCGGCTCCTCAATCCCCGCGAGCGGGAGATCGTGGCGTACCACGAGATGGGGCACGCCCTCGTGGCGGCCGGCATCCCCGGGTCCGACAAGGTGCACAAGGTCTCCATCATCCCGCGCGGGATCGGCGCCCTCGGGTACACGATCCAGCGGCCGACGGAGGACCGGTACCTGATGACGAAGGAGGAGCTCGAGAACAAGATGTCCGTGCTTCTCGGCGGGCGGGCCGCGGAGCACGTGGTCTACGGCCACCTCTCGACCGGCGCCGCCGACGATCTGGCCCGGGTCACGGACACCGCCCGCCACATGGTGACCCGCTACGCGATGGTCCCCAAGCTCGGCAACGTCGCCTTCGAGAGGGATCGCAATACGTTCCTGGGCGGCACCGGCGGCGGCTTCCTGGAGCGGACCTACAGCGAGGAGACCGCGCGCGAGATCGACTGCGCCGTCCGGGAGATCGTGGACGGGGCGTTCGCCAAGGCCCGGGGGATCATCGAGCGGCACCGGGACGTCCTGGAGGGCGGGGCGAGGGAGCTGCTCGAGAAGGAGACGCTCGACGAGGCCGCTCTCGAGCGGATGTTCACCGCGGTTCGGCCGGCCTGAGCAGCGAGAACGCGATCCCCCCGGCCAGGACCAGGAAGATGGCGCCCAGCAGGTAGAGGCTGAAGTTCTTCCCGAAGATGGGTTTCAGCCAGGGGGCGGCCAGCATCTTGCTCCCCACCATCATGAGGACGACGGCCAGCGACACCTTGAGGTACCGGAACTTCCCGATCATCCCGGCCAGGGCGAAGTAGAGCGCCCGCAGCCCGAGGATCGCGAAGACGTTGCTGGTGAAGACCAGGAACGGGTCGGCGGTGATCGCGAAGATCGCCGGGATCGAGTCGACGGCGAACACGAGGTCGGTGGTCTCGACCAGCAGGAGCGCCAGCGCCAGCGGGGTGAACATCCAGCCCCGGGAGCCCCCGGGGTCCTCCCCCTCCCCCCCCTCGCCGCGGACCACGAACGCCTGCCCGTGATACCGGGTCGAAATCGGCAGGAACCGGCGCGCCAGGCGGATCACCACGAGCTTCTCGAGGTCGGTCTCCCCCGGCTTGAGGACCAGCATCTTCAACGCGGTCAGGATGAGGAACCCGCCGAAGAAGTAAAGGATCCAGTCGAACTCGGCGATCAGCCGCGCCCCCGCTGCGATCATGACGCCGCGCATGACCAGGGCCCCGAGGATCCCCCAGAACAGGACGCGGTGCTGGTACTGCGCGGGGACGGCGAAGAAGCCGAAGATCATGGCGATGACGAACACGTTGTCGACGCTGAGCGACTTCTCGATGACGTATCCGGTGAGGTATTTCAGGAGCGCTTCCCGCCCGTCGTTCGTCCCCCCGTCGACCGCGTCCACCGCCGTCCCGAGCCCCATCCACCGGTGTTCGTAGCCGTAATAGACGAAGACGGAGAAGGCGAGCCCCAAAAGGATCCAGACGGCGGACCAGGAAAGGGCCTCCTTCATCTCCACGACGTGGGCCTTCCGGTGGAAGACTCCCAGGTCCAGCGCCAGCATCAGCAGGATGAAGCCGATGAAGCCCGACCAGATCCAGATCATCCGGGTCCTCTCCTGAAAATGTGGTTTCGGGATCGCTCGTCGCGCCCCACCGGGACTTGCCATTGGATGAGGGTTCCCGTTCCGGGGTTTCCGCGGGCGGATGTATCCTTACCACAGGGGGGAATATGCGGAAAAAGATCTTGATCGTGAAGACGGGCGGCACGTTCCCGGAGCTTTCGGCCGTCTCCGGCGACTTCGAGGACTGGGTGGCGGAGGGGCTCGGCGCCGGCGCCGGCCGGGTGCTGGTCCGGCGGCCTTCCGAAGGCGAGGCGCTGCCGGATCCCTCCGGCGTCGCCGGGGTCGTCGTCACGGGGTCCCACGCGATGGTCACGGACCGGGAGGAGTGGAGCGTGCGGACGGCCTCCTGGATCCTCGACGCCCTGGCCGCCGGCGTGCCGCTGCTGGGGATCTGCTACGGGCACCAGCTTCTCGCCCTGGCGGCCGGAGGGCGGGCGGGCGACAACCCGGAAGGCGGGGAGTTCGGGACCGCGCGGGTCCGGCTTCTGCCGGGCGCGGAAGGGGACCCGCTGTTCCGCGGCCTGCCTCCTGTCTTCGATGCCCACGTCTGCCATGCCCAGTCGGTGTCCGTCCTTCCGCCGGGAGCCGTTCCCCTCGCTTCCAGCGCCCGCGACCCGCACCAGGCGTTCCGGCTGGGGGAATGCGCCTGGGGCGTCCAGTTCCACCCGGAGTTCTCCGCCGGGGCGGCCCGGTTCTACGTGAGGTCGTCCGCGGAGCGGCTCCGGTCGGAAGGGCAGGACCCGGACGCGCTGGAGGCGGGCGTGCGCGAAACCCCCGTAGCGGCGGGACTGCTCCGCAGGTTCGGGAAGCGGATCGGCTAGCGGCCCGGCCCGCCCTTCAGGCGCTCCACCTCCCGCAGCGCCGCGTCGGCCCCCTTCGGGTCGTCCCCGTTCCGGCTCACCTCGGCCGCCCGGCCGTAGAAGGCGAGCGCCCGCTCCGTTTCCCCGCCAGCGGCCGCCGCCGCCCCCAGGGCCATCAGGTCCGCGGCGATCTTCCGGCTCTCGGCGATCTCCTTGTCGATCGCCAGCGCCTCGAGGTAGAGCCGCTCCGCCCCTTTCCGGTCGCCTCCCGCCGCCGAGATCTCGCCCAGCAGCCGCAGGGAATTCGCCTCTTCGGCCCGCGCGCCCGCGCCCCGGTTCGCCGCCAGCGCCTCCGCCGCCCCCGACCGCGCCTCCTCCTCCGCGCCCCGGAGGAAATCCACCCGGGCGAGCAGGTTGAGCATCCGGCCCCGCGCCGGCCCCGTTTCCGCCGAAGCCGCTTTCCGCGCCCAATCCCGCGCCGCCGGGAGGTCGCCCGCGGCCTGGGAGACCTTCGCCTTCTCGAAGGCGGCTTCCGGGAAGAGGGGGCCCTCCGGAGGGACGAGAAGGAGCGCCTCGTCGATCCGCTCCCGGGCGAGCCCGGGCTCGTCTTTCAGCCGGTGCACCCGGGCGAGGTTGACGAGGGCGACGGCGGCGCCGTCGGCGTCCTCGACGGACCGGTTGATCCGGAGCGCCTCCCGGAACGCAAGGACGGCGCCGTCCGCGTCGCCGCGCTCCTCGGCCGCCAGCCCCCGCCGGTTCCAGGACAGCGCGCTTTCCTTCGCCCGGGGGAGGGGCGGGGGCGCCGGGCCGGAGCAGCCGGAGAGCGGCAGGCACGCCGCGGAGCAAAAGAGGAGAATTGCGGCGACGGCGCCGGAAAAACGGGGCCGCGCGCTATTCATGGCTGTCCCCCGGCACGATCCCCGGCCTGCCGCCCTGCGGGATGTGCTTCCGGAGCGGCCACATCTTCTTCACCCCCTTCATCACGTCGCCCGTGTCCTCGACGAGCTCCTCCGCCCCGAGGAGCAGGGGGGAGACCCTCGGCGCCGCCCGCTCGGCGGCTTTGCGCAGCTCGAGGGAGGCCTTCTCCGCGTTGGACACGGTGCCCTCCACGCGGTCGAGCATCGCGGGGAGCCGCACCGCCACGTTGTCGAGCAGGAGCGGCAGCCTGCGTCCCGCGTCGTCCGCGACGGCGGAGAGGTTGTCGATCAGGGCCCCGGCCCGGTCGGCGCCGTCCGCCGCGGACAGGATGAGGGCGTCCGCGTTGCGCCGCGTCTCCTCGAGGCCGGCCGTCAGCCGCTCCACGTTGGCCACGGTCCGCCGGATGTCGCCCTGCGGGTCGTTGATCCAGGCGATCGTCTGCCGCACCTCGGCGAGGACCGCCTGGACCGATTCCGACAGGTTGAGCGCGATGTCGGTGACGGTCTCCTCCTCCTGGAACGGCAGGAACGCGCCGTCCGCGAGGACGGGGCGGTCGGGCGAGCCGGCGGAGACGCTGATCACGGTATCGCCGACGAGCCCCTCCTGCTGGAGCGTCGCGGCCGAGTCTTCCCGGATCCACTTGGAGTATTTCCGGTCGATCGTAAGCCGGACGGTCACCTGCGCCTGGTCGTCGAGCTCGATCCGGTCGATCCGCCCGATCCGGAAGCCGGAGAGCTTGACGGGCATCCCTTTCTTGATGCCGGTCCCCGTGTGCGACCGGAACCGGAGGTGATACCTCTCCCCGAACAGGTCGTTCTCGGTCCCGATGTAGAGGACCGCGGCGACGACCGCCGCGAGGGCCCCGATGACGAACGCGCCGACGACCGCCTCGAGGTGCTTGAACCGGGGATCCTGGTCCTTCATCATGCGAATCGCCCCTTCGTCAGGTGTACGACGGTTCCGGCCCCGCCGGCGGCGATCGATCCCGCGCGGGGGACGAGGAAGATCGTGACCCTCCCCGGCCTCTCCCGGTGGAACGCAAACGCCTCGTGCAGGAGCGCCTCCCTCTCGTCCTCGTGGAGGTCGCTCGAAAGGCGGTCGTATACGGCGATCTCCGGGTCGGCCGCGAGCACCCGGGCGAACCCGGCCGCCGCGCGCTGGAAGGCGGAAAGCCGCCCGGGCAGCTCGAAGAGGTTCCCCCGGTAACCGGTCCGCTCCAGGGCGGCCGCCGCCCGCTCCGCGATCGACCCCGCGCCCTCGGGTGAATGATACAGCAGCGGCAGCGCGACGTTTTCGAGGACCTTGAGGTTCGAGATCAGCCCCCCCCCGCGGTGGTAGATCCCCATCCGGGAGCGCAGCGCGCACAGTTCCTCTCGGGACAGCTCCGCGGGGTCCTTCCCCAGGAGGAGGATCTTCCCCCCCTCGAGGGGGCGAAGGCCCGAAAGCGCCTCCAGGAGGATCCCGCACGCGTCCTCGCCTCCGGCGACGACCTCCGTGACCGACCCCTCCGCGAAATCGCGGCATGCCCCCTCGAGGAGCGGGGGAAGGAAGGCGTCGACGATCCGGACGGGCGCTTCCATGGTCAGGAAAGGGTCGCCGCGGTGATGATCGCGTCCACGAGGAAGACCAGGAGCAGGCTCCGCATGACGCCTTTGGTGGCCGCGATGGGGATCTGGGTGGGGCCTCCCTCCACCGAGAGCCCCTGGCGGCAGCAGACGGCCGCGACGATCAGCCCGAAGGCGAAGCTCTTGAACAGGGAGACGCCCGCCTCGCGGGCGGTGAGGAACGGGACGATCCCCTGGTTGTACTGCTCGAGGGAGATCCCCCATGCCATGGCCCCGAAGAGGAACCCCCCCGCGACCGCGACGACCTCGGCGTACAGCGCCAGGAGCGCGACGGCCGCCGCGGCGCCCAGGACCCGCGGCATGATGAGGTACCGGGCGGCGGGGATGCCCATCGTCTCGAGGACGTCGATTTCCCCGTTGATCCTCATCGAGGCCAGCTCGGTGGCGATGGCGGTGCCGCTGCGGGCGATCACGATCACCGCGGTCAGGACGGGGCCGAGCTCGCGGACGACGATCCAGGCGAGGACCTTTCCGGTGAGCGGGGCCCCCTCCACCCCCGCGAAGCTGACGATCTGGCGGATGATGAGCGCGCCGATCAGGAAGAAGAGGACGACGATGACGCCCCACGCCTGGACGCCGGTGAAATAGACCTGCTTCAGCAGCACCCGGCTCACCGGCCGGAAGCCGCGCCCGAAGAAGGTGGGCAGCTCGCGGAACGACCGGGCGACGATCAGGGAGACCTCCCCCAGGAAGGTCAAGGCGTCGATCGTCCTGCGCCCCGCCGCGGCCAGCACGCGCTTCGTCCCGTCAGCCCGGGGAGAGGCCGAAGAAGGTTCGGAGCTTCTCCAGGAAGACGTCCTTCCCGGTGAGGGCCTTCTGCCGCTGGGCGGATTTCATCTGCGCGACGTTCGCCGCCTGCCGCTGCGCGAGGATGACGCTTAAAGAATCGAGCAGCCGGGGATTCGCGCGGATCACCGGCCCGATGTCCTCCTTCGATATCTCGATCAGGCGCACCTCGGAGGAGGCGGTCACCGTGGCCGTCCTTTTCTCGCCGGTGAGGAGCGACATCTCCCCGAAGACGTTCCCTTCGCCCAGGGACCCGACCGCGGCGCCGTCGATCCGGACGTCCAGCGCGCCCCGGCGGACGATGAACAGCGAGTCGCCCGCGTCCCCCTGGCGGACCACCTCCTCGCCGGGGGCGAAGACCCGCACCCGGACCCTTTCGGACAGCTTCCGGATCTCCTCCCTGTCGAGCGATTGAAGGATCTCCGCCCGCTCCAGCGCCCCGGGGACGGAAGCCGCCTCCTCGGAGAACGGCGCGCTCGCCTCCTTCGAGATGACCTCCCGGTGGGGGAAGGGGATGCTGTACCCCTCCCTGGCGACGGCGTACCAGACCTTCTTCAGCACGCTGCTCCGGGTGGAGATGCGGCACGAGTAGTCGTCGAGGAAGTAGCGCATGTCGTACTCGACGGAGCTGTCGAGGAAATCCGTCAGGTTCACGGTGGGCGGCGGGTCCTTCATGACATGCGGCTCCTGCAGCAGGATCTGCCGCAGCATCGCGACGGCCTTCTCCGGGGGGAAGTCGTAGCCGAGGCCGACCTTGATGTGGACCGCCGACTTCTCGCCCTCCTTCGAGCCGAGGACCCGCACGATGTTCTGCATGATGTGGTTGTTCGGCACCAGCACCTTCTGGTTGTCGAACGTCCGGATCGTGGTGTACCGGAAGCCGACGTTGACGATTTCCCCCAGGATGTCGTTCTCCGGGATGGAGACCCAGGTGTTGCGGTGCAGGTTGAAGTCGTTCTGGACGTAGAAGCTGGAGACGATGTTGGCCAGCGTCGTCTGCATGGCGAAAGCGACCGCGGCCGTGAGCACCGTGGTGGTGGTGAGGATCGACGCGATGTCGAGCCTGAAGACGTAGCGGAGCGCGGCCATCCCGAAGACGAGGTACACCAGGACGGTCGTCAGGTCGCGCTTGTAGTCGGGGACCTGGCGGTCCATCCGGTGGAAGAAGACGATGTCGACGACGAGGTACGTCAGGAAGTTCGCCGCGCACAGCATCACGATGAAGCTGAAGACGGCCCTGAGGGCGTGCTCGTACGGCGGAGGGAGGCTGACCTGCCCGTCCAGCAGGAGCACCGCGAAGC
This sequence comes from uncultured bacterium, assembly GCA_964612075.1. Lineage (GTDB taxonomy): Bacteria > Desulfobacterota > Deferrimicrobia > Deferrimicrobiales > Deferrimicrobiaceae > UBA2219. The sequence continues at coordinate 28,092 of CAZTFC010000021.1, forward strand.
CCAGGAGCGCGGCCAGGATGGTCCCCTTGACCTTGTTGGGGGACAGCTTCCGGTTGAAGAAGACGATCAGGCAGTTCACGGCGAGGAAGAACAGCAGCACCACGGCGAGGACGGCGGTCTTCCCGACGAGTCCGTAGCTGGCATCGAACAGGGAAAAGACGCTGTCCAGGAAGTGGTTGACCATGCCTGTAAAGATATCCGCGCGGGGGGGCAACGTCAATCGGGGCTACTTCTCCGTCATCACCCAGACGCCGTCCCAATCCTGCGGCGGGCGCTCGATCAGTCCCCGGCACTTCTTCGCGTAGGCGGCCGAGGGCGGGTCGGCTTCCGCCGCGGGGAGGAACGCCTCGAGGGCCGCGGGGAAATCGCCGCCGGCGAACGCGGACAGCCCGCGGGCGAAGGCCGAAAGCTCCTTCTCCCTGGCGGGGAGATCTTCCGCCGGGAGCAGCTCGAAAACCCGGACCGGCTCCTTCCTTCCGACGACGGCGACGCGTGCGATCTCCCGCCCCGGGAACCCGTCCGGCAGGGCGTTGCGCAGCGCTTCCGACGCCAGGACGTACGTCCCGAACTGCTTGTTGATCCCCTCGAGCCGGGAGGCGAGGTTCACGGCGTCCCCCAGGACCGTGTAATTGAAGCGGTTGCGGGACCCCATGTTGCCGACGACGGCGGGGCCCGTGTTGAGGCCGATCCGCATGCGCAGCTCCTTCCCGATCCGCTCGCGGATCTGCGGGCGCATCTCCGCGAGCTTCTCCCGGCAGCGCAGGGCGGCGCGGGCCGCCCGCTCCGCGTGGTCGGGCTGGTCGAGCGGCGCATTCCAGAAGGCGACGATGGCATCGCCGATGTACTTGTCGACGGTCCCTCCCTCTTCCTGGAGGATGTCGGTCATCGCCGACAGGTAGTCGTTGAGCAGGGCGGTCAGCTCTTCGGGGGTGAGCCCCTCCGAGATGCCGGTGAACCCCTCGAGGTCGGAGAAGAAGATCGACAGGGTGCGCCGCTCGCCGCCCAGTTTCAGCCTCTCGGGGTGCTCGATGATCTGTTCGATGACCGCGGGGCTCAAATACTGCCGGAACGCCCCCTTGATGAACCGCTTCTGCGCCCCTTCCGTCGCGTAGTTGACCGCCAGGCCCCCCAGGAGCGAAAGGGCGACCGCCGCCTCCTGGACGACCAGCGGCAGCCACCATCCGCGCGAGTAGGCGAGCAGGCACAGGAGCGCGGGCAGCGGAAGGAAGGCCGCGAAGAGCAGCAGGCTGTGCCACGCCTTCCGGGAGAAGACGACCGCGACGGCCGACAGGAGCGCCAGAAGGAACGCGCAGGCGAGCGCGGCGGCCGTTCCCGCCTCGCCCATGAAATCGCCGGAGAGGAGGTTGTCGAGCGCCGTCGCGTGGATCTCGGAGCCCGGGAACACGCCGCCGACGGGCGCCGGCCGCAGGTCGTAGAGCCCCGGCGCGCTGAACCCGAAGATGACGTGGCGCCCGCGGAAAGCGTCCGGGGCCTTGATGACCGGCTCCTCGCCCGCCTGGATCCGCAGCTCCGACTGGATCACGGCGGCGGCGCTGTAATGCCGGTACGCCGCGCCGGACGGGCCGCGGAAGCGCAGGATCGCGTAGCCTTCCCCGTCGATGGGGATCGTCCGCCCGGCGACGGTCAGCCTCCCTTCCCGGATCTCCACGGGGGCACCGGGGGAGGCGGCCAGGAAGGCCGCCAGGGCGAGGGAGGGGACCGTCTTCCCGTCGAAGACCCGGAACAGGCGGGTGCGCCGGTAGACCCCGTCGGCGTCGGGGTTGTGCTGGACGTCCGCGAGGAACGCGGCGCGGGAGGCGATCTCCGGGACGGGGAACAGCCCGCCCGCCGCGGTGACGCCGCCTCGCCCCCCGCCCGCGGAAAGCCAGCGGTCGAGACCCCGGATCCCGGGAAGGACGGCGGGATAGCCGGCGGGCCAGGAGGCGACGCCGCCGGACTTCTCCCCGAGGAAAAGCGCCCCGACGAATTCGCCTCCGCCTCCGATGGCCTCCGCCAACGCGGTGTCGTCTGCCACGCCGTACGCGGAGGGCTCCGTGTACAGGACGTCGAAGGAGATGCTTTTCGCCCCGGCCCGGCGGAGGTGGCCGATGATCACGCCGTAGACTTCGCGGGGCCACGGCCAGGACAGCCCGTTCTCCCTCTGCGCCCAGTCGAGGCTCTGCTGGTCGAGCAGGACGAGGCGGACGTTGTCGGTGGCGGGGGCCGGGCGGGCCAGCAATGTCGCCCGCCAGTCCCAGGTGCGCAGCTCCCAGAGGTCGAAGGCGCCGGCGCCCCACAAAAGGAACGAGAGGGCCGTCGCGGCGGCGGCCGTCGCCGCCCCCGCGAGCGCCTTCCTGCCGGCCGGGGAGAGGTTCACGTTCCCGTCAGACGCCCCCCAGCGCCTTCCGGAACCGCGCCTGCCGGGCGGGAGGGGCGGGGGAGGACGGGCTTCTCAGGCCCAGCGACGAGATGTCCTCGATCCGGCTGGCGGGGGAAGGGTGCGTCTTCGCGAAATCGGGGCCCCCGGGCTTGAGCCGCTTCCCCATCTCGCGCAGCATCGCGGCCAGGGCGTTCGGGTCGTACCCCACGCGGGAGAGGATCTTCACGGCGTCGGCGTCGGCCTCCCGCTCGAAGGCGCGGGAATACCCGTTGTTGATCAGGGTGGAGGTGATGTCGCCGATGGAGTCCTCGAACGTCTTCGTCAGGTCGGCGAGCTCCTTCTTCCCGAACGTCTTCGTCCCCTCGACCGCCAGCACCTTCAGCGCCTCCACCTTCCGGCTCTGCTCGATCGACTGGATGCCGTGCCGGAGCTGGACGTGCGCGATCTCGTGCGCCAGCACCGCGGCGACCGCGTCCTCGTCGGGGCAGCACCGCAGCATGCCGCGCGAGACGAAGATCAGCCCGCCGGGGGTCGCGAAGGCGTTGATCTCGTCCGAGTCGAGGACCAGGAAGCGGTACCCTCCGAACGTCTCCGGCCGGTCGGAGGCTTGCGCCAGCGCCTGGCCGAGCACGTTCAGGTACGCGTTGGCCTGGTCGTCCCGGTACGGCCTGTACCGGTTGGCGATGACCGCCCCGACGGACCGGCCGATGTAATATTCCTGCTCCGGGGTGAAGTCCTCGGCGGCCTTCGCCAGCGCCCCGGTGCTGCGGGTGATCGACTGCGCCTGATCCTTCGTGATGGCGCCCGTGGATTCGGCCACGGAGGTCCCGACTTTCGCCACCTCGTCGAGCGCCGCGCATCCGCATGCGAAGGACAGGGCGGCGGCCAGGAGCAGCCGCGCCGCCGTCCTGCCGGGCCGGCTTCTCATCGGGCGCCTCCCCCGGCGGCCAGCCCGCCTTCCCGGAGGAACAGGACGATCTTGTCCTGCGGGACCTCCGCGGCCTGCATCCGGTCGATCGCGGAGAAGTCGAGTTTCCGGTTGCGGGCCTTGAACTCGGCCTCCACGTCCGCGTTGAACCCCTTGCCGGCCAGCGCCAGCTCGCCGCCGGAGGCGGCGGCCTGAACGTCCTTCGCGCCGGCCGAAAGGACGATCCTCTTCGCGCTCAGGGCGGAGGAATGCATCCACCCGCCGGCGCTCCGGCCCGCCGGGCCGACCCGCATCCACCCCTGCCGGGTCTCGAGGACCTCGACCCGGTCGCCGTAGCCCAGCGTCCCCACGATCTTCCCGAGGAAGTTGGGGGTCGCCCTCACGTCCCCCCTCTTCACCTGCACGCTCATCATCTTCGCCGCGCTTCCCGGGGTTGCGAAGGCCAGCAGGAAAGCGAGGAAGAACAAGGGCAGGGCGGTGCGCGCCTTCATCGTCGCCTCTCCTTTTTTGGAACGGTTGCTTCCGCCTGGAATATCAATTTATCACCCCCCGGGGGGCGCGAGTCCAGAAAGCTTCGCGCCGTCTTGACCTTCGGCCGCCCGGGGGCTCTAATGTCCGGAGGGGGTATCCTCCGGATGATGATCAAGGTGCTGGGCGCCGCGGGCTCCGAGGTGCCCGGCCACAACAGCCCCGCGTTCCTGGTCGACGGGAAAATGCTGCTCGACGCCGGGACCGTCGCCAAGGCGCTGAACATCCGGGAAGAGCGGGCCTTGCGCTGCATCCTCCTCACCCACGCGCACCTCGACCACATCAAGGGGATCCCGTTCCTGCTGGACAACCTGGTGAGCCGGGGGTCCGGGACCACCATCACCGTCATGGGCGGGAAGGAGGTCCTGGGTGACCTGCGCAGGCACGTCTTCAACGGGAGGATCTGGCCGGACTTCACGAAGATCCCGTCCGCCTCGAGGCCGGCGCTGCGGTACAAGGCGCTGTCCACGGCCCGGTCGCACCGCGTCGAGGGGTACCGGGTCACGATGGAGAAGGTCTCGCACGCCGTCGCGGCGTACGGATACATCGTGGAGGACCGGGACGGGGCGTCGGTCGCCTACACGGGCGATACCGGGCCGACCGTCCGCTTCTGGAAGAGGATGGAGGGTCGCGACGTCAAGGCGCTGATCACGGAGGCCTCGTTCCCCAACCGCCTGGAGAAGCTCGCGCTGGCCAGCGGCCACCTTACGCCGAACCTGCTCGGCAAGGAGATCGCGAAGATGTCGCCGGCGCCGGCGAAGATCTACGTCATGCACCTCAAGCCGCAGTTCGAGCAGGAGATCGAGTCGGAGATCCACGCGCTGGGGCACGACAACATCGGTTTCCTGAGGAGCGGGGAAGGGATCCGGGTCTAGGTCCCCCTCACCAGCTTCCCCCGCCGCCGCCCCCCCCGCCGCCGCCGGATCCGCCGCCGCCCGAGAACCCGCTGCCCCCGCTCCTGGGGGCCGCGTGCATCGCTCCCGAGATGCCGGAGAGGGCCGTGCCGAGCGAGCGGTTGAAGGACGCCGGCCGGAACGACGCGGGGCCGCCGGCACCGGCGTACCATCGCGGCGGCTCCTGGGAGATCCCCTCGAACGCGTCGGCCCACCGGTCGGAAACGTCGAGGGCGATGGCGTAGGGCAGGTACTTCTCGAAGAGTTTCGCGTCGGCCATCCGCTCCAGCCGGTCCTTCTCCGCCCGCATCAGGAACTCCTCGAACCCTTTCGCCCTGCCCAGCAGCTTCGCCCCTTTCAGCGTCTTGACGGGCATGAAGGGGGCGAAGGCGAGGATCGCGACGCCGGACAAAAACGCCGCCGGGATGAAGAAGTCGAAGGCGCTGCCCAGGGTCACCCGGAGCAGGATCCCGAGGAAGATCCCGGCGAACAGCACGAGGACCCCGATCCCGATGTACCGGCCCATGACCTTGTCCGGCGGGGCCGCGAAGCATTTCATTTCTTTAAGGGCGGTGGACGCGCTCGTCGAGAGCGCCTCCAGGTGCTTGTAGAAGGAGAGCTTCAGCTCCGAGGCCTTCGTCTCGGCGCCGCGCCCCTCGAACAGCTTCTCCAGCATCAGCCGCTCGAACGCGGGAAGCTCCTTCCCCGCGTCCATCGCCTTCCGGAGCACGTAATCCGCCCTGTCGAAGAGCAGCCCCTCCGTCTTCCGCTCCTCGATCGAGAGGTACCCCTTCACCGCCAGGTCGACGATCGACGCGGAGATGTCCCTCGGGTCGAGCCGCTCGTCGATGAGCACGCCGATCTCCGCGGGCAGCAGCGGCCTCCCGTTCTCCTCGGGCGGGGCGTAGGCGACCACGAGCGGGTCGCCGGTGGAGGGGTCCCTTCCCTTGCGGAGCCAGAGGAGGAACATGTATGCCAGCGTCAGGAGCGGCGCGGCGAGCGGCCAGCTCCTCCCGGCGTCGATCCGGTGGAGGAACGTCGTCAAACGGGAGGGCGGCCGCACGACCCCCTTTTCCCACCCCATCACGATCGTCAGCCCCTCGTTGGGGCCGAGCGGGCGGGTGGTCCGCCAGGCCGCCCCGTTGCGCGTCCCTTGCGCCTCGCACGCGCTTTCGCGCGAGCCGCGGTACCCCGTGTAGCAGAGGGTCCGCGGCGCCAGGGCCCGGTCGTCCGCCGACACGGCGGCGGCGGCGGAGGCCGAGAGGATCGGCACGGCCCATCCGTTCCCGGTCACGTTCCAGTAAAGCTCGTCGTGGTCCGGGAAGAAGAGGACCGCGTTCCCGACCGTGTAGGAGATGACGTACACCTGGCGCCCCTCCACGAACCGGTCCGGGTCGCCGATCCGCACGCGGATCATGCCGCCCGCCCGCTCGACCTTTTTCCTCCACGCGGCGCCGGAGGCGTCCGTCACCGAGACGACCCGCACGGGCGTCACGGTTTTCTTCCCGAGCTCGTCGACGTAGCGGCGGGGGATGTCGCGGTAGATCCCGTGCCTCGGCCGGTGGAAGGAGACCTCGATGGTCTCCACGACCCGGAGGGAGGCGTCCCCGCGCACCTCGTACGCGGCGTGGAAGGAGCGGATGGAGAAATCCTCCGCCCGGGCGGCGAAAGGGGCGAGGAGCGCGGCCAGGAGCAGCAGGGCGGAGAGCCGGACGCCGGCACGCTCGCGCTCCCCGGGCGCGTCGAGCTGGAAGAACTCCGCCGGGCCGAATCCGAAAAGGCGGGCGAACAGGTTGGACGGGAAAGTCTCGGCCGCGGTGTTGTAGTCCCGGACGACGGCGTTGTAGTACCGGCGGGCGTACTCGATGTCGTTCTCGATCCCGGCGAGCTGCTTCTGCAGCATCAGATAGCTCTCGCTCGCCTTGAGGTCCGGATATCCTTCCGCGACGGCGACCAGGGAGGAGACCTTCTCCCGGAGGGCGTTCTCCTCCTTTCCCCTCGCGTCGGGGCCTTCCGCGCCCATCGCGCGCGCCCGGGCCTCGGTGACCTCCCGGAGGACGGCCTTCTCGTATCCCGCGTACCCCTTGACGGCCTCGACCAGGTTCCCCACCAGGTCGTGCCGTTTTTTGAGGAGGACGTCGATGTCGGACCAGGAGGAGCGGGAGAGATTCCGCAGCCGGACGAGCCGGTTGTAGAGCCACGCCAGGAAGACGGCGGCGACCGCCGCGGCTGCGAGGACCAGCGTGGAGGCGCCGGATCCGCTTCCCATCGCGCCGCTACCTCTTCAACCCGGCCGCTATTTCGCTGTATTGCCTGGTCTTGAGCCGCAGGTACGCCAGCGATTCCTCGTGCCCCATGGCCAGCGGGACGAAGCCGTCCCTTATCTGCTCGTCCCGGAACTCCGGGCTCCCCACGATGGAGAGGAACACCGACTCGATCTTTCTGAGCACGTCGGGAGGCGTGTTCGGCGGGACGGCGACGCCGCGGTCGACCCCCTCGACCAGGTCGATCCCCTGGCTCCTGAACGTCGGGTACCGGGGGAACCTGAAGAAGGGCTTCTCGGTGGCGAACCCGAGGACGCGCATCTTGTCCCGGAACCGGGTGACGTCGTCGGAGGCCGCCATGATCGCCGTGAGGTGACCTCCGAGGAACGCGTTCATCTGCGGGGCGGAGCCGGTGAACGGGACGTAGGTGAGCCGCGTCCCGGTCAGGTTCTGGAGTTGAAGGACAGCCATGTGGTAACCGGAGAAGGAGCCCGAGCCGCCCACGGTCACCGCGCCGGGATTCCTCTTCGCGAAATCGATCAGGTCCCGGAGGGTCTTGTGCGGGCTGTTCACGGGCACCGCCAGCGCCAGCGGGGTCGAATGGAAGATGACGACGGGGATGATCTGCCCGGTCTCGTAGCCCACGTCCTTCTGCAGCGGCTGCAGGATGACGTGGGGGATGTTGAAGCCGGCGAAGGTGTGGCCGTCGGGCTTGCTCTTCACGAGCTCCCTCCAGCCATGGGCGCCGCCTTCGCCGACCTTGTATTCGATGACGACGTTCCGGCCGAACTCCTTCTCGAGCAGCGGCTGCTGTTGCCGCGCCACGCGGTCGGATTGCCCGCCCGGGTCGAAGCAGATGATGTAGGTGAGCTGTCTGGAGGGGAACGGCTCCTCGCCCGAAGCGGGTGTCGCGCCCGGCCCCGGCCCGAAGGCGGCCAGGAGCGACAGGGCGACGAACGCGGCGATCCGGTACTTTTCCACCGAACTCCCTCCCGGGGAACGGCCGTTCGTCGGACGAATCGGGAAACGGCGTCCTTTATGCCTTCAACGAGGTGAAAAAGTACTTCTTTTCGCCGGCCCGTGTCAACGGTAACGACATCCGTTCTTTATAATGCGGGGATATTCCCGCCCCGCCCGTCGCGCCAGTACGGGAACCAGGCCAGCGACACCAGCGACACCGCGATGTCCGTCTTCTTCGGGCTGACCTCGCAGCTTTCCAGCTCTTCCGATACCGGGTCGATTTCCGCGCGGACCGCCGCCGTCTCCTGCTCCATCTGGGCCTGGAGCTCCTCGAGGCTTTTCTGCAGCGACTGGACGTTTTCCTCGGCCCGCGCGACGTCCTGGGCCTCCTTCAGCGTCCGCCCGGCCCCCCGGGCGGTGGTCGCGGCCCGGCCGAGCGCGGACTGGCTCAGCTTCTTGCGCCCGGTCAGGGCGGTCAGGATGGCGGCCCCGAAGGAGATCGCGGTCTGGATCTTCTGCTGGCCGGCCTCGGTCTTTTCCCGCTCCACCGCCTGGCCGGCGCGCCGGATACGGTCCTCGAGCGTGGCGATCTTGGGGGCGTATTTCTGGCGCAGGCGCTCCACCTGGCGGTCCCGTTTCTCCCGGGCGGCCTGCTGCAGCCGGATGCGGAATTCCCGCTCCGGCTCGCCGGGCCCGGACAGCAGCCCCGTGCCCGGGCTCTTCAGCAGGGCGAGCTTCCGGTTCCGGTAGACCCACTCCTTGAAGGAAGTTCCCCAGCCGGAGTACGCCTTCGCCGAGGACGCTTCCCCCGGGAGTTCGCCGAAGGAGGCGTCCGGGACGAGGGGGAACTTCTCCAGGTCGTCTCCGGAAAGCTCCATCTCCCTTGCCTCGTCCCAGTCGACCGTCGCGGCGGCGCCGCCGAAATCGGCCACAAGCGCCACCTCCTTCTTCTCGGAGACCCCGATCTTCGCGTTGGCGTAGTAGACCGTGCCCATCGCCAGCAGCGTCGGCTCGTAGGCCAGGGCCGCCCCTTCCGGCTGCGGGACGCGCACGGGGAGGAACGCCTGCGGGACGTTCGGGGGGAGCACCGGGCGCGCGGAAGCGGGGGCCGCGGCGCGCGCGGATTTCACCGGGTCCATGAGCTGCTTGATCTGGGCCCGGGTCAGCGGGCCTCGCAGGTACGACATCGCCCACCGGCTCTGGAAGACGACCGGCGCGTCCTCGTGGACGTTGTTCATCAGGAACACCCTCTGGCCTAGCCCCGCGAGGACCTGCTCCATCCGCCTGCGGTCGAACCGGCCCGCACCCGCGGCGGCGGCGCCTTCCAGCCCGTCGAGCACGCGCTCCTTGTCCCGGTCGGTCTGCAGCCGGCCCAGGAACCAGGTCCCCGTGTTGGAGAGCCCCTTGTAGTCGAGGTCCACCGGGTTCTGCGTGGCCAGGACGATCCCCAGGCCGAACGCGCGGGCCTGCTTCAGCAGCGTCAGCAGGGGGGCCTTCGACGGGGGGTTGGCGACGGGGGGGAAGTACCCGAAGATCTCGTCCATGTAGAAGAGCGCCCGCAGGCTCGTCGTTCCCGGCTGGGAGCGCATCCATCCGAGGAGCTGGGTGAGCAGGAGCGTGACGAAGAACATCCGCTCGGCGTCGTTCAGGTGGGCGATGGAGAAGATCGACACGCGCGGCCTGCCCGAAGGCGCGAAGAGCATCCGGTCGACGTCGAGCGGGTCGCCCTCGAGCCAGGCGGAGAAGCCCGGCGCGGCCAGCAGGTTGTTGAGCTTCATCGCGAGCGCGAACCGCTCCTTCGACGGGAAGAACGACTCGAGGTCGAAGACTCCGACGCGGGAGAGCGGGGGGTCCTGGATCGCGTGGATGAACCCGGCCAGGTCGAAGTCGCGCCCCTTTTTCCAGGCGTCGTCGAGGATGGTGGAGAGGAGGATGTGCTCGCGGCTCTGGATCGGGTCGGCCTCGACGCCCATGAGGTTCAGGAGCCCCGTCACCGTGGAGCCGATCCGCTCGCCCAGCAGCTCGCCGTCCTCGACGACCGCCTTCCCCGGGAAGGCGAACGACCTCAGGATGGACACCGGGATGCCGGCGGTGCTCCCCGGCGTGTAGACGGCGAACTCCGCCGCACCCTTGAGCTTGCGGATCCGCTCCCCGTCCTGACCCCAGTCGGCCAGCCCCTTCTTCCACAGGGCGGACTGGGCCGCGGCGAAATCGGACGGCGACATCCCCTTCCTCCGCGCGTCGTCCTCGTTGACCCACGGGAGGAAGTCCTCGGGCCGCAGGTCGGGGAAGGTCAGAAGCAGGTTGGCGAGGTCCCCCTTGGGGTCCACGACGACGGCGGGGATGTTGTCGATCGCCGCCTCTTCCAGCAGGGAGACGCAGAGCCCCGTCTTGCCGCTCCCCGTCATCCCGACGCAGACCGCGTGGGTCACGAGGTCCCGGGAATCATAGAGGAGCAGCCCTTCCTTCGGGGCGTTTTTCTCCAGGTCGAACTCGCGACCGAGGTAGAAGACTCCCAGCTTTTCGAAGTCCTGCACGGCGCCCTCCTTCGGCGAGACGGGATGGTGACGGCTTTACCGGCGGCCGTCGATCAGCGGAAAGGTGTTCCCGAAGATGGACTGCCGCGCCCGCACGAGGAAATCGTGCGGGAATCCCGGCTCGACCTCGCTCGCCGCGTCGAGGGCGGCAAGGTGCGACGGGCCGAGGGCGAGGCTCAGGCAGCCCAGGTTGTCCTTCAGTTGCGCTTCCGTCCTGGCGCCGAGTATCGGGATGATCGCGCCGAAGGGCTGCTGCCGCACCCAGGCCAGCGCGACCTGGGAAGCGCTCTTCCCGGTGTCCTTCGCGACCGCTCCGGCCGCCTCCGCGATCCGCAGGTTCCGCTCCGTGACGTTCATCTCGGCCCACTTGTCGTCCCGGGCGAACCGGACCCCCGCGGGCCGGTCCTTCGGAGACCGGTATTTCCCGGTGATCACGCCTCCGCCGAGGACCCCCCAGGGGGTGACCGCGAGCCCCAGCGCGCGGGCCATCGGCAGCAGGTCGCGCTCGGGGGTCCGGTCCGAAAGGCCGTACTGGATCTGCAGGGCGGCGAAGGGGGTCCACCCTCTCAAGGAAGCGAGAGTGTTCGCCTGGGAGACGACCCAGGCGGGGGTGTCGGAGATCCCGACGTATAGGACCTTGCCCGCCCGGACGACGTCGTCCAGGGCACGCATCGTCTCCTCGACCGGCGTCAGGACGTCGTGGGCGTGCACCCAGAGCAGGTCGACGTGGTCGGTGCCGAGACGAGCGAGGCTCGCCTCCAGCGACTGCACGAGGTTCTTGCGGTGGTTGCCGCAGGCGTTCGGGTCGTCGGGGGACATGGTCATGGTGTATTTCGTGGCGAGGACGAACCGCTCCCGGCGCCCCTTCACGAATTCCCCCACGCACATTTCGCTGGTCCCGCCGGTGTACAGGTTGGCGGTGTCGATGAAGTTCCCGCCCGCCTCGACGAACGCGTCGAAGATCTTCCGGCTCTCCTCCTTCGAGGCGCCCCAGCCCCATTCCTCGCCGAACGTCATCGTTCCCAGGCACAGCTCGGAAACCCGCAGCCCGGTGTTCCCCAGGAGCTTGTACCTCATCGCGCCACCTCCCGGCGGGGCCGTTTCAGCCCTTGAAAAACTTTTCGAGGGAGTCCATGTCCTGCCGCAGCCGGCCGAAGTCCGGAACGTTGCCGCCGGGCGTGAGCTGGTCGATCAGCCCCGGCAGAAGCTCCGAAAGCCCCGAAGCGGCGTCGTCGGGGGGGATGCCCGCCTGCCCGGCGATCTGCGAGAGGAGGTCGGGGCCGAGCCCGCGCTTCAACTGGTCCGCGCCCACGGGAAGGTTTTCGCCCGTCCCGATCCAGGAAGAAAGGAGCTCTTCCATGCCCTGCCCCTGGAACGCCTTGGTCAGCGCTTCCAGCCCGCCGCCCCGGCCGCCGCCGGCGAGCATGCCGAGCACCGCCTGGAGGAGGCCGGCGTTCGGCGCGCTGCCCCTCGGCGTCAGCTGGTCGATCAGCGAGGGGAGCAGCTCGGACAGGCCCGACGCCGCGGCGTCGGGGGCCATCCCCGCCTGCCCGGCGATCTGCGAGAGGAGGTCGGGGCCGAGCCCGCGCCTGACCTGGTCCGCGCTGATGGGGAGGTTCCCTCCCGTCCCGATCCATGAGGAGATCAGGTCCCCCAGACCCTTGTCCTGGAACATGCGGATCAGCGCCTGGAGCCCGCCGCCCCGGCCCCCGCCGGCCAGCATGGAGAGCACGGCCTGGATCAGCGCCGACATGTCGCCTCCGCCCCCGCCGGACGCGGTTCTTCCCCCGCCCAGCAACGCATCGAGCAGTCCCATGGCATCCTCCCCGGGGTGATATATTTACCTATAATTATTACCACGCGGGGGCAGACACCCCAAACCCGAAAGGAGACCCGATCGATGAAAAAGGCCGCACTGCTCGCGGGCGTTTTCCTGCTGGGCGCCTCGCTCGTCTTCGCCGCGGGGCCGAAGACCTACCAGGTGACGGGCCCGGTCCTCGAGGTCAGGGACGACGTCATCGTCGTCGAGAAGGGGAAGGAGAAATGGGAGATCGGCCGCGGCGCGGGGACGAAGACCGCGGGAGACCTCAAGGTCGGCGCCAAGGTGACGATCGAGTACCGGATGGAAGCGGCCTCGGTGGAAGTGAAGGACGCCAAGAAGAAGAAATAGACGAACCGCGGCGGCCGAACGATCGCGCCCGGGCGGCGCCCCGATGCGGGGAGCCGCCTTTTTCTTTCGCCCGGTGGAGGGGAGAGGGGCGGGGGTATAATCGGAAGTGGGAGGGTCGGTCCATGAGAGGGGGTGCGATCATGGAACTGAAACTGGCCGGCGCGGAAATCACGATCCTGCGCGAGACGATGGAAAAGGCCGTCGACGACCTGTTGCGGGAGATCGCCAACACGGACA
>CAZTFC010000022.1:0-40657 GCA_964612075.1 uncultured bacterium
ACGCCCCCACCGAGCTCGTGAAGCTCGGCGGGAACCTCTACGGCGAGTCGACCGCTTCCGGGCAGCCGATCGTCAGCGCCCCCGGCACCTCGGGGCTCGGCGACGTGGCATCGAACACCCTGGAGCTGAGCAACGTCGACCTCGCCCAGGAGTTCGTCAACATGATCACGGCCCAGAGAGGGTTCCAGGCGAACTCCCGGATCATCACCACGACGGACGAGCTGATGGCGGAAGTGGTCAACCTCAAGAGGTAACCGGGAGTCAGGCGTTTGACGCAGACCGGGGCCCCCAAGGGGCCCCGGTTCGTAATTGCTTGGTAAACCGATGGTTATTTGAAATAAAACGAATCGGCATGATGAATGCAATGTCTTCTTCGAAAGGGTTGAAGCACCGGAGACGGAGGTTCGGCATGGGACGGGCGGGACACAGGGACGCGGAAACGGGGCTGATGCGGCGGGTCGCGGAGCGGCTCGCGGGGGCCTCCGCCGCCGAAGCGGGGCTGGCCGACGTGGCGCCCCAGCTCTCCCGGTTTCTCAAGGCCGATCTCGGCGTGTTCCTCGTCCGCAAGGGAGGCGAGTGGGTGACGGCCGGGCACGGAGGCGACGACGCGCTCCTCCGGTCGCTGCCGCGCGCGCCGCGGCTCGCCTCGCGGTCCGGGCACGTCCGCCTTTCCGACATCGTCCGCCGTGACGCGCCCGCCGGAAAGGACGCGGGCGCGGCGTCGCGCGATTCCGTCATCGTGCCCGTCCGGGCCGGGCGGCGCTCCCTCGGATACGGCGTCTTCCGGACCGGGTCGGACCGTCTGCCTTCCCCCGGGACGCTGCGCCTCCTCGACGCCGTCGGCGCCCAGGTGGCCGCGTTCTGCGAGTGCGTTTCCCGCGGCGAGCGGGAAGACCCGGGGCGGGAGAACGTGGACCGCCTTCTCCGCTCGAACCGGGACCTCGGGTGGCTCCTCGCCTTCAGCGAATCGCTCCACTCGCATGCCGACCCGGACTCGATGTTCAAGTGGCTCGGCCGCGAGATGGGGACCCTCGTGCCCGTCGTGGGGCTGGAGCTCGTCTCCCTGCCCGGGGGGCCCGTCGTCCGCATCGGCTACGACGCCGCCACCCGGTTGTCGGCGAGGAGGGACGGCGCCACCGTCGCCGGTGAATGGTCCGGCATCCTCTCCTCCCGGTACCGCATCCACGCGCCGCAGGAGGATTTCCGGCTGAAGAGGTTCCCGTGCCTGCCGGTAGGGGAGAACTGGGATCCCGCCGCGGGCGCTCCGGGCGTCCGGAAGATCGAGTGCCCGCTGTACCACGCGGGACAGGTGCTCGGGGTCCTCGTCGTCTACCTCCCGGCCGGTTCGCCCGACGGGCAGCGGATCGAGTGGCTGGTCGAGTCCGTCGCGGGGCAGGTCGCCCTGTTCCTGCGGAAGCACGCCGACCGGGAGAGGATGAGCTTCCTCGCCAACCACGACGCGTTGACGGGGCTGCTCAACCACTTGTCCTTCCAGAACATCTTCGAGCGCGAGTTCGAGCGGCACCGCCGCCACGAGCGGAACATGTCGCTCCTGTTCCTCGACATCGACCACTTCAAGCGGATCAACGACGAGTACGGGCACCAGGTGGGCGACCGCGTATTGAGGGAGGTCGCCAAGGTCCTGACGGCGAACCTGCGGAAGATCGACTACGTGTTCCGGTACGGCGGAGACGAGTTCGTCGTGCTGATGACCGAAACGGATTCCGTGCGGGCTTCCATGCTGGGCGAGCGCATCCTCGCGGCGGTCAAGCGCGACGTCGGCAGGATCTCCCCTTCGGGATTGCCGGTATCCGTGAGCATCGGGGTGGCCGACTGCGGCGCGCTCACCCAGGCCGAGCGGGAAGAGCTTCTTTTCCGCGCGGACGGCGCCCTGTACGAGGCCAAGAACGCCGGTCGCGACCAGGTCCGCGTCGCGGCCCCTCCCGTCGGCTGCGCGGTCGGGGTCAACTGACCGGCCATCCCTTTCGGGATCAAAAAACCATCCTTCGCAAGTCATTTCTTTGACCGGTTCGGCCCTCACCGTTCCTTCCTTGCCTGAAATATGCTTGTGAATCGTGCTGTTACAGGATGGCACGTTCCTTGATTGTCGTTTGGCAACAGGGAGGTGCCGATCCATGGCCGAAGAGAAAGATGCGGTAAAGCCCGCGGAAGCCGACGCGGGAGGAAACGCCGAGGCGGGGGAGAAGGACGGAACGGCCCCGGCGAGGAAGAAGTCCAGGCTGCTGCTCATCGTCGCCCCCATCGCCCTGATCGCTTTGGCGGCGGGGGGGTATTTCGGGTACACCTTCCTCTCCCACGGGAAGGGGAAGTCCGCGGCCGCCGCGAAGAACGACCCGAAGAAGGACGGAAAGGTCGTCCTGTTCTCGGTCGACCCGTTCGTCGTCAACCTCTCCGAGCCCGGCCGGTACCTCAAGGTGACGATGCAGTTCGAGCTCTCGGGAGAGGTGGAGGAGAAGTCCGTCACCGAGAAGGTCCCCATCCTGCGGGACGTCATCATCACCCTCATCGGCAACCAGACCTATGAATACGCCGCGAGCACCGAGGGGAAGGTCCAGCTCAAGGACGAGATCCTCCTCCGGACGAACCGGCTCTTCGGGAAAGAGGTTTTCCGGAACCTCTACTTCACCGATTTCGTGATGCAGTGATGGCAGACGAAATCCTCTCCCAAGACGAGATCGATTCCCTCTTAAAGGGAGTCCAGACCGGCGACATCGGGACCGAGGGCGACACCTCCGCTCCCGACGGGACCAAGGAATTCAACTTCCGCAGCCAGGAGCGGATCATCCGCGGCCGGATGCCCGGCCTCGAGATCGCCAACGAGCGGTTCGCGCGCACCTTCCGGAACTCGCTGACGACGATCCTGCGGCGCTTCGTCGACGTGAGCGTCCACGGCATCACGATGATGAAGTTCGGCGACTTCATGAAGACGCTCCCGCTGCCCTCGAACATCAACATGTTCCGGATGAAGCCGCTGAAAGGGCTCTCCCTCTTCATCATCGAGGCCCCCATGGTGTTCGCCTTCGTCGAGTGCTTCTTCGGCGGCCAGACGGTGCAATACGTGAAGGCCGAGGGGCGCTACTTCACCGCGATCGAGCAGAAGGTCATCCGGAAGATCATGGAGAGCGCCTTCGCGGACATGGCGGCGTCGTGGGCCGGGATCACCCAGTTCGAGCCCGAGTACACGGGCAACGAGATCACCCCCCAGTTCGTGACGATCGTCCAGCCGGCCGAGATCGTCATAAAGATCCAGCTCGAGGTCGAGCTGGAGAACTTCAAGGGGAAGGTCTACTTCTGCATCCCGTACTCGGTGGTGGAGCCGCTGAAGGAGAAGCTCTGCTCCGGGTTCCAGGCGGAGCGGTTCGAGATCGACGAGCGGTGGCAGGCGGACCTCAAGGAGAAGCTCATGGAGACGCGGGTCCACCTGAAGGGCGAGGTCGGCCGCGTGGAGCTCTCGATCGGCGACATCATGGCGCTGAAGGTCGGGAGCGTGATCAGCCTCGGGATCCACAAGGACGAGCCGCTGGCCATAAAGGTCGAGGAGATCCCGAAGTACCGGGGCCACGCGGGCTGCAGGAAAGGGAACCAGGCCATCAAGATCTCCGAGATCATCTAAAGGAAAGGAAGGCGATCGATGGAACAGGAAACGGTGGAGGCCGCCCAGGCGGCGCAGGCGGCGGAGGCGCTGTCGGCGGACGAGGCGGCGCAGATGGCGGCGTTCCAGGAGGCGCTCGAGGAGGAGAAGCGGGCGCAGTCCGGGGGGCCGGGGCAGGAGACGGGGCAGGGGACGGGTCCGCGGGAGATCGACTTCCTCCTCGACATCCCGCTGATCGTCTCCGTCGAGATCGGCCGCACGCGGATGCTCATCAAGGACCTCCTGCAGCTCGGGCAGGGCTCCGTCATCGAGTTCGAGAAGCTCGTGGGCGAGCCGATGGAGGTGCTGGTCAACGAGAAGCTGATCGCGCGGGGCGAGGTCGTGGTCGTCAACGAGAAGTTCGGCGTCCGGCTCACCGACATCAGCAGCCCGGCGGAAAGGCTCAAGCACCTGAAATGAGCGATCTCATCGTCCAGACCGGCGCCGCCCTCGCGTTCGTCCTCCTGCTGATCGCGGCCGCGGCGTTCGCCTACCGGAAGAGGCAGCCCGGGGCCCCCGGGCTCTTCAAGCTCCTCGCGTACCACCCGTTCGGGCCGCGCCGCGGCGTCGCGGCGCTGCGGGTCGGCCCCGAGGTCCTCATCCTCGGCGTGACGAACGCGGACCTGAAGCTTCTGCGCGTGCTCGACGCCTCCAGGATCGAGGAGGGGACCGCGGCGGCGGCCGTCGACCGGGTGTCCCGGCTGCGGAAGCTGAAAGACGGCATCGATGGATAGCGCGCTGACCCTCGACAACCCCATCCTCGGGGTGTTCCTCGTCATCAGCTTCCTGTCGCTGCTGCCGGCGATCCTGGTGATGTTCACGTCCTTCACGCGGATCGTCGTGGTGCTCTCGTTCCTGCGGCAGGCCATCGGGAGCCAGCAGATCCCCCCGAACCCCGTGATCATCGGCCTCTCGCTCTTCCTCACCCTGTTCGTGATGTACCCGACGGTGTCCGTGGTCAACCGCGACTCGATCGCGCCGTACATGCAGAAGCAGATCTCCCTGGTCGAGGCGGCCCGGCGGGCGGAGGAGCCCGTGAAGGAGTTCATGCTCCGCCAGACCCGCGAGAAGGACATCGCGCTGTTCCTTTCGCTCGGGAAGGAAAAGGCGCCGGCCACCCCGAAGGAGCTGTCGATGCGGGTCGTCGTGCCGGCCTTCGCGATCAGCGAGCTCAAGACCGCCTTCCAGATCGGCTTCCTCCTGTTCCTGCCGTTCCTGATCATCGACATGGTGGTCGCCAGCGTCCTCCTTTCGATGGGGATGATGATGCTGCCGCCGGTGATGGTCTCCATGCCGTTCAAGCTCCTGCTGTTCGTCCTCGTGGACGGATGGAACCTCGTCGTCGGGTCGGTCGTGAGGAGCTTCCAATGACGCCGGATTTCGTAAGGGAGATCGCGGGGGACGCGATCCGCACGTTCCTCATGGCGGCGGGCCCGGTTCTCCTCGTGAGCCTGACGGTGGGCTTCCTGATCAGCCTCCTCCAGGCGGTGACGCAGATCCAGGACTTCACCCTGACCTTCGTCCCGAAGATACTGGCCGTCTTCGCCTGCCTGCTCCTGTTCCTCCCGTGGATGGCGTCCGTCCTCATCGGGTTCACGACACGGCTCATCGGGAACCTCCCGATGTACGTGAGGTAGGGCGATGGCCGGCGCCGACGTCCTTTCCGTCTACCTCCCCAGGTTCCTCCTGGTCCTGCTGCGGTCGAGCGTGTTCTTCGCGTTCCTGCCGATCCTGGGCAGCGCCTCCCTGCCGGGGCGCTTCCGGATCGGCCTCGCGATCGCGATCGCGGCCCTGCTTACGCCCGTAGTGGAGTTCCGCGCGGCCGAAAACGACGTGGCGATCCTGGTCCTCCGGGAGGTCGTGCTCGGGATGGCGCTCGGGCTGGCCGTGCGGTTCGTATTCTACGGGATCGAGATCGCCGGGCAGATGATGAGCGACTCGATGGGGATGTCCATCGCGACCGTCTTCAACCCCGAGATCGGACAGACGTCCGAGATCTCGCAGCTCCTCGCGATCATGACCACGCTGCTGTTCCTGTCGACGGACGCCCACCACGATCTCATCGCGATCTTCGTGCGAAGCTACGACGTGCTCCCCGCAGGGGCATCGGACGTCGGCGCCCTGGTGCGGGAGGCGATATCGCTGGTGTCGCGGATCTTCATCATCGCCGTCAAGATGGCGGCGCCCGTCGTCATCGGCATGGTGACGCTGAACGTGATGCTCGGGTTCCTCGTGAAGGCGACCCCGCAGATCAACATCTTCTTCATCAGCTTCCCCCTCTTCATCGGCATCGGGTTCCTCATCCTGCTGATCGCCCTCCCGGTGTACCTCGCCGCGATCGGGGGCTCGTTCGGCGAGATCCGCTCGGAGATGACCCGCGTCATCGGGCTGGCGGGGAGATAACGGATGGCGGACCGTCACGACCGCACAGAGAAGGCGACAGGGCGCCAGCGGCAGAAGGCCGCCGAGAAGGGGCAGGTCGCCCGCAGCCGCGAGCTGGTCTCCATGGCGTCGACCGGCGGGGTCATCCTGATGATCGCGTTCTGGGGCGGCGGCGCGGTGACGGGCCTGTCGGACATGACGCGCCGTCTCCTGACCCTGCAGTACGGGACGGACCCGATGGGGGCGATGCGCGCGGCCGGAGTCGAGACGCTGTTCGTCCTGCTCCCGTTCCTCCTGTCCGCGGCGGCGCTCGCGATCGTCGGTAGCGTGGCGCAGGGGGGCGTCGTCATGAAGCCCTTCGAGCTGAAATTCTCCCAGCTCAATCCCCTGGAGGGGCTCGGCCGGATCTTCTCCACGAAGGGGCTGGCCGACCTGGGGAAGAACCTTCTAAAGCTCGGCGCGGGGGGGTACGTCACCTACATCGCGATCCGGAACGAGATCGCGATGCTCCCTTCGCTTCTCCAGTTCGAGTTCGGCGAGGCCGTCCGCATCGCCGGGGGGCTGGTCCTCAAGGCGATCCTGACGGGCTTCGCCTTCTTCTTCGTCATCTCGGTCCTCGATTACTTCATCCAGCGGTGGCAGCACGAGAAGAACCTCATGATGACCAAGACCGAGGTCAAGGACGAGTACAAGGATATGGAGGGGAACCCGCAGGTCAAGGCGCGCCTGCGCAGCCTGATGAGGGACCTGGCCCGGAAGCGGATGATGCGCGAGGTCCCGAAGGCGACCGTCGTCATCACCAACCCGACCCACCTGGCCGTCGCGCTGAAGTACGACGGGAAGAGCATGGACGCCCCGCAGATCGTCGCCAAGGGCGCCGACTACGTCGCGGAGAAGATCCGCGAGGTCGCCCGCAGAAGCGGCGTCCCGATCGTGGAGGACAAGCCGCTGGCGCGCAGCCTCTACAAGCTCGACCTGGGCGCCTGCGTGCCCCAGGAGCTCTACCGCGCCGTCGCGAGGATCCTCGCCCAGATCTTCTCCCGCCATAGGAGCGCCGTATGAACGTGCTCGAGTTCCTCCAGAAGCGCGCGGAAGCCATGGTCGCCATGGGTGTGATCGTCCTCCTGGGCGTCATGCTCGTCCCGCTGCCGACCTTCCTCCTCGACGTCTTCCTGGCGCTCTCCATCGGGCTGGCCGTCGTGATCCTCGTGATCGCGGTGAACCTGCAGAAGCCGCTCGATTTCTCGGTATTCCCGTCGCTCCTCCTGATGACGACCCTCTACCGCCTCTCGCTGAACGTGGCGTCGACCAAGCTGATCCTCCTGAAAGGGGCGGAGGGGCCCGGCGCGGCGGGGCACGTGATCCAGGCGTTCGGCAGCTTCGTCGTCGGGGGGAACTACGTCGTCGGCTTCGTCGTGTTCCTCATCATCGTCGTCGTCAACTTCGTCGTCATCACGAAAGGCGCCGGCCGCATCGCCGAGGTCGCGGCCCGGTTCGCCCTCGACGCGATGCCCGGCAAGCAGATGGCGATCGACGCGGACCTCAACGCCGGGATGATCAACGAGGCCGAGGCTCGCCGCCGCCGCTCGGACGTCGGCCGCGAATCCGATTTCTACGGCGCGATGGACGGCGCGAGCAAGTTCGTCCGCGGCGACGCCATCGCCGGCATCGCGATCACGGGCATCAACATCGTCGGCGGCTTCATCATCGGCGTCTTCCAGATGGGGATGCCCGCGGCCGAGGCGGCGAAGGTTTACACGGTCCTCACGATCGGCGAGGGGCTGGTAGCGCAGATCCCGGCCCTGCTCATCTCCACCGCGGCCGGCATCGTGGTCACCCGTACGGGCTCCTCGAACGACATGGGGAAGGACATCGCCGAGCAGGTCATCCTGAACCCGAAGGCGCTGGCCACGTCGGGCGGGATCCTGGGCGTCCTGGGAGTCGTCCCGGGGCTGCCGCACATCCCACTTCTCCTGATGGCGGCGACGCTGGGCGGGCTGGCGTACGTCCTCCACGCGACGGCGGACACCGCGGATGGGGCGGCCGCCCCCGCGGCGCCTGCGAAGGAGGAGCCGCGCATCGAGTCGTTCATCGAGGTCAACGCGCTCGCCCTCGAGATCGGGTACGGACTCATCCCGCTCGTCGACGAGGCCGGCGGGGAGCTCCTCTCGAAGGTGCGGTCGATGCGGCGCCAGGTCGCCAAGGAGATGGGCTTCGTCGTCCCGTCCATCCACATCAAGGACAACCTGTCGCTGCGGCCGCACGAGTACAGCTTCATCATCCGGGGGATCGAGGTCGCCCGCGGCGAGGTGATGATGGGGTACCGGCTCGCGGTCGCCCCCGACGGCAGGGCCCCGACCTTCGGCATCCCGACCAAGGAGCCGGCGTTCGGGCTGCCCGCCTGCTGGATCGAGGACAAGGACGTCGAGCGGGCCCAGGTCGAGGGGCAGATGGTCGTCGACCCGGCGACCGTCATCGTGACGCACCTCACGGAGATCATCCGGCGCCACAGCTGGGAGATCCTGACGCGGGCCGAGGTCCAGAGCCTGCTCGACAGCATCGCCAAGGTCTACCCGCGGATCGTCGACGAGCTCATCCCGACCCACATGACCCTCGGCGGCGTGCAGCGGGTGCTCCAGAACCTCCTCCGGGAGCGCGTCCCGGTGAACGACATCGTCACGATCCTCGAGACGCTCCTCGACATCGCCCCGACCACCAAGGACATCGACCTGATGACGGAGCATGTGCGGCAGGGGCTCTCCCGGTACATCACGAAGCAGTTCGCCGCGCCCGACGGCGTCATCTCGGTCATCTCGCTCGACCCCCGCTTCGAGAGCGCCCTCACCCGGGCCATGGGCGGCGAGCCGATGAGCCCCGACGTCGTCAGCCGCCTCCTGCGCGGCATCGAGAGCTCGCTGGAGGGAGTGAAAGCCAAGGGGTCGCAGCCCGTGATCCTCTGCTCCCTGCAGGTGCGGCGCTTCCTGCGGCGGCTCCTCGAGAAGTTCGCGCCGTCGATCCCGGTGCTGTCCAGCGCGGAGGTCACCCCCTCCGCGAGAATATCCACTGTGGGAATGGTGAAGTATGAAAATTAAGACGTTCCACGCCAGGACGTTCCGCGAGGCCCTCGCCCAGGTGAAGAAGGAATTGGGCGAGGACGCCGTGATCCTCTCCTCCCGGGAGCAGAAGGGGCTGCCGCCCGCCGTGCGGGTGGAAGCCGCCGTCGACTACGAGGCCGGGGAGGCCGCGAGCCCGAGGCTCCCGGAGCCGGCCCCGGCCCGGACGGGCGAGGAGCCCCCCTCGCGGCCCGCCGCGACGGGGGAGCCGCTTCCGGAGAGCGGGGAGATGGTCCAGCTGCGCCGCGCGCTTTCCGAGGTGCGCGCCGAGATGGGCTCGATCCGCGAATGTCTCGAGGCGGTGCAGGCGGACGCGGCGGACGCGGCCCTTCCCCCGGCGAAGCGGGACGTCCTGCGCTTCCTGAAAGGGCGCGGCGTCCGCGAGGAGCACGCGCGCAGGCTGTGCGGCCGCGTGGCCGGCCTGACGGAGGTCCCCCGGGCGATGCTCGACGGCGTGACCGTCCGGGAGGGCGGCCGGGACGCGGGCAAGGCCGTGATGCTCATCGGCCCCACCGGGGTGGGGAAGACCACCACGATCGCGAAGCTCGCGGCGGCCGCGACCCAGGCCGGGTCGCGCGTTGCCGTCGTCAGCCTCGACGGCTACCGGATCGGCGCGCTCGAGCAGATCCGGATCTACTCGAAGATCATGGGGATCCCGCTCGAGATCGCGCCGGACGCGCGGCGGGTCAAGGCCTGCGTCGACCGGCACGCGGACAAGGACGTCGTCTTCATCGACACCACGGGGCGCAACCCCATGAGCGGGGAGTTCCTGTCCGAGCTTTCGCCCGTCTACGAGGCGGGCGTGCCGGTGGAGACGCACCTCCTCATCAGCGCGACGTGCGACTACGAGTTCCTCGAGGGGGCGTGGAGGGCGTACTCGCGGCTCCCGGTCGACTGCGTCGGGATCACCAAGGTCGACGAGGCCGTACGGTACGGGACGCTCTACAACGTGGCCGCGCTGTGCGGGAAGCCGATCGCCTACCTGACGACCGGCCAGACCGTGCCCGGCGACATCACGTTCCCGAGCCGCAAGAGGCTTCTGCAGATGGTCCTCACGGAAAACCCGGCGGATCGGGCCCTGGCCGCCTGCGCGAACGCATAAACGGACAGCGGGGAGACGACATGCGGAACAGGAAATCGGTCAGGACCATCACCATCGCCAGCGGCAAGGGCGGCGTCGGGAAGACCAACGTCGTGGCGAACCTGGCGATCGCGCTGCGGAAGATGGGGAAGGAGGTCCTGATCCTCGACGCCGACCTGGGCCTGAGCAACGTGGACATCCTTCTCCACCTCGCGCCCCGTTACAACATCCAGCATGTCATCCGCGGGGAGAAGCGGCTGAAAGACGTCATCGTGGAGGGTCCGCACGGCGTCAAGGTGCTCCCGGCCTCGTCCGGCGTGCAGGAACTGACGCACCTGGACGCGTTCCAGAGGATGCGGCTCCTCGAGGAGTTCGAGGCGTACGAAGAGGACATCGACGTCCTCCTCATCGACACCTCCGCCGGCATCTCCGAGAACGTCGCGTTCTTCTGCGTCGCGTCGCGCGAGATCGTCATCGTGACCTCGCCGGAGCCCACGGCGCTCACGGACGCGTACGCGCTGATCAAGGTCCTCTTCACCCGGTACCAGGAGAAGGAGTTCCACGTCCTCGTCAACTCCGCCCGCAACCCGGAGGACGCCAAGGACGTGTACCGGAAGCTGGCGACGGCGGCCGACAGATTCTTAAGCGTTTCCCTCGACTACCTCGGGTACCTGCCGTACGACAAGTCCGTCCACGAGGCGGTCCGGGCGCAGAAGCCGTTCCTCGACATGTTCCCGAACGGGGCGGCCTCCAGGGCGCTCGAGGAGCTCGCCTCCCGGTTCGCCGAGCCCGCGAGGGAGGACGCGAAGGGAGGGCTTCAGTTCTTCATCGGGAACCTGTTCGCGATGACGGGAGAGGCCAGATGAAGACGGCGGCCTACGCGGACGCCGCGGAAGGCGACCGGAAGGAGCAGGTCATCCGGGAATTCCATCCGTTCATCCGCTTCACCGCCCGCCGGCTCGCCTGGCGCCTGCCCCCCGGCATTTCGGAGGACGACCTCATCAGCGCGGGCGTGGTCGGGCTGCTCGACGCCCTCCAGAGATTCCAGCCGGGCACGGTGAAGCTCAAGACGTACGCCGAGCACCGCATCCGGGGCGCGATGCTCGACGAGCTCCGCGCGGCGGACACCCTGCCGAGGAACGTCCGGGACCGGGTCAACGCCATGAAGAGCGCCCATACGAGGCTGGAGCACGCGCTCGGGCGCCTTCCGGAGGACCACGAGGTGGCGGAGGCCATCGGCGTGAGCCTCGAGGAGTACCACAAGATCCTGCGGGACAGCGGCGCGGGGCTCCACCTGCGGTTCGAGGACCTCGCCGGGCGCGGGGGCGACGACGGGCCGGACGGCTTCCTGGAGAACGTCCCGGACGCGGACGGGAAGGACCCCCTGTCGCAGCTCGAGAAGTCGAGCATGCAGGAGATGCTGGCGAGCGTGATCCGGGAGATCCCGGAGAAGGAACGGCTGGTCCTTTCGCTCTATTACTGGGACGAGCTGACGATGAAGGAGATCGGGAAGGTCCTCGGACTGACCGAGGGCAGGGTGTCCCAGCTCCACGGGCAGGCGCTCCTGCGGTGCAAGTCCCGTTTCGGGATCCGGCACGCGGGGGCATGAATGCTGAATTCCTTTAAAGAATTCCCGTTTTCCACCGATAAGGATAACCATGAATAGACCAAAGGTGTCCTCCAGAGTGCTGAAGAACCTGTCGAGCCCGGACGTCTCGAAGAGGCGGTCCGCGGCCGAGGCGCTGGCCGACGGCGACGAGCGGGCGATCTATCCCCTGATCCAGGCGCTGCGGGACACGCATCCCGGCGTCCAGGACGCGGCGACGCGGTCGCTCATCTCCATCGGGGGCGAGGTCACGGCCTGGATGGTGCTCCCGCTGCTGCGCGAGGAGGCCTTCTTCCGGAACACCGCGATGGTCATCCTCAAGGAGATCGGGGCGGCCGCCATACACCACCTGCCCCCCCTGCTCCGGGACAAGGACGACGACGTCCGGAAGTTCGCGATCGAGCTGATCGCCGACGCCGGCGGCCGCGAATATGCCGACAAGCTGGTGGAGCGGCTGACCGACGACCCCAACCCCAACGTTCGGGGCGCCGCCGCCAAGGCGCTGGGCGACCTCGGGTGCCGGGAGGCGCTGCCGCAGCTGGTCTCCGCACTGAAAGACATGGAATGGGTGCGCTTTACCGTACTCGAGTCGCTGCGCCGGCTGGGGGACGAGGAGGTCGTGGAACCGATCCTGGCGCTGCTGTCCGACCCGTCGCCGGCCACCCGTCGCGCGGCGATCGAGACGCTGGGGGCGATCGGCTCCCCCCGCGCCAGCGACGCCCTGCTCGCCCACCTCGGCAAGGCCGACCGGGACGACCGGGCCATCGTGCTCGTCAGCCTTCTCCGGATCGGGGTCACGCTTCCCGGCGACGGGTACCCCGGGGACCTTCTGGGGGTCTTCCTGGACGACGACGAGGAGTGGGAGGACCGGGTCACCGCCCTGCGGGGGCTCATCGGCATCGCCGACCTGGACGCCCTGCGCACGATCTACGACAAGACCGGGTCGCTCGACGCGACGAATCCGGACGACGAGGACGTCCTGCGCTCCATCAAGGAGCTGCTTCCGCTCTGCGGCCGCCCGGAGATCCTGCCTGCCCTGCTGGACGACCCCACCCTGCGGTTTCGCGGAAAGACGGTCCTCGCGGAAGTCATCGGCGAGCTGCGGATCCCCGAGGCCGTCCACGGGCTCGTGGCCCGGCTCCGGGACGACGTGCGGGACGTGCGCCGCGCGGCGGCCGCGGCTTTGGGGAGGATCAACGACGACGAGGCGCTGGAAGGGCTTCTCGAATCGATCGGCGACAACGACGGCCACGTCCGCAAGGCGGTCGTCACCGCCCTCGGCACGCTGGGCAGGCGGGAGGCGTTCGACCCCCTGCTGGCGCTCCTCCGGGAGGAGAAGTACACCGACGTCGCCGAGGAGGCGGTCCGTGCGCTGGCCGCCATGGACCGGGAGAAACTGGCCGAGGTGAGCGGCTCCCTCGAGGGACGCGCCAGAGGCATCTACGAGGCGTTCGAGCGCGGAGAGCTCAACCCCGGCGGGATGACGGATGAACCCGCGGATGAGTTGTGGAAATGACCCAGGCGACCGGATCCTCGCTGCAGGACGCGACGTTCAAGTCCCTGCGGGACTACATCTACGAGCACACCGGGATCTACGTCCCGGACACGAAGAAGTACTTCCTCGAGAACCGGCTCGCGCGGAGGATCACCGACAACAAGCTCTCGGGATACGAAGAGTACCTGCCGTTCCTGCGCTCGAAGGGGGAGTCGGAGCTCAAGATCCTGTACGGGGTCATCACGACGAACGAGACCTACTTCTTTCGCGAGCCCCAGCAGTTCGACGTCTTCACCAAGCATATCCTCCCGCGGGTCCTCGACCGGAAGAGGAACAAGGAGATCCGGGTATGGTCCGCGGCCTGCTCCTCGGGCGAGGAGCCGTACACCGTGGCCGCCATCCTGAAGGAGACCGCCCCCGCCGTGCGGGCGGACATCGTCGGGTCGGACATCAGCGACGGGGTGCTGGAGTCGGCCCGGCGCGGGGTCTATTCCTCGTACGCCGTCCGCATCGTGCCCCCGTACTACCAGCAGAAATACTTCCGCTGCAACGGGGAGACGTACGAGTTCGACGAGTCGCTCCGGAAGGCGGTCCGGTTCATGAACATCAATCTCATCGACGAGAAGTCGGTCAGGGCGATCCGCGACGTGGACGTGATCTTCTGCCGGAACGTCCTGATCTACTTCGACGACAAGTCGAAACGGAAGGCGGTGTCGCTGCTGTATGACGCTCTCGCGCCGAACGGCTTCCTTCTGGTCGGTACCTCGGAGAGCCTCCACAACGTCACGCGCGCGCTCCAGCCGACCGTCATCGACAGGGTAGTTCTCTACCAGAAGGCGGGATCATGAAAATTCTAATCGTTGACGACGACAAGACGACCCGGAAGCTCCTGAGCCTCTACCTGAAAGGGAGCGGTTTCGAGGTCGTGACCGCCGAGAACGGCCTGAACGCCCTCGAGAAGCTCGGTTCCGACACGTTCCAGCTGGTCCTGACGGACCTGAACATGCCGTTCATGGACGGGATCGAGTTCCTCAAGGCGATGAAGTCGAATCCCGGCACGTCCCACATACCGGCGTTGATGCTGACCACGGAGACGGACGAGGAGGAGAGGCAGCGCGCGATCGACGCCGGCGCGGACGGGTACCTGTCCAAGCCGGTGACCGCCGAGGTGGTGGCGGCGAAGATACGGCAGATGGTCGGAGAGATTTTCCTGAAGGGGGGAAAACAGCATGGCAACTCTTGATTACAAGGAAAAGATCCTCATCGTCGACGACTTCGTGACGATGCGACGGATCGTGAAGAACCTTCTCAAGCAGCTCGGCTACGAGAACATCACCGAGGCCGAGGACGGCGAGCAGGCGTACGCGAAGCTGAAAGGCGGCGGGTTCGGGTTCGTGGTCTCCGACTGGAACATGCCGAACCTCGACGGCCTGGGCCTGGTCCAGAAGGTCCGCAGCGATCCGGAGCTGAAAAGCCTGCCGTTCCTGATGGTCACCGCCGAGGCGGAGAAGGAGAAGGTGATCGAGGCCATCAAGGCCGGCGTGAGCAATTACGTCGTGAAGCCGTTCACGGCGGAGATCCTCAAGGAAAAGATCGAGAAGATCTTCGAGAAGATCCAGAAATAGCGAGGGGCGCCATGACCGACGACATGCAGGAGATCATCACCGATTTCGTGACCGAGGCGGAGGAGTCGCTCGACCGGATCGACCCCCTGTTCGTCGAGCTCGAGACGAACGGCGAGGACAAGGAGATCCTGAACGACATCTTCCGCTGCATGCACACGCTGAAGGGAGCGGCAGGGTTCCTGGGCTTCCAGCCCGTGGTCGACGTGGCGCACACCTCGGAGAACATCCTGAAGCGGCTCCGGGAGGGAGAGATCGCGCTGACGAAGCGGATCGTCGACGCGGTCCTCGCGAGCGTCGACACGCTGCGCGCCCTCATCGGCCACGTGAAGCACGGCGAGAGCCTGGACGACAACATCGGGCCGGTCCTGGCGGAGCTCGACGCGGCGCTCGCGGAGGCGAGCGGGGCGCCCGCCCCGGCTCCCGCCCCCGCTGCCGCGGCGCCCGCCCCGGCTCCCGCGGTTCCGGCGCCGGCGTCCGCCGCCCCGGTTCCCGCGTCCGCCGCCCCGGCTCCCGCGTCCGCCGCCGCGGCTCCCGCCCCGCCCCCCGCGGAGGCCAAGAGCGCGCCCGTCCCCCCCGGCGCTTCGGTGGCCGCCCCCGAGAAGAAGGACGGGGAGAAGAAGGAACCGCAGAAGAAGGACGAGGTCTCGAACCTGCGGGTGGACATCGGCCGGATCGACAAGGTGATGGACCTCACGGGCGAGGTCGTGCTCGCGAGGAACCGCCTGCTGAACCTCATCGCGGCCATCAGCACGCAGTACGCGGACGACCCCGCCGTCGCGAACGTCATGGAGACCGTGTCGTTCCTCGATCTCGTCACCTCCGACCTGCAGCTCTCGGTCATGAAGATGCGCATGCAGGCGCTCCAGAAGGTCTTCGGGAAGTTCCCGCGGATCGTGCGGGACCTGGCGGCCTCCATCGGGAAGGAAGTGGACCTGAAGATCGTAGGCGAGGAGACGGAGGTGGACCGCTCGGTCATCGAGCACATCGGGGACCCGATGGTGCACCTCATCCGGAACTCCATCGACCACGGAATCGAGTCGCCCGAGGCCCGGAGGGCCAAGGGGAAGCCGGAGCGGGGCACCCTTACGATCTCCGCGTCCCAGAAGGGGAACCAGATCGTCATCGAGATCATCGACGACGGGAAGGGGATCGACATCGACAAGGTCAAGCGCAAGGCGGTCGACCGCGGGATCGTGTCCGCCGACGAGGCGGAGCGGATGACGGAGGACGCGGCCGTCGCGCTGATCTTCCAGGCCGGGTTCTCCACGATGGACGTGGCCACCGAGCTCTCGGGCCGGGGCGTGGGGATGGACGTCGTCAAGACGAGCATCTCGAAGCTCTCCGGGTTCGTGGAGTGCAAGACGCGCAAGGACGAGGGGACGACGTTCCGGATCAACATCCCCCTGACGCTCGCGATCATCCAGGCGCTCATGGTGCGTACCGCCGGCGTGCAGTACGCGGTCCCGCTCTCCCTCATCGAGGAGATCGTGCGGGTCTCGCCGGACGAGATCGCGCTGGCCGGCGGCCGCCGCGTTTTCGTGCTCCGGGAAAAGGTCCTCCCCTTCTTCGAGCTTTCGGAGCTGCTCGGAAAGGGAAGCCCGCCCGAGGGCGCGGTGCGGTACTCCGTCGTCGTCGCCGTCGGCGACAGCCGCTTCTGCCTCGCCGTCGACAAGCTGCTCGGCGAGGAGGAAGTGGTCATCAAGCCGCTCGAGGGGATCGTGACGGAATCCTCGCACACGCTCGGGTCGACGATCACCGGCGACGGGAAGGTGGTCCTGATCATGGACCTCGCGAGCATCTCCAGAAGCCTGACCGGGTCGAGCCGGTCGTAGGAAAAAGAAGAAAACCAAAGGGAACCGGGGAGGATACGGCATGGCACAGCACATCGGGTTCAAGCTCGGAGTGGAGGAATACTCCGTCCCCATACTCAGCGTCCGCGAGATCATCAACGTCCCGGAAATGACGCGCATGCCCAGCACGCCGGACTACATCGAGGGCGTCGCCAACCTGCGGGGCAGCGTGGTCCCGATCGTCAGCACCCGGAAGGTCGTCAAGACCGGCGGCGAGGCGTCCGCCCCCGCCGAGGGGGACCGGGTCATCGTCCTCATCAACGGGAAGGCCGCCTACGGGATCCTGGTGGACGGGATCACGGGGGTGATCGGCATCGACGAGGGCACGATCGACCCGCCGGAGAAGATCATGAACGGCGCCGGCGACCAGTTCGTCGGCGTGGCGAAGTGCAACGGGCGGCTCATCGTCGTCCTCGACCCGAAGAAGCTGCTCCCGGGGGGGGACCTGGCGACCCTTCAGGAAGAGGAGGAGGTCGCGGTCGGGGAGGCCCGGACCGACGGCAAGGTCGAGGTGGTCCGGAAGGTGCAGACCATCGGCGGCAGCGTCGAGGTGCACGAGCTGCGGGACGCCAAGGAGTTCCTGTCGAAGAAGATCGACTCCAGGGACCCCAACAACAAGGCCATCGAGAAGCTCATGGAGTTCATGGAGGCGGTGGCGGCGAAGGACTACGCGGCCGCCGACGCCGCGGTGGAGCAGATCATCAAGTCGCCCGAGGGCGACCTCTTCCAGGAGGTCGGCAAGGTGACGCGGCGGCTGCACGACTCGCTGAAGAGCTTCAAGGACGCCATCGACCCGAAGATCACCATGATCGTCCAGAACGAGGTCCCCAGCGCCGTCGACCAGCTCCAGTACTGCGTCCGGAAGACCGAGGAGGCGGCCAACAAGACGATGGGGATCGTCGAGAAGCACCTCCTCTCGATGGACGACCTGGCGGCGAGCATCCGGAAGCTTTCGGGGCCGGAGGACGCCGTGAAGTATCTGAAGGACTTCAAGAACCGGTACGAGGACGACCTGACCGAGATCATCACGACCCAGTCGTTCCAGGACCTCACCGGGCAGACGCTCCAGAAGGTCATCCAGCTCGTAGGGGACATCGAGAAGGAGCTCGTCGGGATGGTCACCGCCTTCGGCCTCAAGATGGAAATGGGGGGCAAGGAGAGCGAGGAGATCCGGGAGAAGGTCAACCAGGCCGGCGTGGACGACCTGCTGAAGGAGTTCGGGTTCTAGGCATGCCGATCCGCGTCCTCATCGTCGACGATTCCGCGTTCATGCGGAACGCCCTGGGGAAGATGCTCGCCTCGGACCCCGACATCGAGGTCGCGGGGATCGCCCGGGACGGCGTGGAGGCGCTGGAGAAGGTCGCGCTGCTCAAGCCCGACCTCGTCACGATGGACATCGAGATGCCGAGGATGGACGGGATCGAGGCGCTGCGCCGGATCATGGCGACGTCGCCGCTGCCCGTCATCATGGTCAGCTCGCTCACCACGGAGGGCGCCAGGGCCACCCTCGAGGCGCTCGAGATCGGTGCCGTCGACTTCCTCTCGAAGAACCTGGCCGACCTGTCGCTGAACATCCTCCAGGTCCGGGAGGCGCTGCTGGAGAAGGTCAAGCAGATCGGGCGCAGGCGCATGCGGCAGGCGGGCCGCCTGCCCGCCCGCGGCCCGCAGCCGACGGCGGCGGCCGCGCCCCCGGCCGGGGGGCCGAAGACGGAGTACCGGAAGGAGCGGCGCATCGCCATCGTGGCGATCGGGACCTCCACGGGGGGCCCGAAGGCGCTCCAGGACGTCATCCCCAGGCTGCCCAAGGACTTCCCCGTCCCGACGGTCATCGTCCAGCACATGCCGCCGGCGTTCACCGCCGCGTTCGCGGACCGGCTGAACGACCTGAGCAAGGTGAGGGTGAAGGAGGCGGAGGAAGGCGAGGTGCTGAAGCCGGGCGTCGTCCTCGTCGCCCCGGGCAGGGGCCACCTGAGCGTCCGGAGGGGCCGCGTGGGGGAATGCTACGTGACCATCGACGAGAACCGGCCGGAGCTCATCTACCGCCCGTCCGCAGACGTCATGATGCTGTCGGTGGCCGACATATTCCCGGGGCGGGCCCTCGGCGTGATCCTCACCGGCATGGGGAACGACGGCGAGAAGGGGATGCGCGCGATCAAGGCGAGCGGCGGGCGGACCCTGGCGCAGAGCGAGGAGACGTGCGTCGTCTACGGGATGCCGAAGGCGGCCGTCGAGGCCGGCGTCGTGGACCGGGAGGTCCCCCTCGCCGAGGTGGTGGGAGAGATTATCAACGCCGTGTGAAACCCGGGGGAAACGGGATTTTGCACGAAAATTGCATTAAAGAGTTTCACGGGGTTACCGATAAGCAGTAACAGAGGGAAAAAGGGACCGTCACGGAGGTACGCGATGGGCACGAACGCGGAAAGCCAGATCCAGCAGCTCGTCACTTTCCGGCTGGGGGACGAGGAATACGGGGTGGACATCCTGAAGGTCCACGAAATCGACCGGATGATGGACATCACGGAGGTCCCGAACGCGCCCCCTTCCATCGAGGGTGTCATCAACCTCCGCGGCAAGGTCATCCCGGTCATCAACCTCCGCAGGAAGTTCAACCTCCCGGAGCGGGAAGCGGACAGCCGCACGAAGATCGTCGTCGTGGACATCGGCACGTCGGCCGGGATGATCGTCGACTCGGTCTCGGAGGTCCTCCGGATCTCCTCGGACATCGTCGAGCCGCCCCCCGCCATGACGACGGGGGTGAGCTCCGAGTACATCCGGGGCGTCGGCAAGCTGAAGGACCGGCTCCTCATCCTCCTGGACATCGAGAAGCTCCTGGGGGCCGACGAGAAGGCGAACACGGCGAAAGCGGTAGCTGCGATCTAGGGCTCACATAATCAGACGGGGAGAAGAGACGCCATGAAGATGACGCTGTCGAAGAAGATGTACGGCATGATCGGGATCATGTCGGTGGTCACCGTGCTGATCTCCGGCATCGCGGTGTACGCGATCCGGTCCACCCTGGGTGCGTACGACACCCTGGTCCGCGTCGACGTCGAGAAGTACTCGAACGCCGTCGAGGCCGAGGTCGCACTGGGCCAGGCCGTGCTGGCCACGAAGAACTACATGACCCGCATGGACCAGGACTACGCGGACGAATTCGACAAGATGATCGCGGAGATGAAGGCGCACATGAAGGCGATCGCGAAGCACGCCACCGGCCCGGAGAAGGAGCGGATCGCGAAGGCGGAGACCGAGATCGCGGAGTACGAGAAGAAGGGGAAGGAGCTGATCGCGATGATCCTCACGGGCAAGGACGCCGTGACGGTCGACTCCGAGTTCAAGGGCATCGAGGTGCCCCTGGCGACGGTGCTGCGCGAGATGGGCGACGCCACCATCAAGGCGCAGAAGAAGAACTTCGAGCGCGACGCATCCAGCGCGCGGTCCATGCAGGTGATGTTCCTCGTGGTGGCGCTCGCCGGCATCGCCGCCGGCTGGGCGTTCGCGGTCATCACGATCCGCAAGATCACCAAGTCGGTGGCCGCCGTCAGCGAGGTGACGGAGAAGGCGGCTGGCGGGGACCTGACGCAGGACGTCCCGGTCCTCACGGACGACGAGGTCGGCGTCATGGCCCAGGGGTTCAACAAGATGATGGAGGACCTCCGCAGGATCGCCGGCCAGATCAAGGGGATGACCAACACGCTGGCTTCCAGCTCCGAGGAGGTCTCCGCGACGACCGAGACGCTCACGAAGGGCGCCAAGGACCAGAGCCACCAGACCGAGCAGGCCGCCGCGGCGATCACCGAGGTCTCCCAGACGGTCATGGACGTCGCCAAGAACGCGGCCGAGGCCTCCAACTCCTCGAAGGAGATGAGCCGGATCGCGGGCGAGGGTCGCAAGAAGGTCGAGGACACCGTCACGGGCATGCACGGCATCGCCGAGACGGTCAAGGAGTCGGCGAACACGGTGGGCGAGCTGGGCAAGGCGAGCAAGGAGATCGGGGCGATCATCAACACGATCAACGACATCGCGGACCAGACGAACCTGCTGGCGCTGAACGCGGCGATCGAGGCGGCGCGCGCGGGCGAGTCCGGCCGGGGCTTCGCGGTGGTGGCCGACGAGGTGCGCAAGCTGGCGGAGCGCACGGGGAAGGCGACCAAGGAGATCGCGGCGATGATCGAGAAGATCCAGGAGGAGACGGCGCGCTCCGTGAACGGGATGCAGACGGGGATCGTGGAGGTCGAGAAGGGCGTCGCCCTGGCGGAGGAGGCGCGGTCGGCCCTCGAGCGGATCGTCGCGGCCTCGACGGTATCCACCGACATGATCCAGCGGATCGCGACGGCGGCCGAGCAGCAGTCCGCCGCCACCGAGCAGATGTCCTCCAACATGGAAGGGATCGCCAACATCACGCGGCAGACCGAGGGCTCGATCGAGCAGATCCGCGTGACGGTCGCCGACCTTTCCCGCATGGCCGGCCAGCTCAACGACTCGGCGAGCTGGTTCCGGATCTGACAGGAGTCGCGGCGGGGCCCCCCCTCGCGAGGGGGCCCCGCCCGGAGACCCGAATGGAAGCGGACGGCCGAGAGATCCGGGACTACGTGAAGGGGATCTACCGGTCCAGGACGATCCCGGCACTTCTCGGCAAGATCCTCGAGGTCGTCCGCGACGACGATTCCTCCCCCCAGGAGCTGTTCCAGCTCATCTCCCACGACCAGGTGCTCGCGGAGCGGGTGATCCGCGTGGCGAACTCGGCGATCTTCGGGCATTCGGGCAAGGTGAAGGGGCTCCAGCACGCCGTGATGTTCCTCGGCTACGAGCGGATCCGGGCCATCGCGCTGGCGATGGGGGTGATGGAGGTCTTCCCCGGGAGGAATTCCTTCGACGTCCAGAACCTCTGGATCCACGGCTACGAGGTGGCCTACATCTCCGCGGCCGTGTCCGACACGATCTGCATGGCCACGCCCGACGAGGCGTTCCTCGCCGGCCTCCTCCACGACATCGGCCGGGTCATCTTCTTCGAGAAGGACCGGGAGCGGTACTACCGGATCGGGACCGAGGACGACATGCTCGCGAAGGAGGTCGAGCTGTTCGGCTGCACCCACGCGGAAGCGGGGGGCTGGTACGCCGAGAGCGTCGGCATCCCCGAGGAGCTGGTCCACGCCATCCGGCACCACCACGACCCTTCCTCGTCGAAGGCGAACCGGCTCCTCGTCTCCATCGTCTCCATCGGGGAGGTGTTTTCCCGGACCTTGCGGCCCCGGGCCATCGACGACGGCATCTGGGCCCCGGAGCACGACGCCATCCTGCTCGAGCTCTCCATCGGGGAGGACACCAAGCACACGATACGGCACAAGCTCCAGGGCCTCGAATATGATATAAAAGGCTTCTTCCAATAGAGGGCGCTCGAGATGGCGATCGAGGGGCTCCAGGGCATCTACCGGCCGGTCGTCACGCGAAGGGAAAAAGACGCCGAGGAGAACCGCCGCGGCCGCAAGGAGAAGCCCTCCCCGGAAAAGCAGGAAGAAGCGGCCGAGCCCGAAAAGGGAAGAGTCGACATAAAGGTATAGGTGTATAGATGAAAGGACTGTTCGGCAGGAAAAACCCAACGGGTACCGACCCGGCCCGCCAGCGTCTGACGCTCGAGCTGGCCGAAATCGAAGAGATATCCCAGAAGCTCTTCCGGAAGATCGACGAGCGGATCCAGGCCCTGGCGGCCCTCGAGGCGCGCCTCGACGAGAAGGCCGGGGCGGTGGAGGCGCTCGTGGAGAAGGCTTCGAGCATCGGCGCGGCCCAGGGAGAGGCGGTCGAGGTTCGCCGACGGGGAGTCATCGCTCTGGCGCAGAAGGGTCTGAAAGCCGACGAGATCGCCGAGATTTTTGACATGACCAAGGGAGAGGTCGAGCTCGTCCTGAACCTTCGCCGCCCGTAACCCCCCTTCCGGAACGGTAAAAATTGCCTCCCGGGGAAATTTTTTCCCCCGGCGGTCCCGATTTCCCTTCATTTCCCGCGAGAACGGCACGAAAGCTCCCCCTCCGGACGAACGGGTGGGATGGCATCAAGATTGCATCCCCTTTCGGCCATGTATAAAGGCATCTACATCGCGCTCTCCGGTTCGGTCCAGAAACAGGGCCAGCTCGACACGTTAACCCACAACGTCGCCAACGCGAGCACCGTCGGCTTCAAGAAGGACCGCACCTCCTTCCAGGAGTACCTCGTCTCGGGGATCAGCGGGACGGCCGACAGCGACGACGGCAAGTCGATGACCGACCTGTCGGAGGTCAAGACCGACTTCTCTCCCGGCACGCATTTCACCACCGGCAACCCGCTCGACGTCGCCATCAGCGGCAAGGGGTTCCTGTGCCTCGAGGGCGACCGCTACACGCGGAAGGGCGACCTGCAGATCGGCCGGGACGGCTACCTCGTCACGCAGGACGGCAGGAAGGTGCTCGGCGCCGGCGGCCCGATCCAGCTCCCGCCCGGAAAGGTCGACATCGCCCCCAGCGGCGAGGTCCGCGTCAACGATACCGCGATCGACACGCTCAAGATCGTGGATTTCAGGGACACCTCCTCGCTCAAGGAGCTCGAAAACGGCCAGTACGTCTCCTCGGAGGCGCCGGTCGGGTCGACCGCCTCGGTGGCCTCGGGGCACCTCGAGTCTTCCAACGTCGACGCGGTGAAGGAAATGGTCCAGATGATCAGCACCTTGAGGGAGTTCGAGATCTACCAGAAGGCGATCAAGGCGTTCGACGACGCGGCGTCCCGCGTCACCAACGAGATGGCCAGGGTCTAAGGCGGCGCGCGGCGCCCGGGCCAGGGAGGAATCAGGATGATCCGGTCACTTTACACGGCGGCGACGGGGATGGAGGCGCAGAAGCTGAACATCGACGTCATCTCCAACAACCTCGCCAACGTCAACACCACCGGCTACAAGCGCTCGAGGGCCGATTTCCAGGACCTCATCTACCAGACCATCTCGGAGGCGGGCACCACCTCCGCCGAGGGGTCGGTGCTCCCCACGGGGATCCAGGTCGGCCTCGGCGTGAAGACCATCGCCGTCCAGAAGATCTTCGACCAGGGCGACTTCTCCAGCACGGGGAACCCGCTCGACCTGGTGATCGAGGGCGACGGCTTCTTCCAGATCACGAAGCCGGACACCGAGATCGGGTACACCCGGGGCGGCGCCTTCAAGCTCGACAACGAGGGGCGCATCGTGACGTCCGACGGCTATCCGCTCGAGCCGTCCATCACGATCCCGACCAACGCGACGAGCATCACGATCGGGACCGACGGCAGGGTGTCCATCATGCAGGCGGGGAGCAGCACCCCGACCGAGGTCGGCCAGCTCACGCTGGCGCGCTTCTCGAACCCCGCGGGGCTGAAGGCCATCGGCAAGACCATGTTCGTCGAGACCGACTCCTCGGGCGAGGCGATCACGGGGACGCCCGGGTCCGAGGGGATGGGCACGATCAACCAGGGGTTCCTCGAGATGAGCAACGTGAACATCGTCGAGGAGATGGTCAACATGATCGTCAGCCAGCGGGCCTACGAGATCAACTCGAAGGCGGTCACCGCCTCCGACGAGATGCTCCAGACCATCAGCAACCTGATCCGATGAAGAAGGCGATCGCCGGCGCGCTGCTCCTCCTTTCGGTCCTGGCGGCCGCTTCCGCCGGCGCGGCCCGGGCGTCCGGGTCCGCGGCCGAGGCGGCCCTGAAAAGTCACGTGCTTTCGGTCCGGCCGTGGTCCGACGTCGAGCTGCGGAACCTCTCCCTGGACGCGCGGCCGCCCGCGGGGCCCCCGCGGCGCATCGTCGTCCGGAAGGGGCTGCCCGGGCCGACCGTCTTCTCCATGGAGTACGCGGACGGATCCGTCGTCGCCGCGAAGGCCGACGTCGTCGCCTTCGACGAGATCGTCGTCTCGACGCGGCGGCTCTGGAGGGACCGGCCGGTCGCGGAAGAGGACGTGTCGCTCGCCCGCGCGGAGATCGGGAAGGTCCCCGCGGGCGCGTTCCACGACCCGCTGGAGGTCGTCGGGAAGGTCATGAACCGGTCGATCGGCCCGGGGCTGCCGGTGCTTTCGAAACACCTCGCCGGCTCGAAGCTCGTCAAGCGCGGGCGAAAGGTCACCCTGGTCGCCGAGCGCGGAGGGGTGCGGATCTCCACCGGGGGGGAGACGCGCGAGAACGCCTACGTGGACGACGCCGTGAAGGTAGTCAACCTCGCATCGAAAAAGACGGTCACGGGGATACTGATAGATGAAACCACGGTACGTGTCGATTTCTAGGAGCGCGCTCGCCGCGCTGCTCGCCGCGGGGGTCCTTCTCGCCGGCTGCGCGACGACGCCGTCCCTCCCTCCTCCCCCGCCGAAATACGTCCCGCAGAAGGACACGTCGGCGGAAGGGCGGACGTCCAACTCGCTCTGGCGCGATTCCAGCGGCCTGCTCGAGGACTTCCGGGCGCGGCGGGTCAACGACCTGCTGACCATCAACGTGCTGGAGAGCATCTCCGGGTCGGGGGCCGCCGACACGGCCACGGCGCGCTCGTCCTCGCTCGACGCGAGCGTGACGGCGTTCTTCGGGATGCCGCTGAACCTGAACAAGGAGAACATGTTCGGCAAGGGGAACACGTTCTCGCCCACCGTGAGCGGATCGATGACGGACGACTTCTCGGGCAACGGGACGACGAACCGCAACGGGACCATCGTCGGCACGATCACGGCCCGCGTCGTGGAAGTGATGCCGAACGGCACGCTTTCCGTCGAGTCGCGCAAGGACATCACGATCAACAACGAGAAGCAGACGCTGGTCCTCAAGGGCTCGGTCCGGCCCGAGGACATCTCCGTGACGAACACGATCCTGAGCACCAAGGTCGCCGACGCCGAGATCTTCCTCGTCGGGAACGGCGTCCTGCAGGACAAGCAGAAGCCCGGGTGGCTCGTCCGGATCATCGACAACGTCTGGCCGTTCTGAAGGAGCGCTGACATCGCCATGGGGAACATACCGGTGAAACGGGCGGTCGCCGCCCTCGTCCTGCTGCTGGCCGCTCTCGCGGCGCCCCCCTGCCGCGCGGAGCGGATCAAGGACCTCGCGTCGTTCGAGGGGGTGCGGGAAAACCCGCTGATCGGCTACGGGCTCGTCGTCGGCCTCGACGGCGCGGGCGACAACAAGGGCCCCGCCGTCCAGAGCACGATCAACATGCTGCAGCGGATGGGCGTCACCATCGACGAGAGCGACTACAAGTCCAAGACCACCGCGGCCGTCATGGTCACGGCCTCGCTGCCGCCGTTCCCGAAGCCCGGGACGCGCATCAACGTCTCCGTGTCCGCCATGGGGGACGCCAAGACCCTGCAGGGCGGCACGCTCCTGATGACCCCGCTCAAAGGGGCCGACGGGAAGGTGTACGCGATCGCGCAGGGGCCGGTTTCCGTCGGCGGGTTCGTCGGCGGCGGGGGAGGGACCAAGGTCGTGAAGAACCATCCCACCGTCGGCTCCATCCCCGGGGGGGCGATCGTCGAGAAGGACCTTCCCTTCACGCTCGGCGGCGGCGACTCCTTGCGGCTCTTCCTCCACCGGCAGGACTTCACCAACGCCTCCCGGGTCGCGGCGAAGATCAACGAGGAGCTGAAAAGCGACCGGGCCGCCGCCGTGGACCCCGCGACCGTCCGGATCGCGGTTCCCGAGGAATACAAGGGCCGCCTTCCCGAGCTGATCTCCTCCATCGAGGGGCTCCAGGTGCCGATCGACATGCCGGCGCGGGTGACCGTGAACGAGAGGACCGGGACGGTCGTCATCGGGGAGAACGTGAAGATCTCGCCCGTGGCCATCGCGCACGGGAACCTGACGATCGAGATCAAGACCGATTACCAGGTGTCCCAGCCGGCGCCGTTCGGGCCCCACGGCTCCGATACCGTCGTGGTTCCCCAGAAGGACGTGAAGGCCACGGAATCGGCCGCCTCGCTCATGGAGGTGTCCGGCGCCTCGCTGGGGGAGATCGTCCGCGCCCTCAACGCTCTCGGCGTCTCCCCGAGGGACCTGATCGCCATCCTGCAGGCGCTGCGGACCTCCGGGGCGCTGCGGGCCGAGCTCGAGGTGCTTTAGTTGCCGCTCCCCGGCGCCATGCCCGCGGCCCCGTTTTCCCAGGGGATCGAGGCGCTGCGCGGCCGGAAGGACCCCGAGGCGATGCGCGCGGCGGTCCGGGAGATGGAGTCGCTGTTCGCCTACGAGATGGTCAAGGCGATGCGGTCGGCATCCGGCACCTCCGCCGCGGGGGGGAGCGGCTTCGGCGGCGACGTGTACGGGACGCTGTTCGACATGGAACTCGCCCGCCTGCTCTCCGCGAAGGGGCTCGGTCTCCAGGAGATGCTCCTCAAAGGGATCGGCCGGTCCGCGTACGCGCAAAAAGGCATCGACAACAAAGAAGTTTCCGGCGAGGTCGATCCTGCGGCGGAAGGGGTCGAACCGTCGCCCGCCGTCGCGTCGCCCGCCGTCGCGTCGCCCGCCACCCACCATACCCGCATGCGCCAGGTGGAAAGCGTCGGAAAACCGGCCGGCGCATCCCCCGTCGAGCCTCCCCCGGCCGCCACGCCGGGCGACGCCCCGGAGATGATCTCCGCCCCGCATACCCACGGGCCCCTGGAAGAGAGCGGCCCGGCGGTGGCGGCACCGGAGGAAGGAGGGCTTCCCATCCGGGAAGGAGGGCGCGTCAGCTCTTCCTTCGGATACCGGAAGGACCCGTTCACCGGAGCGGTCAAATTCCACCACGGTGTCGATATTGCCGCTGCGGAGGGCACGGAGATCTACCCCGCGAAGGCGGGAACGGTCAACTTCAGCGGCTTCCGGAAGGGATACGGCAACATCGTCGAGGTCGACCACGGGGACGGCCTCGTCACGAGATACGCCCATAACCGGGCCAACCGGGTCGAGGCGGGCGACCGGGTCGGCACGGACACGGTCATCGCCGAAGTCGGGAGCACGGGCCGTTCGACCGGCCCCCACCTGCACTTCGAGGTCCAGTACGAGGGACAGAAAGTCCCCCCCCACGCGGTATTTGCGGGAATTCCTAAAGGAAGGGGCTGACTATCCGATAAGTATTCGTAAAGGACCGCAACACGGGGGGCAGCGATGAAGGTCAACGGCGGGAAACCTCCGGAGAGTTCGGATGCAGCCAGGCTTCAAAAGGCAGGGAAAAACGGGGCGTTGGACCAGTCAGGGGCGGCGGAGGCCGCCGGTCGGGCGAAGGTTTCCGACACGGTCGACGTTTCCGGGAGGGCAAGGGAGATCGCGGATATCATGGGGGCCGTCAAGTCGATCCCGGATATCCGGACGGAAAAAGTCTCCGAGATCAAGGGGTTGGTCGAGTCCGGCAAGTATGTCGCGGACCCCGTCAAGATCGCCGGGAGGATGATCGACGAACTGATATGAACAACCTGATCGCCATGAAGACCATCCTGCGCGAGCAGGAGTCGTGCTGCAAGGAGCTGGTGGGGCTGCTCCAGAAGGAGAGGGCCCGCCTGGTCGAGTTCGACGTGCGCGCGGTGGAGGAGCTCTCGAAGGAGAAGGACACCTTCCTCCTTCGCCTGCGCCTCCTGGAGGAGGAGCGGCAGCGCCTCGCCCAGGCGCTCTCCGCGGAGGTCCCGGGGCCCCGCGAAGGGGAGCTGACCCTTCGGGCCCTGGCCGAGCGGACCGGAGACGCCGAGCTCGCCGGGATCCGCCTCAAGCTCGTCTCCCTGGCCCAGAGCATCGAGGACCTGAACGCCTTCAACCGCCACCTCATCGACCGTTCGCTGAACAGCGTGCGGACCGCCAGGGGCTTTTTCAACGCGTTCGGGGGCAGGACCCCGGAGCCCGTTGCGACCGGCACGCTCCTGTCGCGGGAGACATGACATGTCCCTCCTGAACATCATGAACATCGGCAAGACCGCGCTGTTCGCGAACCAGGCCGCGCTCAACGTCACCGGGCACAACATCTCCAACGTCAACACGCCCGGCTACACCCGCCAGGAGGTGATCCTCGAGGTCGCCACCCCGGCGGCGAATTCCGCCGGCTACCTCGGGCGGGGCGTGACGATCGCCGGGGTGCAGCGCAGCTACGCCCGGTTCATCGAGGGGCAGCTCCTCGGGCAGGAGCAGAGCCTCGGCAAGTCGACGGCGATGAACGAGGTCCTCGCGCAGGTCGAGCAGGTGTTCAACGACTCGGCGGGGCTCGGGCTCTCGGAAAGCCTCCTGGCCTTCTTCGACTCCTGGGAGTCGCTTTCCTCGGACGCCGACGACACGGCCCAGCGTACGGTCCTCCTCTCGGACGCGGAATCGATGGTCTCCACCGCGAAGCAGATGGAGACGGACCTCCTGGAGACGATCGGCGAGATCAACGAAGAGATCGCCGACATCGCGGACCGGGTCAACAAGATCGCCCGCAAGATCTCCGCCCTCAACGAGGAGATCGCGAAGATCGAGGCGGGCGGCACGGGCACGACGGCGAACGACCTGCGCGACACCCGCGGCAGCCTGCTGACCGAGCTGGGCAAGCTCGTGGAATTCAGCACCCTCGAGGACGGCGACGGGTCGTTGACCGTCATGGTGGGGATGCGCAACCTCGTGGCCGGGACGCGCGTCAACGAGATGACGACGACCGCCGACGGGCTGGGCAACCTGGGCGTGTCGATCGAGGGCATGGACGTCACCTCCCGGATCGACAAGGGGCGCCTGAGCGGCCTCATCGACTCGCGCGCCGCGATCGAGAGCGGGCCGCTGCTGCAGCTGCGCAAGCTCGCCGCCGCCCTGACGATAGAGGTCAACGCGATCCACTCCCCCGGATACGGCCTCGACGGCGTCAACGGGCGCGATTTCTTCTCTGCCCTCGCCCTGTCCTCGACGGATTCCTCGGCCGGCGCGAGCGTCACCTCCGCGACGATCACCGACATGGGCGCCCTGACGCTTTCGGAGTACGACATCGCCATCGGCGCGGGGAGCGCCTACACCGTAACGAACCGGGAGACCGGCGCGACCGTGCAGACGGGGACGTTCTCCTCGGGGACCGCCATCGCGTTCGACGGGATCTCCG
This sequence comes from uncultured bacterium, assembly GCA_964612075.1. Taxonomy (GTDB): domain Bacteria; phylum Desulfobacterota; class Deferrimicrobia; order Deferrimicrobiales; family Deferrimicrobiaceae; genus UBA2219. The sequence goes on from CAZTFC010000022.1 coordinate 29,857, forward strand.
TCACCCTGACGGGGACGGTCGCCGCCGGCGACTCGTTCTCCGTGAGCCCCCTGACCGGGGCGGTGTCGAACCTTTCCGTCGCGATTTCGGGAACCTCGCAGATCGCCGCCGCCTCCGCCTCCGCCACACTGCCCGGGGACAACACGAACGCGCTTCGCATGGCCGCCCTCGCCGACACCGGCGTCTCCACCCTCGGGAGCGCGACGTTCTCCGAGTATTACGCGGGGATCGTATCCTCGGTCGGCGCGATGGCGGCGGACGCCTCCGACCTCCAGACCTTCGACGCGAACCTCCAATCCGAGCTCGCGGGCCAGCGCGACTCCGCTTCGGGCGTGAACCTCGACGAGGAGGCCACCAACCTCATCGTCTACCAGAGGGGATTCGAGGCGGCGGCGCGGCTGATCTCGGTCGCCGACGAGCTGATCCAGACGGTGCTCGCATTATGAGAATCTCCACCCTCCAGGTGTACCGCCAGGCCACCGACTCGCTGATGCAGTCCCTCTCGGATCTGTACCGGATCAACGAGCGGATCTCCTCGGGGAAGAGGATCAACAAGCCGTCGGACGACCCGACGGGGACATCGCGGGCGATGGCCTACAAGGTCTCCATCGCCGCGGGCGAGCAGTACCTGGGAAACATCGACGGGGCTGCGAGCGCCCTCACCTCCGCCGATTCCACCCTTTCCTCGGTCAACACCGCCCTCACCCGCGTGAAGGCGCTGGCGGTCCAGGGGGCGAGCGACCTGACGGGCGAATCCTCGCAGAAGGCCCTCGCGGCGGAAGTCGCCCAGCTCCGGGACCAGATCCTGTCGCTCGCCAACACGAACGTCGGCGGCAGCTACATCTTCTCCGGCTTCCGTACCGACGCCGCGGCGTTCGACACGTCGTCCTACGCCTACCAGGGGGATTCCGGCGCGATCAACGTGGGGATCGGGAACGGGGTGCTGCTTCCCCAGAACGTCACGGGGGACGCCGCCTTCCAGTACTCCCTCGGGGCGGAGGAGGTCGTGGAGATCGACGAAGGGGTCTACGCGCACTACATCCCGGGGGGCGGGACGTCCGCCATCACGGTCGAGATCCGCGATTCCGCGGCGTCGGGCGGGGGCACGCTGCTCGACTCGTTTTCCTTCGGCAACGCCATCGAGATGACGGACGTCCTCTGCGCGGCGATGGAGGGCTGCGATACCCGCAGGATCACCGCCCTGCTGTCGCCGCTGGAGGACATGTCGGACCATGTGAACAACGTGCGGGCCGACCTGGGCGCGCGGCTCAACCGGCTCGAGGACCAGGCGGCGCGGATCGAGGACCAGAACCTCCGGACGCAGACCAGCCTCTCCTCCGTGGAGGACGCGGACATCGTCGCGGCGGCCAGCGACCTCGCGAAGGCGAACACGGTGCTCACGGCGGTGCAGGCCTCCACCGCGAAGATTCTCTCGCGGTCGCTCCTTGATTTCCTCGATTAGCCGGGAAGCGCTGTATACTAACGTCGCAGGGGAGGGCGCGAAAACTTAAAGACCGTTCGACGCGGCGCCAGGGCGCCGTCGCGGAACCGGGAGGGGAGGCAGGGTGCTCGTTCTGACAAGGAAGTCGGAAGAGGCGTTCCGGATCGGCGACGACATCACGGTGACCGTGCTCGGCATCCGGGGGAACCAGGTCCAGATCGGGATCAGCGCGCCTCCGGAGGTCCGCATCTACCGCGCCGAGGTCTACGAGAAGATCCGGTCGGAGAACATTTCTTCCGCCGGCCTCTCCGCCGACGATTTCAGGAAGCTCAAGGAAAAGGTGAAATAGATGGTGAAGATCGAGACATCCCGGTTCGGATCGCTCGAAGTGCCCGAGGACCGGGTCATCCGGTTCCCGGTCGGCCTCCTCGGCTTCCCCCGGCTGAACCGGTACATCCTCATCGATTACAAGGACACTCCCCTGAAATGGCTGCAGTCGGTGGAAGACCCCGACGTCGCCTTCATCGTGACGGACCCCAAGACGATCGCGGGGGAGGGGACGATCACGCTGGGCGACGACGTCGTGCGATTCCTTCAGATCGACCGGGAAGACGACCTGGCGGTCCTCCTCATGCTGAGGGTGGACGGCGACCAGGTCATCGCCAACTTCAACGGTCCCCTCGCGATCAATTCCAGCCGCATGCTCGGAGTGCAGGCCGTAATAGACCGGGCCTGAAAAGCCGTGTTCCCCCCGATCATCCCACCCTCTCCGCCCGGGAACTCCCTGAAGGTCGACGGGGTGGCCCGTCTCGAGAACGCGCTCACCTTCGCGGCGCCCTCGGGAGGGGCGCTCCGCCTCAAGATCGGCGACGTCGTCAAGGCCGACGTCCTGACCCTCATGGCCGACGGGTCCGTCTCGCTGCGGATCACCCGGGAAACCGGCGAAAGCGCCGTCGTCTCGGCCCGGTCGCACGTCCCGCTCGACCAGGGGGAGAGCGTCCTCCTGAAGGTGACGGGAGGGGAAAAAGAGATCACGCTCCGGTTCCTCGGCGTGGCCGACGAGGGGGACGGCGGGCAGGGGCGCCCGCCCGGCGTCACCATGGCGTGGCGCGGCGCGGCCTCGGCGCTCACGGCGAACCGCGTCCCCGCGGCCGACGCGCGGCAGATGCAGCAGCTGTTCCGGGCCTTCCCCGAATCGGTCAAGGCGTCGATCCCGGGATTCGCCCTCCTCGAAAAGGGCGCGGCCATGGAAGGGCTTTCCGGGCAGTCGCTCAAGGAGGCTGTGGAGGGGTCCGGCGTCCTGCTCGAGACGAAGCTGAAAAGCGGACCGGACGGGCTCGCGGGAGGCGCCGACCGGAAGGACGCGCTCCTTCGGGTGGGCGAGGCGATGCGGCAGCTCGGCGGCTCGTCGGCGGTGAGGGACGCGGGCCTGAGCCCGGGGGAGACCGCCGTGAAGGCCGACGGGATGCTCTCCACGATCGAGTCGTACCAGGTCTCCTCCTCCGTCCACAACGTCCTCCACGCGCCGCTGTTCCTCGAGTGGGAGGAGCTCCGGGACGGGGAGATCCTGTTCCGGAAGAGGGACCGGGGACGGGGCGAGTCGTACACGTGCGAGCTCAACCTCGACCTGGAGCCGCTGGGGAGGATGTCGGTCTCGGTGACGATGTTCGACGGCGCCTTCTTCGTCTCCCTGTCCCCCGAGGACGAGGGGACGCGCTCCCTCGTGGCGTCGCGCTCGGAGGAGGTCGACAGGCGGTTCCGCGAGGCGGGGCTCCCGCTGCGGGCGGTCGCGGTCCAGCGGAAGAGGAACGTGTCGTTCGGCGTCCTCTCCCCCGACGGCGTCGACCTGGAGGTGTAGGGATGACGATCCGGCAGCGCCAGGCGGCGGCCCTGCGGTACGACCGGGGGAAGGATTCCGCCCCGCGGATTGTTGCGAAGGGAAAGGGCGTCGTTGCCGATAAGATCCTCGAGATCGCGCGGCACCACGGCATCCCGATCCGCGAGGACCGGGAGCTGGTCCAGATGCTGGCGTCGCTCGACCTGTACCGGGAGATCCCGCCCGACCTGTACAAGGCGGTGGCGGAGATCCTCGCGTTCCTCTACTCCCTGAACCGGGGAGCGGGGGGGCCGGGGCGGCAGGAGCCGTAGAAGATGGCGTACAAGGTGTTCGTCTACGGATCGAGGAAGGCGTTCCCGGCCGAGGGGCTGGCCGTGGGGACCCGTCTGCCGTTCGACATCTTCGTCAACGAGGGGAACGTCTTCTCGAAGGTCTACTCCGCGGGCCACCCGTACGGCCCCGCGGACCGGATGGAGCTTCTGCGCCGGGGCGTCAACGAGGTGTACGTGGACGCCCGGGACGCGCTGGAGCTCGACGCCTACCTGCACAGGACGTCCGAGGAGGTCCCGGCGAACCTCGAGGACCCCGTCACGGTCCGCGAATACATCGAGCACAAGCAGCAGTACTACCAGGTCGACCGGACCTTCCTGGTCCAGGGCAAGCGCGTCGAGTTCGGGATCTACCGGCTCTCCGACCTGCGCCTGATCCCCCTGGCGGAGCCCGTGGACAACGGCTTCGGCGTCATCCCCGGCGGGCTCTCCGCGCTCCGGGGCGACATCGTCATCCGGAACGAGGACATCCCGCTGTACCAGAAGTACCTGGACTCCGTCATCGCGGAGATGGCGAGCGCCGCCCCCACGCAGGAGGAGAGGCAGAAGATCCAGGCCGTCGCCATCAAGGAGAAGTCGAAGACGATCGTCAAGGACCTGCTGGAGGACCCGAGGAGCGGCGAGAACATCAAGAAGGGCATGGCGGTGGTCTCCGACCTGACCGAATGCATCCTGGGCAACCCGAACGTCCTCTACGACCTCATCGCGTTGAACAGCTACGACCAGTACACCTACACCCACTCGGTGAACGTGGCCGTCCTGTCCACGGGGATCGGGGTCTCCTGCGGCATGGGGAAGGACGAGATCCAGGTCCTCGGCGTCGGCGCGCTGCTCCACGACGTCGGGAAGAGCGCCATCCCCCCGGAGATCCTGAACAAGCCGGGCCGCCTGAACGAGCGGGAATACGAGGTCATGAAGTCCCACGTCCTGGAGGGGATCCGGACGATCGAGTCGAACGGTTCGGTCCCGAAGGAGTCCCGGTCCGTCATCCTCCAGCACCACGAGCGGATCTCGGGGACGGGGTACCCCAACCGGCTCGCCGGACCCCAGATCTCCACGTTCGGCCGGATCTGCGCGATCGCCGACTGCTACGACGCGATGACGACCAACCGCCCCTACAAGGACGCCGGGACGCCGTTCCAGGCCCTCATGCAGATGAAGGTCGAGAAGGCCAACTACGACGTCGAGATCCTCGACAACTTCATCCGGATGCTGGGGAGGACCCAGTCCGCCCGCGTGAAGGCCGCCGGGTAGGGTCGAATCTCAGGCGGGCCCCTCCAGCGACCTCAGGTTATCCGCCGCGTCCCGGAGCCCGGCGTCCAGCGACAAGGCGACCTTGAAGCACTCCTTCGCCTCCCCGCTTCTGCCCAAGCTGTCGAGGATCACTCCGAGGTTGTTCCAGTTCGTCGCGTTGCCCGGGTACCGTTTCATGAGTTCGCCGGCGAGGGACAGCGCCTTGAGGACTTCTCCCGAGCCGAACAGCTCCTCGACCCGGGCGATCTCCCCGGCTTCGCCCGATGCGGGCGCCGGCGGAAAGGGAATGGGCGGAGGGAGCGGCCGTTCCGCGCGGGGGCGTCCCGCCAGCCCGCGGTAATCGATGGGGAGGAACGGGGAAACCGCGTTGTGGAGCGCGGTCTCCATGCCGGCCAGCTCGTCGAGGCGATCCCCGTCGATCCGAACGCCGGACGCGGCCAGCGCGCGCGCCAGGAACCCGCCGAAGCCCGCGTCGGCCCGGCCCAGGAACCGGTCGACCCACGGGCGGCACTCCAGCCAGAACACGAAGAGGCCGCGGAACAGCACCCAGTCCGGGGGAACCGGCCCGTTCCACCGCCACTCGTCGTCGATGTAGTGGAGGGCGCCGTCCCGGTCCAGGATCAGGTTCACGGGCACGGCGTCGAGGTGGCCGGGGGGGAGGCGATCCGTCCCCGGGACGAGGTTCCCCCGGAGGAAGTCGGCCCACCGCGCGACGAGTCCGGCCAGCTCCTCTTCCCCGCCATCGGCGCGCCGGATCGCCCGGAGCATTTCCAGGAAGAGCGACTTGCCGCTCGCGACGAAGGGGAGCGCTGTTTCCACCGAATGGATCACCGGAGAGTCCGGGGACGGCGGAAGGTCGTTCACCCGCTCCTTCGTGACGGCGGGGACGCCGCCCTTCGCGGCGAGCGTCGTGATCGTGCGGTACTCGGGGCGCCGGAGGAGATTGTATTTCCTCGCGATCCATCCGGGCCGGGGGACCGGCGAATCTTCCCGGAAGGGCCCTTTCGAAGCAAGGAGAAGGAAGGAGTTCGAGAAATCCGCCATGAGGCCGGTCTTCGCCGCCGACGCGAGCGCCAGCTGGTCGCAGAACAGGTGCTCCCGCTCGCGGGTATAGTCCTGAAACCGCTCGCGACACCAGTCGACCAGGTTGTATTCGAGGCACTCCGCCGCCGAGGCGAACCGGGCGTTGATGAAGACGGAAGGGAGCTTGTAGTCCGGGAAGGGGAGCAGGAGCTCGAACTCCGTGAAGCCGCTGCGCGCCGCCAGGTCGACGAGCTCCTGCCTGCCGAACGTCCTGGGGCCGCCCGGATCCGGGTATCCCTCGATGCCGGGGAACAGGGCGGAAAGGTGGTCCTCGGCGCACCCCGAGAAGTATTTCATCCCCAGCTTGTTCTCTATGGCCAGCGCCAGGACGCCGCCCGGGGAGAGGTGCTCCAGCGCGAGCCGCAGCATCCCTTCGAACGGATCGCCTCCCCGGCGCCAGTACCGCGCCGCGTATTCGATGACCCCGATGAGGGTGACGACGTCGAACGGGCCTCCCAGCGACATGCCGTCGAAATTGCCGGCGACGATGTCGACGTTGTCGAGTCCCCTGCAGCGCATGCGGGCCAGCCGCGCCCGGACAGGGCTCCCCTCGACCGCGAGGACGCGGGACGCGTTCTCACCGAGGTACCGGGTGAGCGCCCCGCACCCGCAGCCGAGCTCCAGCACGCGGGCGTCCCGCCGGATGCCGAGGCACCTGAAGATATTGGACCGGAGGGGGGTGAGATGATATTGCGACGGCCAGTCCTTGACGGCCAGCGCAAGCTCCTGGGAATCGGACGAAAGGTCCGAGGCGCTTTCGAGGACCTTTTCCAGGTACCGTTCCGGCTCGTCGCCGTCGGAATAGGGGATCGGGTCCGGGACGAACGGCTGCCAGACGCCGTCAAGGATCCGGAAATCTTCGGGGAAACGTTTCATGGGTCAGCGGCCGCCGCACCGGGTGTTCAATAGGGATCCTCCGCACAAAGATTCTACAAGTTGACAGCAAATTGCATGCCGGATATTAATCGTAAGGATTCCAGCGGCTTTCGTCGATAAGACCTCTGCGGCCGCCCGTGCCTGTCGGGTTTTTGACCGCCGCGCGCCGGATCGCCGCCGGCGCGGTGAATTTGACCCGCCGCCCCGCGATCCTTCCCCTAAAGGTTTCCCTTCGGCAGCCGATAAGAATCCTCAAGAGGCCGCTCGAGGCAGGCTGGGGAGGAGGGGAACCGATGCCGGGAGAGGTACCCGGCGGTCAGCCGGAACGCTCGCGGGTTGAAGAAACCGCGGTCTCAAAAAAACGGGCAAGGATGCCCGAAAACAAATTCATGGAGGAATGAAACATGGCTCTTGTCATCAACACCAACATCGCGTCCCTGAACGCCCAGAGAAACCTGGCGACCAACAACAGCCAGCTGGCCACCTCGGTCCAGCGGCTGTCCTCGGGCCTTCGCATCAACAGCGCGAAGGACGACGCCGCCGGCCTGGCGATCTCCGAGAAGCTGCAGTCGCAGATCGCCAGCATCTCGGTCGCGGTCCGCAACGCGCAGGACGGCATCTCCATCGCGCAGACCACGGAAGGCGGGCTCGAGGAGATGGGCAACATCCTCACCCGTATGCGCGAGCTGGCGGAGCAGTCCGCCAACGGCACCCTCGGCCAGAGCGAGCGCAACGCCCTGGACGCGGAGTACCAGCAGCTGAAGACGGAAATCACCCGTATCTCCAACGCCACCGAGTTCAACGGCATCAAGCTGCTCGACGGCTCCCAGAGCGCGGCCGGCGTCACGCTGCAGGTCGGCTTCCAGAACGTCGCGGCCAACGACCGGATCACCTTCTTCTCCGGCATGGCGGCGGTCAACTCGACCACCCTCAGCCTGACGGCCGACATCAGCACGGTGGGCGCCGCCCAGTCGAACCTCGACATGGTCACGAGCGCGATCGGCACGGTCGCGTCGGCGCGCGGCACCCTCGGCGCCGTCATGAGCCGGCTCGAGTCCACGATCTCGAACCTGCAGGTTACCTCCGAGAACCTCTCCGCTGCAGATTCGGCGATCCGGGACGCGGACTTCGCGTACGAAGCGGCCCAGTTCACCCGGAACCAGATCATGGTCCAGGCGGCGAACGCGATGGTCGCGCAGGCCAACGTGCTGCCGCAGGCGGCTCTCCAGCTCCTGCAGTAGCCAGCGACGCGGTAACCCATGGGGGGAGGGGGGGATTCCCCCCTCCCCGCTCGGTAACGGGTGGATGACATGGACATCAAGGCCGACATGAACATGCCGGTTTCCCCGCAGCCGGCGGCGGCGCAGGGCGAGACCGTCTCCAGGGGGAAGTCGAACCCCGTCTCCGCCGAGCTGGCGGAGGTCAAGGAAAAGACCCAGGACTTCGCGGCGGTGCAGGAAGTCATGCGCGAGGCCCTGAACGTCGAGCCGGTCGCCGACCGGGAGCTGCAGATCCAGTTCGAGAACGAGCTTCACATGATCGTGGTCAAGGTGCTCGACAAGGAAAGCGGCGAGGTGATCCGGCAGATCCCGATGCCCGAGGAGATCTCGATCGCCAAGGGGCTCCGGGCCGCGATCCGCAGGATGGCCGACAACCAGAGCGGCATCGCCGTGGACCAGGAGGTCTGATTGGCCACATTCTCGGTAAGCGGGCTGATCTCGGGGATCGACTACAACGAGATGATCGAGCAGATCATCGAGCTCGAGCGCAAGCCCATCGAGTTGAAGGAGGACCGCCAGGAGGCCTACCAGAAGAAGATCAGCAAGTACGGGGAGCTCTCCTCGCTTCTCGACACGCTGAAGGGCGCCTCGGAGGAACTGAAGACCTCGACGGACTTCCTGGCGAGGACGGCGGAATCCTCCGACGAGGACATCTGCAACGTCACGGCGTCCAGCACGGCCTCCGAGGGGAATTACGCGGTCGTGGTGACGAAGCTGGCCCAGGCGTACCGGGCCGCATCGTCCGCGGTCGCGGCCGAGGACGCTGTGGTGGCCTCCGGAAGCGGCAACTTCAGCTTCCAGGTGGGCGAAGGCGAGACGATCACCGTGGCCGTCACGGAAACGACGACGCTGACCGAGCTGGCCGCGGCCATCAACACCGCGACGGACGACGCGGAGGCGAGCGTCATCAACGACGGCACCGGCTACCGCCTCGTCCTGAAGAGCGCCGCGTCCGGCGCCGCGAACGGGATCACGGTGACGGAGAACGCCACCTCCCTCGGCTTGCCGACCGGGCCGGTCTCGGGCGGGCAGCTGCTGCAGGCGGCCCAGGACGCCGTGTTCACGATCGACGGCCTCCCGATGACCCGCAGCTCGAACAACGTGGAAGGGGCGATCAGCGGGGTGTCGATCACGCTGAAGAGCGAGGGGACGTCCAAGCTCTCCGTGATGAACGACACGGCCGCCATCCAGGAGAAGATCACGGCGTTCGTCGACGCCTACAACGCGGTCGTCACGCTGGTTTCCGACAACACCGCGTACAACTCCGAGACCGGGACCGCCAGCGCCTTCCTGGGGGAGGCGACCGCCAGGGACATCGTGAACCGGCTGCAGGGGATCATCGGAAGCCGCGTCCCGGGCCTTCAGGAGGGGCTGCGCAACCTCTCCCAGATCGGGATCGCCACCGAGTCGGACGGGACGCTCAAGATCGACGCAGGCGCGCTTTCCGGGAAGCTCGCGGAGGACCTCGACGGGGTGTCGGACCTGTTCAACGCCCAGGGCGGCATCGCGAACCAGTTCTACGATTACGTCGACGGCGTGACCGACTCGATCGACGGGGCCATCTCCTACAGGACGAAGAGCCTCGAGTCGATCGTCCGGGACATCTCCGACGAGATCGAGGCGGCCGAGGCCCGGCTCGAGGACCGGGAAGAGAGCCTGATCAAGCAGTTCGCGAGGCTCGAAGCGATCATGAGCAATTATTCCACGCAGGCGTCGTACCTGGCCGGCCTGCTCACGACGTCCGGCTGACCGGCCGGGCGCGGGGATTGACGGAACCTTCAACCATTCACCGGGGGGGATGCGGATAATGCGGCAGTACGATGCTTACAGAAAAGCGACGGTCGATTCTTCGGACAACGTGAGACTCGTGTCCCTCCTGTTCGACGGCGCGGTCAATTTCCTGAAAGTGGCCCGCGGGAAGATGGAGCAGCACGACATCGCGGGCAAGGGGATCTACATCGGGAAGGTCACCGCGATCGTCGGGGAGCTGTCGAAGTCCCTCAACATGGAAGAGGGCGGGGAGATCGCGAAGAACCTCCGGAGGCTCTACGATTTCGTGCTGGACCGTCTCCTCAAGGCGAATCTGAAAAACGACATGAAGGCGCTCGAGGAAGCCGAACGGGTGCTGGATATCCTCCGGACAGGCTGGAAGGACATGGAGCGGAACCAGGCCGCGGCCCACGTGGCCGCGATGCGGGCCTCCGTGGGCGCCGGGATGGCGGTCCAGGCGTGAGCGAAGGGCTGGAGGGGCTCTGCCTCCGCATGCTCGACCTGGCGCGGAGCCAGAAGGCGGCGGTGGAGGCGGGCGACATCGAAGAGGCGTCCGCCCTGGCGGTCCGCCGCCAGCAGGTGCTGGCCGCGATCCAAAAAATTGACGCCGCGGGAGGGGACGGGAAGCCGTCCGCTCCGGCGTCCCTCATCCGCGAGATCCTGGCCCTCGATGCCGAGGCGGAGAAGGCCACCAAGGCCCGGATGGAGGAAGTCTCTGTAAAGCTTAATAAAATCAATACATTCAGGGTGGTTTGCCGGGCGGCTGTGGACGGCGCGCGCCCCCGGCGCCACCTTTCGAACCCGTAATTCCCGCGTTCGTTCCCCCGTCGAGAATCTTTAAAGGTCGAGTTGGCAAGACTGTTGCATGGCTCCGTATACCGAGTCTTGCATGCGGTAACGCATACCAACTTCCGGGGGGACCCGTGGCCAC
>CAZTFC010000023.1:0-38906 GCA_964612075.1 uncultured bacterium
TGCTGGCGCTGCTCCCCGAGCGGGACCGGCTCGGGCAGCTCCGGGAGCTGTCCGGGCTCCTGGGGCGCCGGTTCGGGAGGGCCCCCGAAGGGATCTGGCTCGCGGAGCGGGTGTGGGAGCCCGACCTTCCGGCGACGCTGTCCGCGGCGGGCGTGAAGTACCTTCCCCTCGACGACTACCACTTCGTGCGCGCGGGGCTGTCGACGGAGGAGCTCGACGGGGTCTACATCACCGAGCACAACGGCGCGTCCGTGCGGGTCTTCCCCGGGAGCGAGCGGCTGCGGTACCTCATCCCGTTCGGGAGCGTGGAGGAGGCGCTGTACGAGATCGAGCGGATCACGTCCAGGGACGTGCCGTTCCCCGCGGCGGTCTTCGCGGACGACGGGGAGAAGTTCGGCGTCTGGCCGGGCACGAGGAAGCACGTGTACGAGTCCGGGTGGCTTCGGCGCTTCTTCGAGGGGATCGTCTCCCGCGCGGACCGGTTCACGACGATGACCTTCGGGGAATACGCCGCCGCCGCGCCGCCGCGCGGGACCGTCTACCTCCCCGCCTGCTCCTACATCGAGATGGGGGAATGGGCACTGCCTGCGGAGCGGGCCGCGCGGTTCGGCGACCTCCTCCGGGAGTTCCGCGCCGGCCGGTGCGGGGAGATCAAGCCGTTCGTCCAGGGAGGCTTCTACCGGAACTTCCTGCGGAAATACGCCGAGGCGAACCAGCTCCACAAGCGGATGCTCCACGTCAGCGACCGCGTCGAGGCGTGCGGGCGGTTGAGCCCGTCGCGGGCGCGCGCCGCGCGGGATTTCCTGTACCGGGCGCAGGCCAACGACGTCTACTGGCACGGCGTCTTCGGTGGGCTCTACCTGAACCACCTGCGCGAGGCGGCCTGGTCGAACCTGCTGCGGGCGGAAGGGGTGGCGGACGCGGTCCTGCACGAGGGGAAGGCGGGCTGGGCCGAGGTCACGGAATCGGACCTCGACTGCGACGGCGGGGAGGAGCTGCTGCTGAAGACCGCGGGGATGACGCTGCTCTCCCACTCCCACGACGGCGGGGCGGTGACGGAGATCTCCCTTCCGGCGAGGGGGGTGGCGCTGGGTCACGTCCTGACGCGCCGCGCGGAAGGGTACCACGAGAAGTTCCGCCGCGCGGGCGGCTCGCACGACGGCTCGGGGAGCATCCACGACATGCTGGTGCTGAAGGACCCGGCGGTCCTCGACGCGCTGGGCGCCGACCCGTGGCAGCGCGCGTCCTTCCGCGAGGCGTTCCACGGGGAGGGGGACTCCCCGGAGGCGATCCTTTCCGGGGCGCCGCCGCTGTGCGTGACGGCGGGGAAGGAGGCCCTCGTCGAGTGCGCGCGCCGGGGGACGCGCCTCGTCGCCCGGTTCGAGGTCCCGTTGGCCGCGGAGGGGGTCGACCTCCTGCTGGAGAAGGTGCTCGTCCTCCGCGGGTGGGAGGAAGGCTTCACGGCGGCCTTCCGGCTGCGCAACCGCGGAGAGAGGACCGTCGCGGGCACGCTCTGCTCCGAATGGAACCTGAACATGCTCTCGGGCGAGGGAGTGGAACGGTATTACGAAGGGCTCGGCGATCCGAGGGGGCTGTCTTCCTCGGGGGCGTCCCGCGACGTGCGCGAGTTCCGCGTCGTCGACGGGTGGCGCAACGTGGCCGCGCGGGCCGTCCTCGACCGGGATTGCGCCGTGCTGCGCCGCCCGGTGGAGACCGCGTCTCTTTCCGAGGCGGGAGCCGAAAAGATCCACCAGGGCATCTGCATCAGGATCCTGTTCCCCGTGTCCTTGCCCCCCGGAAAAACTGATTCATACTCAGTCCGCTGGCTGTTTTATTCCATTACGTAAGCTCTTAAAAACAGATATGGTATGCCCACGAAACCAATTGCGGGGGCATGCATTTGTCTTGCCTTGAAGGAGGGGACGCATTGAAGTGGGGGAGAGTCTTGCCTGTTTTTCTGATCGTGATGCTGGCCGCGGGGACGTCGCTCGCCGCGGGGTTCCGCCTTCCGGAGGCGGGTGCCAAGGCGATGGGCATGGGATTCGCGTTCACCGCGCAGGCGGACGACCCGTCCGCGATCTACTTCAACCCGGCGGGCCTCACGCAGCTCGAGGGGCGGAACGTGATGCTGGGCGGCGCCTTCGTCCAGCTGTACGGGTCGACGTTCGAGGGGGTCACGCCGCTGACGGGAGGGGCATCCGCGACCGAGCGTCAGAAAACGCTGCAGTACCTTGTGCCCAATTTCTACTACACCAAGACATACAAGGACCACGGCCTTGCCTGGGGCATCGGCGTGTTCAGCCCGTTCGGGCTGAGCCAGCAATATGAAAGCTGGACGACCAGCATCTTCCGCAACCAGTCCACCAAGATCGAACTGAAGATGGGCGTGGTCAACCCGACGATCGCGTTCGAGATCAACGAGGTGCTGTCCGTCGGCTTCGGCGTCGATTACATGTACGGGACAGCGAGGTTCGGGAGGACTCCCGTTTCCACCATCGGCAACGTGTACCAGCTCGAGCAGGACGGCAAGGCGGATGCGTGGGGCTACAACTTCGGGATCCTGCTGAAGCCCTCGGAGAGCTTCCGGATCGGCGCGAGCTTCCGCAGCGGGTTCGAGCTCGACAGCAGGAACGAAGACACGACCCTGACCGGCATCCATCCCGCCGTGGCGCCCCTGTTCGGTGGCGGCACCACCTTCCACACGAAAGGCGACTGCACGGTGAAAGTGCCCGCGACGTTCGCCCTCGGCGTGGCCTACACGCGGGGCCGACTGACGGTCGAGGCGGACGCCGACTGGACGTTCTGGAGCAGCTACAGGAATCTCCTGATCACCTTCCGGGACGAGGTTCGCAATCCCGCCACCGGCGGACCGGTCCTCGTTTCCACCAATTCGGAGAAGAACTGGAAAGACGTCTGTGCGTTCCGGATCGGCGCCGAACACCGGACCACCGACCGGCTGGCTCTGCGCGCCGGTTTCGCCTATGACCCCTCCCCGGCGCCGGCGGAGACGCTGGGGCCGGAGCTTCCCGACGCGGACCGGCTCAACTACATGCTGGGCGTCGGTTACAAGATCGGCGCGTGGACGATCGACCTCGCCGGGATGTACATCGACAAGAAGGACCGGAGGGTGTCGAACCTCGCCCTCGACGCGAACGGGAGCCCGATCGGCATGGACGGCGAATGGTCCGGCGACGCCTGGCTGGCGGGGCTGAACATGGCCTACAGCTTCTGACGGGTCGTCGGCGGGTGGCGCAACGTGGCCGCCCGGGCCGTCCTCGACCGGGATCGCGCCGCGCTGCGAAGCCCGGTGGAAACCGCGTCTCTTTCCGAGTCGGGGGGCGGAAAAGAACCTCCAGGGCACCTGCATCAAGATCTTGCTTCCCGTGTCCTTGCCCCCCGGAAAGACTGATTCATATTCAATCCGCTGGCTGTTTTATTTTGTTGCGTAAGCGTTTCGGAACCGGTATGGTATGCCCACATAACCATTTTCGGGGGCATATATCTGCCTTTCCAAGGAGGGGACGCATGAAGTGGGGTAAAGCCTTACCGGTGTTTCTGGTCCTGATGTTGGCAGCCAGCACCTCGTTTGCCGCGGGATTCCGCCTCCCGGAGGCGGGCGTCAAGGCGATGGGTATGGGGTTCGCCTTTACCGCGCAGGCGGACGACCCGTCCGCGATCTACTTCAACCCGGCGGGCCTCACGCAGCTCGAGGGAAAGAACCTCATGTTCGGCGGGACGTATGTCCATGAGAACGGCGGGAAGTTCGTCGGGACGACCCCGGTGGACGATTACCTGACGGGGTTCACCACCCAGAAGCAGGAGACGCAGAAGACGCTGCACTTCCTGATCCCCAACGGCTATTTCACCAGCACGAACAAGGAAACCGGCATCGCCTGGGGCATCGGCGTCTTCGCGCCGTTCGGGCTCGGGCAGGAGTACAAAAGCTCCTCCGCGAGCATCTTCCGCAACCAGACCACCAAGATCGACCTGCAGACGGTCGTGATCAACCCGACGATCGCGTTCGAGATCGACGAGACGCTGTCCGTGGGCTTCGGCATCGACTACATGTACGGCATGGCGACGCTCGGGAAGACGCCCTGGAGCCCGGCCCTTCTGGCCGCGAACAACGGCAACCTCTACGAGCTGGAACTGGAAGGCGACGGGGACGCGTGGGGATTCAACGCCGGCATCCTCTTCAAGCCCACCCCCAACCTGCGGATCGGCGCGAATTACCGCAGCCCGTTCAAGCTCAACATCAAGGGCGGGGACGTCGACCTCTCCAACATCAACCCCGGTATAGCGGCGGCGTTCGGGGGCACCACCTACCATACGGAGGGCAGCGCCACGGTGAACATGCCCGCCACCTTCGCCCTCGGCGTGGCCTACACGTGGGACCGGCTGACGCTCGCGGCGGACGCCGACTGGACGTTCTGGTCCAGGTACAAGAGCCTCCCCATCACCATCAAGGACACGGTTTCGCCGTTCCTCGTTTCCACCGACGCCCAGAAGAACTGGGAAGACGTCTGCGCGATCCGCATCGGCGCCGAGTACCGCGTCACCAACGCGCTCGCGCTGCGCGCGGGCTTCGTCTACGACCCGACCCCCGTGCCGGCCGAAACGATGGGGCCGGAGCTTCCCGACGCGGACCGGCTGAACTACATGCTGGGCCTGGGGTACAAGGTCGGCCCGTGGACGATCGACGTTGCCGGCATGTACATCGACAAGGAGGACCGCACCGTCAACAACCAGGTCGGTCTGCCGACGATGACCGGCTTCAACGGCACCTGGACGGGGGAAGCCTGGCTGGCGGGGATGAACGTCGGCTACAAGTTCTAAACGGTTTCCCGGCAGGAGATACGCATCGCGGCGGGGCGTCCCGGGGTTTCCCGGGCGCCCCGCCGTTTTCCTTACAGCGCCGAAAGCTCCTTCTCGAACATCTTTACGTGGCCGGTTTCGAACGCGATCAGGTATTCGAACACCTTCTTCACTTCCGGGTGGCTCGATTTCGCCGACGCGTCGCCGTACAGCGCGATCGCCTCCTTCTCGAGGGAAAGCCCCATCTCGAGAACGTCCCGCTTCGAGGAGAGCGTCGCGATCCTCGCGAGCAGCTCCTTGTGCGTGTCCTGGACCAGCTCGTCGATATCGGGCAGCCCCGGCTTGTTCAGGATGTCTTTGTACGGGGCCCACATCTCGGACCGCACGTTCCGGTCGTAGACGTCCTCGAGCGACAGGAAATGGCTCTTTTCTTCCCCCGCGATCTTCAGGACCGCGTCCTGCAGCGCCTTCTCCTTCAGGACGGCGGCCGCCTTCTTGTAGAAGACGTACGCGGCGATCTCGCCCGAGATCCCAAGGTTCAGGTACTTCAACGCCTCATCGGTGAATTTCATGACTGACGCCCTCCCCGTTTGATGGCTACTTTTCTATCACAACTCCGCGAATCCGGCCATGGCGCGCAGGCGGCGGATGCGGAGCTCCGTGGAAGGGTGGGTCGACATCAGCGCCGACGCGTCCGCCCCGAACTCCTTCAACGGGTTCACGATGAACAGGTGCTGGGTCCCCCGGTTCTCCCCCGGCACCCGGCTCCCGCCGGCGGAGATCTTCTCCAGGGCGGAGGCCAGCCCCAGCGGGTTGCGCGTGAATCCCGCGGCGGCGGCGTCGGCGTGGTATTCCCGCTGCCGCGAGATGCTCATCTGCAGGATCTTCGCCGCCAGCGGCGCGAGGACGGCGAGGGCGATCCCCAGGACGACGTACGCCGCGTTGCCGCGCCCGCCGCCGTCGCGCGACCCGCCGGACGGGCGCGCCCGGCGCCCGTACCCGAACCAGGTCCCGCGCAGGAACATGTCGGCCAGCAGGGCGATGGCGCCGACGAGCACGGCGGCGCAGATGTAGTAGAGCGTGTCGCGCCCCTTGATGTGCGCCAGCTCGTGCGCGACCACCCCCTGGAGCTCCTCCCGGTTGAGCCGGTCGAGCAGCCCCTGCGTGACCGCGACGGCCGCCTCCCCCGGGTTCCTCCCCGCGGCGAAGGCGTTCATCCCGGCGGACGGCATCACGTAGACCCTGGGGGCGGGGAGCCCGGCGGCGATCCGCATCTCCTCGACCACGTTCAGGAGCTGCCGGTGCCGCCCGGGGTCGGCCTCCTTCGCGTCGTGCAGCGACAGGACGATGCTCGAGCCGCTGAAATACGCGGTCCCCGCGAGGATGGCGTACAGGACCGCGGCCAGCCCCAGCCCCCTCCCGAGGTCGCCGTACGCTTCCCCGATGACGGCCCCCAGGAGCAGGAAGAGCGCGAGCAGCGCCGCGAAAAGCAGCGCCGACAGCCGGACGTTGTGCCGGATCGCGTCGGTGAAGAGGAGCATCGGCGCGGTGCGCAGCGCCGCCCCGGTCCCGGGCGACGCGCCGCCTCCCCCGCCGCCTCCCCCGCCGTCGCCCGCGAGCGCCTGCGCGCCGGCCGGCGGGGCGCCCTCTCCCGCGGGCCCGTTCGCGAGCGGCGCCTGGCAGAGATAACAGTAGTCCGCGCCCCGCGGGTTATCGGTGCCGCAGATCGGGCACGGTTTTCCCGGCGACGTCACGGCGACGTCACCCGCATCCTGATTGCCCGACACCCTGTCATAGCTGCGGGCGGATGAGCCGCAACGGTCTCGGCCCTCGCGCGACACCCTCCCCGTTCGGGGGGCATCCTTTTCGGACCACCCGGGAAGTTTCGTTCCCGGAGCTTCTCTTGCGGGATTGACTTCCGATGAGTGCTGCGGCCCCGAGGCGGATTACATATGGATCGCATGGGTGGAGCGTACGCCGCAGAGGGTGTCCCCTGAGCGGAAGGTCGGGAGCGCGGAACCGGCGGAGGCCCCGTCCGTCTATTCGAAAAAAGATCGTAATGCCAACCAGGAAAGAACGGAGGTCGGGAAGATAGCGGATAGGCACGTTCGCTGGCCGAAGCCGGGGAGCCGCGGCCTGAAGCGAACGGGGATACCCTCGGAGGCGAAGCGCCATCCCTGCGACCCATGTCGCGATCCCTGGGGGGCCGTGGCACGAATTACCGCAGGTCGGCCTTCGGGACCGCCCGGTCCGCCTCCTCCGCCTGGAAGTAGCTCTCCTGGACGAAATTGAAGAGGGAGGCGATGATGTTGCTGGGGATCGCCTGGATCGTGTTGTTGTAGGTCATCACGGAGTCGTTGAAGAACTGGCGCGCGAAGGAGATCTTGTTCTCGGTGCCGGTCAGCTCCTCCTGCAGCGCGGCCACATTCTGGTTCGCCTTGAGGTCGGGGTAGTTTTCCACGACGGCGAAGAGGCTCTTGAGCGACTCGGTGAGGACGTTTTCCGCCTTCGCCTGGGCCGCCGGCCCCTTGGCGGCCACCGCCGCCGCGCGCGCCTCGATGACCTTGGTGAGCGTCTCCTGCTCGTAGGACATGTAGTCCTTCACGACCTCAACGAGGTTGGGGATGAGGTCGTAGCGCCGCTTGAGCTGCACGTCGATCTGGTGCCAGGCGTTCTTGACCTGGTTGCGCAGCCGGACGAGATTGTTGTACGCGGCCACGAACCAGGCGACGACGGCGACGAGGATGGCGAGCGGGATGTAGGACATCGATGCCCTCCGGCGCGGGGAATGGCGCGATTCGCTATTCAAATCGCTATTTTCCGGACAGTCTAACGGATGTATCATGTAACTTCAAACGAAAAGGGGAACAGGCCGATCGATACGCCGCGAGAAAAGAAGTCGAAACGCCCATCCGGAAAGCCCGAGGGGAAACCGGCCGTCGTCCGAAGGGGGCCCGGCGAGGTGAAGCCGCCTCCCCGGCAGGAGGGGGCGCGCGCGAAATTCCGGCCGCGCCGCCCGGGGCCCCCGAAGGCCCCTCCGCCGGAGACGCCGCCCCGGGAGGAGCCGCGCAAAAGCCCGAGGCGCCCGGCCCCGCCGCGCGTCGGGCCGCCGCCGCGGGCCGCGCGTCCCGATTTCCCGGAGCTGCTCGCGCCCGCCGGCTTCCCCGAGGCGTACTTCGCGGCGGTGGAGGCCGGCGCGGACGCGGTCTACCTCGGGCTCGACCGGTTCAACGCGCGCGCGCGGGCGGAGAACTTCCGGCTGGACGACCTGTGCCGGGTTCTTCCCCACGCGAAGGCGCGGGGGGTGAAGGTCTATCTCGCGGTCAACACGCTGCTCACGGAGGCCGACCTCCCGGAGGCGATCGAGCTGGTCCACCGGGTGGCCCCCCTGTCGCCGGATGCGCTGATCGTGGCGGACCTCGGGCTGCTTCGGATCCTCCGCGAGTTCTTCCCCGGGATCCCCGTCCACGTCAGCACGCAGGCCGGGTGCGCCTCGGCGGACGCCGCCGAGGAGTTCGCCCGGATGGGCGCGTCCCGGGTCATCCTCGAGCGGCACTTGAGGATGGACGAGGTCGCCCGGATCGCGGTGCGCTCCCCCATCGGGGTGGAGATCTTCGCGCACGGCTCGCTTTGCTATTCCTTTTCGGGGAAATGCTTCTTCTCGTCCTACCTGGGGGGAAAAAGCGGCAACCGCGGGGAATGCGTCCAGCCGTGCCGCCGCCTGTACGGGCACGGCGGGGAGCCCGATGCCATCTTCTCCACGCGGGACCTGTCGCTCCTTCCGCGCCTCCCGGAGATCGTGCCGCTGGGGATCGCGGCCCTGAAGATCGAGGGGCGGATGCGCGGGCCGGAATACGTCCACGGCGTGGTGTCGGCGTACCGCGCCGCGCTCGACGGCATCCGCTCGGGAAGGCCCGCGGAGGGCGTCGAGGAGGGGATGCGGATCCTGTCGGGGGTCATCGGCCGGGCGACGACGCCCGGGGTGGCCGGCGGGGCCGCGCCGTGCGAGGTGGCGGCGGGCGGCGGTTCGGGAAACGTCGGGGACCTCATGGGGGCCGTGGCGAGCGTCGAGGCCGGTTGGGCCTTCGTCCCCGGCGCGGCGCCGGTTTCCCCCGGCGACCGCCTGCGGATCCAGTTCGCCGCGGACGGCTCGGGGCGGGGCTTCTCCGCCGCCGCGCCCGACATGCGCCCGGTCGAGGGGGGGCTTTCCCTGAAGGTCCCGTTCAACGTCTCCCCGGGCGACCTGCTGTTCCGGACGGCCGGCGGCGGGCGCCCGGAGCTCACGCGCCGCGCGCGCCGCGAGATGGAGGCGATCCGGCCCGACGGCGCCCGGTTCGCCGTCACCGTCTCTCCCGGGGAGGTGGCCGTCCTGGCGTCGTACGGGAGCGTGGAACGGGAATACCGGTACCGCGTTTCCGGCCCGACGGGAGCCCCTGCGGGATCAGCGCCGAAGGATGGGGAGCGCCAGCTCGCCGGGTCGTACAAGGGAGAGCTTCCCCTGTCCGAAGTGCGGCTGGTATACCGCGGGGGGCCCTGCGCCTGGGGCGACGTCCGGTCGCTGTTCCTCCAGGCGGCCAGGAGCTTCGACAAGGAGTTCCACCTCGAGGGGAAGCGGCTGCGGCTGGAGATCCTTCCGACGCTCAAGGTTTTCGGGAGCCGGCCCGAGGGGCCCGGCACGGTGATTTTCGCCGGCTGCCGCGTGGACCAGCTCCCGCACCTGCCGAAGTCCGAGGAGATCGTTCCCGTGGTGGAGGTTACGCGGTCGCTGCTGCGGGACCCCTCCCCGGTGATCAAGGCCGCGAGGGCGGGGGCCTATTTCCGGCTGTCCGCGCCGCTTCTCGAATCGGACGCCTCGTTCCTGCGTCGGACCGTCACGGACGCGATGGGGAAGGGGCTCACGCGCTGGGTCCTGCCGGACGTCGGGCACTTCCGCTTCTTCGCCCCGTCCCCGCTGCGCCGCCAGGCGATCCTGGTGAGCGATCATTACCTCTATGCCTTCAACACGGCGGCGCTCGCCGCCCTGTCGCGGCTGGGCGCGGCCAGGATGATCCTGCCGGTCGAGATCACGATGGGGGCGCTGCGGGACGTCGGGAAGTTCCTCTACGGGCTGGGGATCGCCGTGGCCTACGGGCGCGTGCCGCTGATGGTCTCGCGCCTGCTCCCCGCTTCCGGCGTGCGCGCGGGGGAGGTGGAAAGCCCCCGCGGGGAGCGGTTCCCCGTGACGGCGGGCGAGCACGGGTCGACGGTCCTCTCCCCGGAGCCGTTCTCCGCCTCCGGGTCGCTCCACGAGATGCGCTCGGCGGGGATCCGGGACTTCTTCGCCGACCTGTCGGGGCTCGCCGCGGGGGAGGTCGCGGCGGTCCTGTCGGCACTGCTGGACGACCGGGCGATCCCGGGGACCTCCACATTCAACCTGTATCGGGGGAACTTCTGACGTGGCTGCCGTGGACCGGCTTCGGAACATCGGGATCATCGCGCACATCGACGCGGGGAAGACCACCTTCAGCGAGCGCCTGCTCTATTACGCCGGCGTCACCCACCGCATGGGCGAGGTCCACGACGGCGACACGCAGCTCGATTACCTCCCCCAGGAGCGGGAGCGGGGGATCACCATCACCTCGGCCGTCACGCAGTTTTCCTGGCTCGGGGCGGAGGTCCACCTGATCGACACGCCGGGGCACGTGGACTTCACCATCGAGGTGGAGCGGTCTTTGCGGGTCCTCGACGGCGCGGTCGCCGTCTTCTGCGGCGTCGGCGGGGTGGAGCCGCAGTCGGAGGTCGTCTGGCGGCAGGCGACCCGGCACGGGATCCCGCGGCTGGCGTTCGTCAACAAGCTCGACCGGCCGGGGGCCGACTACGACCGGGTGATCTCCGACATGCGGAAGAAGCTCGGCGTCCGAGGGGTCCCGGTCACGGTGCCGCTGTACGAGGACGGGACGTTCTGCGCGGTGGCCGACCTGCTGACGATGGAGCGGGTGGCCTTCTCCCGGGAGGACCAGGGAGGGACGGTCGAGCGGAAGCCGCTTTCGCCCGGCGAGGCGGCGGCGGTGGCGAAGCACCGGGAAATGCTGCTGGAGGCGGCGGCGGACGGCGACGACGCGGCGGCGGAAAAGTACCTGGCGGGCGAGGAGGTCCCGCTGCAGCTCCTGCGCGCGGGGATCCGGAAGGGGACGCTTTCGGGGAAATTCTTCCCGGTCTACGCCGGCTCCGCGCTGCGGAACATGGGGGTGCAGCCCGCGATGGACGGCATCGTGCATTTCCTGCCGTCCCCCGCGGAGACCCCCCCCGCGCGGGGCGACGATCCCCGCTCCGGCGTGCCCACGGTGCGCGAGCCGGTTCCGACGGCGCCCTTCTCCGCGCTCGTGTACAAGGTGATGCAGGAAGACGGCCGGCGGACGGTCTACCTGCGGGTCTATTCCGGGAAGGCGGCGGAGGGGGCGACGCTCCTGAACGCGTCCACCGGCGAGAAGGAGAAGATCGCGCGCCTGTTCCGGATGCACGGGGGGAAGAAGGAGCCGGTCGAAGAGGCCCGGGCGGGGGACATCGTGGGCGCCCGGGGGATCAAGCGGGCGAGGACGGGAGACACCCTGTGCGACCCGGCGTCGCCGATCGTGTACGAGAAGATCGAGATCCGCAAGCCGGTCGTTTCGGTGGTCGTCGAGCCGAGGACGGTGCGGGAGATGGACCGGCTGAAGGAGCTCCTGGGCGCCATGATCGACGAGGACCCGACCCTGTCGTTCCGCGAGGACGCGGACACCGGGCAGATCCTCCTGTCGGGGATGGGGGAGCTCCACCTCGACGTCGTGTTGGACCGGCTGGACCGGGAATACGGGATGACGGTCCGCAAGGGGAACCCCCAGGTGGTCTACCGGGAGACGCTGACGGCGGCGGCGACTGCGGAGAGCGTCTTCGAGCGGGAGATCAACGAGCGGCCGGTGAAGGTGTCCACGACGGTCTCCATCGTTCCCGCCCCGCGCGGCTCGGGGGTCAGGATCCTCGACGGGTACCGCATGCTGGGGCTCGGGCAGGACGTGGCCGACGGCGTGGAGATGGGGCTGCGGGAGGGCGCGTTCTTCGGCGCCCTGGGGTACCCGGTGGACGACGTCACGGTGGACCTGACCGGGATCGCCTTCCTGTCGGGCGCCGCCTCGCCGATGGTCGCGAAGGTGTCGGCCGCGAAGGCGTTCCAGGAGGCGTACGAGAAGGGGAAGCCGTTCCTCCTGGAGCCGCTGATGGAGGTGGAGATCTCCGTCCCGGAGGAATTCCTGGGCGGCGTCATCGGCGACATCAACGCCCGCCGCGGGCGGGTTACCTCCGTCGACCGTCGGTTCGACACGAGCCTGCTCTCGGCGATCGTCCCGCTGAAGGAGATGTTCGGCTACGTGACGGCGCTGCGGTCGCTGTCGCAGGGGCGCGGCAACTACACGATGAAGTTCTCGCACTATGACCGGGCGTGAGCGCGGGGGGGCGGCCGCCCCCGGGAGCGCCCCGGACGGCTGGCGCCTCGGGATGGAGGGGTCGTTCGACGAGAGACGGCTGAAGGCCCGGGTCAACGCCTTCCCGTTCGTGAAAAGGATGGGGATGCGGCTGGTCTCGTGCGGCGGCGGGAAGAGCGTGATGCGGTTCCGCGCGCGCCGGGAGTTGATGAACACGGCCGGGGTCCTTCAGGGAGGGGTGATGGGGATCCTGGCGGACATCTCGGTGGCCGCCGCGGTGCGCTCCGTCCTCCCCGACCCGTACCGGATGACGACGATCGAATACAAGGTCAACCTGCTCAAGCCGGTCGCGGGCGGCATCGTCACGGCGCACGGCGCGGTGGTCCGGCTCGGGAAGACGATCGCGATGGGCACCTCGGAGGTTCGCGACGGCGAGGGGAAGCCCGTGGCCTTCGCGTCGGCCACGTTCTACATCTTCGAGGCCCCCGGCGCCCCCGGCCTCATGACGGGCGTCAAGGGAGCCGCCGGTAGCGCCCGCCCTCGAAGGTCGCCTCCCCGCGGAGGATCATCCCCTCGAGGTGCTTCGAGACGAGCGACCACTCCGCGTAGTCGAGCCACCACCAGTCGTTCCCCCCGCCGCAGACCAGCCGCCGGGAAATGATCTCCCCGCGCGTCCTCGGCTCCCGCAGGAACTCCCGCAGCGCCTCTTCCCTCCGGTCGATCGCCGACAGGTATTCCTCGACCTTTCCCGTGACCGGCCCGGGGTGGACCGGCCCTTCGTGGGAGACCACGCAGGCGTCCGCCCCGATCGCCGCCAGACGCCGGGCGGAGCCGCGGAACTGCTCGATGCCGCACGGCGCGTCGCCGTACCACGGGCCGAACGCCGTCAGGTCGTAGTCCCCGAGGAAAAGGATCCCCTCCCGGGGGAACAGCAGGCACAGGTGCCCCGGCGAATGGCCGGGGGCGACCACGGCGACCGCCAGCGTCCCGCCGAAGCGAAGCTCCTCGCCGTCGGCCACCCGGCGGGCGACCTTCCGGGGCGCGAAGGGGAACTTTTCCGCGAGCAGCTTCCGGTAGGGCGCTTCCCACTCGTTTCCCAGGGCCGCCTGGAAGGCGAGCAGGGTTTCGAGCGACCCGAACGCCGGCGCGTCGGCCCCGGAGGCCCAGACCTCCGCGCCCGGGAGCCGGGAGAGGTACGTGAAATGGTCCTCGTGGTAATGGGTCATCACGACCGTGGAGATCCCTTCCCCGTCCCGCAGCCGCTCGATCTCCTCCGGGTCCGATCCGGCGTCGACCAGCACGCCGCCCCCGTCACGGATGTAGAGGGAGTGGGAATACGGGTACCGCCCGCCCTTTCCGCCGTGGACGACCCATATCCTTTCCGCGAGCCGCGTGATCAAGGGCGGTCCTCCGGGTCCGGCGCCGGGGGCTGGGCGGCAGGGACGGCAGGAACGGCCGGGGCGGCGGACGGCGGGTGCAGCAGGTCTTTCCGGCCGTGGATCAGGCGCACCGTGCGGCATCCGAACAGGAGGGCGGCGAGGTAATAGACCGCCGCGATCAGGACGGTCCCGGCCGCGGCCCGCGCCAGCGCCCCCGGGAACGTCTCCCACGACAGGAACCGCTCCGTGGCGGAGAGGGCGTACCTGCCGGCCGCGCCCGCCGCGAACGCGGCCAGCGCCATCTTCCCGTACTCGGCCAGCCCCGGCACGCCGCGCCTGCCCACCGTGCGTCGCATCAGGATCCCGTAGAGCACCGCCGCGCTTAAAAAGATGCCGAACGTGCTCGCCAGCGCGAGGCCGAAGACCCCGTGCGACTGCTGAAGGAGATAGTAGACCGGCAGGGCGGCGATCCAGGAACCCGTCCCCGCCAGGGTGGGGGTCCAGGTGTCCTTCATCGCGAAGAAGCCGCGCGCCACGATCGCCTGCGAGCACCAGAATGGGATCCCGACGGCGAAGGCCGAAAACGCCGAGGCGGTGAGGAGGGTATCGTCGATCCGGAACGCCCCGCGCTGATAGACCACCAGGATCGCCTCGCGGGACAGGACGAAGGCGATCGTCCCCACGCAGGCGGACACGAGGAAGACCCATCGCAGGGTGATCGAGAGGGCGTCCCACATCTCTTCCTTCTTCCCCTTCGCCGCCAGCTCCGCGAGGAACGGGTACGAGGCCACCCCGGAGGCGTTCCCGAAGATGCCCACGGGCACCATCATCAGGCGGCGCGCGTTGTTCAGCCAGGTGATCGCCCCGACCAGCAGGAAGGACCCGAAGACCCGCAGCGTCCATTCGTCGACCACGACGAGGGAGAATCCCAGCATGATGGGGATGGAGAGCCGGATGAACTCCTTGAGGCTCGGGTCGGAAAGGTCGAACCGGGGGCGGTAGGAGAAGCTTCCGCGCCGGGCCCCGTAAAGCTGCAGCGCGAAGTTGCCCAGGAACGCCCCGGCGACGACGCCCCAGGCGAACCCGTCCATCCCGTGGGCCCGCCCCCCCAGCAGCCCGCCCGCGATGATTCCGCCGTTATAGACGAGAGGGGCGAGGGCCGGGAGGAGGAACTGCTTCCGCGCGTACTGGATGGCCATCAGCAGCCCGCCGACGTAGAAGAAGATCTGCGCGGGGAGGACGATCCGGGTGAGGCGCGTGGCCGCGGCGGCCTGCGCCGGGGAGAAGCCCGGCAGGATGAGCGGGATGACCTTGCCGGCGAGCAGTTCCCCCAGCACGATGAAAAAGACCATGGCGATTCCCATCACCGTGGCGATCGTAGAGAACGCCCGCAGCCCCTCCTCTTCCTTCCCCTCCGCGAGGAAGCGGGAGAACATCGGGATGAACGTGATGGACAGCGCGCCGCCCGCCAGGAGGTGGTTCAGGAAATCGGGGATGGTGAACGCGGCGAAGTAGGCGTCCGTCTCCGGGGTCGCGCCGTGCTGGTACGCGATGACGGCGTCCCGCGCGTACCCGAGGATGCGGGACAGGAGCACCGACGACATCATCACCGCCGCCGCGCGCCCCATCTTCTTGTTGTCGGAGTCGGGCATGGGAGAGACTATACCGTAAAACCGGGACGTAGATGAGTTCTCCGCCAGTTCGGGGACAGAGATGCTGACCAAGGAGCGCAGGTGTGTCCCTCTTCTGCGGGAGAACTCATCTACGTCCCGGTTCTGCGGTTCTTTCCTGTGGTTTCGCCGAATTTTCCGCCCCCGGCTGCCGATAATACAGGAACGGCGGCGCCCCGCCGGGGGGCGTCTCCTTCAAGCCGACAGGACGGGAGCGGGAATGAAAAAGGACGACTGGAAATATTACGACGAGGCCTGGGACGAGAAGTCAGAAGAGGAGAAGGCCCCCGTTTTGCCGGAAAAGCAGTGCCGCACCTGCCTGCATTGGATCGACCGGGAGGCGCTCTATTGCAGCTGGTGCGGGAAGGCGCAGGAGGAGAAAGGAAGGCCGTAAGGAAGGTCGGTCCCGCCGGGCATATTAGCCCTTGACATCGGGATGTTCGGTTGTTAACGTCAGGGATGCTGCAAATCTTTGGCTTTTCGCCTATGTTTGCAAGCGGAATCCAGTCAGGAGGTACGAAGCAGTGGCACAAGGAACGGTGAAGTGGTTCAACGACGCGAAGGGGTACGGTTTCATCGCACAGGAAGGCGGTCCGGACGTTTTCGTGCATTTCAGCGCGATCAAGATGGACGGCTTCCGCTCACTGAAGGAAGGCGAGCGCGTCGAGTTCGAGATCACGGAAGGCCCCAAGGGGCCGCAGGCCGCCAACGTCACCAAGGCGTGACCGGCGAAAAAACCAAAAAAAAGAAACCCCTGAAAACAAGAACCCCGGCGGGAAACCCGCCGGGGTTTTTCTTTTTCCCCGAAGCCCTTCGGGGGGCATCCGTGACGAAAGAACCTATTTCGCCGCGGGTGCGGCCGGCGCCGGCGCCGGAGCCGCGGGTGCGGCCGGAACCGGAACCGGAACCGCGGGGGACGACGAGGCCGGGGGCGCGCCCTTCATGATGCTCTTGGACGCCCCGGTGCCGGAGAAATAGGCCAGAAACAGCGACGTGACCATGAACAGGACCGCGGCGCCGGCCGTCAGCTTGCTCAAGAAGCTGGTGGGTCCCGTGGAGCCGAACAGGGTCTGGGAGGACCCCCCGCCGAAGACCGCCCCGATGTCGGAGCCCTTCCCGGTCTGCAGGAGGATGACGAGGATCATTGCGATCGAGACGACCACGTGAAGGATGACGATGAGCGTATGCATTGTTTCGTTCCGTTTCCTCTTGGCGAGCGTTTATTTGAACTTCACGATCTTGGCGAACGAGTCGGCGGCGAGGCTGGCGCCGCCCACCAGCGCGCCGTCGATGTCCTGCTTCGCCATCAGGGTGGCGATGTTTTCCGGCTTGACGGACCCCCCGTAGAGGATCCGGACGGATTCGGCCGCGTCGTTCCACATCCCTTTCAGCCGGCCCCGCAGGAACGCGTGGACGTCCTGCGCCTGCTCCGGGGTGGCCGTCCTCCCGGTCCCGATGGCCCACACCGGCTCGTACGCGACGATGACCTTCGGCGCTTCCTTCGCGGGGATCTCGTTCAGCCCCCGGAGGAGCTGCGTCTCGACGACGTCGAAGGTGCTGCCGGCCTCGCGCTGCGACAGCGACTCCCCGAGGCAGAAGATGGGCGTGAGGTTCGCCGCCAGCGCCGCCTTGATCTTGCGGTTCACCGCGTCGTCGGTCTCCGCGTAGTACTGGCGCCGCTCGGAGTGGCCGATGATGCAGTGCGTCGCCCCGGCTTCCGTGAGCATCCGGGGGGAAACCTCGCCGGTGTACGCCCCCTCGTCGGCGAAATGGACGTTCTGCGACGATACCTTCACGCCGCTTCCCCGCACGAGCTCCGCGACGGAGGCGAGGCACGTGAACGGGGGGGCGAGGACGATCTCGACCTCCCGGGCGTCCGCCACCAGCGGCAGGAACGCCCGGACGAAGGCCGCGGCCTCCCCCGAGGTCTTGTACATCTTCCAGTTTCCCGCGATGACCGGGACGCGCATCGCCCTACCCCTTCGCGACGAGCTTGGCCAGATCGACCAGCCGGCAGGAGTAGCCCCACTCGTTGTCGTACCAGGCGAGGACCTTCGCCAGCCTGCCTTCGATGACCTTCGTGGAGAGGGCGTCGAAGGAGGAGGAGACCGGGTCGTGGTTGAAGTCGATGGAAACCAGCGGCTGGTCCACGTACTGAAGGATTCCCTTCAGCGGCCCCTCGGCGGCCTTCTTCATCGCCGCGTTGACCTCCTCGGCCGTGACGGTCTTCGACAGCTCCACCGTCAGGTCGACGACCGAGACGTTCGGGGTCGGGACGCGGATCGCCATGCCGTCGAGCTTGCCCTTGAGCTCGGGGATGACCAGGGATACGGCCTTCGCGGCCCCCGTGGTCGTCGGGATCATCGACATGCCCGCCGCCCGCGCCCTGCGCAGGTCCTTGTGCGGTAAATCGAGGATCTTCTGGTCGTTCGTGTAGGCGTGGATCGTCGTCATCAGCCCGCGCTCGATGCCGAAGTTGTCGAGGAGGACCTTCGCCACCGGGGCGAGGCAGTTCGTGGTGCAGGAGGCGTTGGAGAGGATGCGGTGCTTCGCCGGGTCGAACGTCTTCTCGTTCACGCCCATGACGATGGTGGCGTCCTCGCCCTTGGCCGGCGCGGAGACGATGACCCGCTTGGCCCCCGCCTTCAGGTGCTTCTCGCATCCCTCGCGGCTGGTGAACAGGCCGGTGGACTCGATGACGATCTCGACGCCCAGCTTGCCCCACGGAAGCTCGGCGGGGTCCCTCATCGCCAGGACCTGGACCTCTTTCCCCGCGACCACGATGGCGTTTTCCTTAGCGGAAACGGGCTCTTCGAACCGGCCATGGACGGAGTCGTACTGCAGGAGGTGGGCCAGCGTCTTGGCGTCGGTTATGTCGTTTACGGCGACGATCTCCAGCGCGGGGTCCTTGTACGCCGCGCGGAAGAAGTTCCTCCCGATCCGGCCGAATCCGTTGATGCCGACTTTCACCGCCATGGCGATCACCTCCGTTTGAAAAAGTGTTCCTGGAATGTATTCCCCCGGAAAAAATGAATTATACCTTACCCATATCCCCTGTCAAATCGGGGCGGTATATAATGGTTTCCCTTCCCTTCGGAAAGGAGGTGCGCGGCATGGAGCGGCGATCGATCCTGGTGACGCGGAGGCTGCCGGGCGTGCCGAACGGGGCGCTGGCCGCGAGATTCCAAACAGCGGGGCCCCCGCCGGAAGAGACGATGACGCGCGAGGAGCTCCTCCGGGGGGCGCGGGGCGTTTCGGGAATCCTGTGCACGCTGTCGAACCGGATGGATGCGGAACTCATGGAGGCCGCCGGGCCCGCCCTGCGGGTGATCTCGAACTACGGCGTCGGAGTGAACAACATCGACATCCCCGAGGCCACGAAGCGGGGAATCCGGGTGTGCAACACGCCGGACGTCCTGACCGACGCGACGGCCGACCTGGGCTTCGCGCTGATGCTCGCCGCCGCGAGGAGGTTCCGGGAGGCGGACCGCTTCCTGCGGGAAGGCCGATGGACGGGCTGGGATCCGTTCCGGTTCCTCGGCGCGCCGGTGGCCGGCAGGACGCTGGGGATCGTGGGGATGGGGAAGATCGGGTCGGCGGTGGCCCGCCGGTCGAAGGGATTCTCGATGCGGGTGCTGTACGCCGGCCGCCGCCGGCAGCCGCCGGAGGTCGAGGCGGAAACCGGCGCCTCCTTCCGGGAGCTCGACGACCTCCTCGCGGAGAGCGACTTCGTCGTGCTGACCGTGCCGCTGACCGCGGAGACGCGCGGGCTGATCTCCCGGGAGCGGCTGGCGCGGATGCGCCCGACGGCCGTGCTGGTGAACATCTCCCGGGGGGAGGTCGTGGAGGAAGCGGCGCTCGCGGAGGCGCTGGCCGAAGGGCGGATCTTCGCGGCCGGGCTCGACGTCTACGAGAGGGAGCCGCAGGTGCATCCCGCGCTGCTGGCGCAGGACTCGGCGGTGCTGATGCCGCACATCGGCAGCGCCACGGCGGAGGCGCGCGAGGCGATGGGCCGGCTGGCGGCGGAGAACCTCCTGGCGGTCCTGGAGGGGCGGGAGCCGCCCTGTCCCCTCAATTGAAGCGGAACCCCTTCTTCCGGAGGATCTCCACCGGGTCGACCGTCCCGCTCTTGGAGAAGGGGAGGTGGACGATGCCGACGAGGGGGGCGTCCACCGCCAGGGAGCCGCTGAACTCGTAGGGGATCGCCCGGTTCCCGATCACCTCGCGCAGCGCGGCGCTGAACGCGTTGGTGTCGAGCGACACGGGGACCTTGACGAGCGTTTCCCCGGAGGGCTCGATGCGGACCTCTTCGGGCTTCTCCCCGCCCGCCAGCCGCTGCTTCCCCACGGTCACGTTGTAGACCGCCCGGGACACGGTCAGGGCGTAGGAGTTGGGGTTGGTCACCATCAGGTTGAGCACCGCCTCCAGCGGCTCCTTCGACGGCTGGAACGGGTTGCCGCCGAGCCCGACGGAGACCACCCTCACCTTGGGGTTCTTGAAGACCTGGCGGACCAGCGGGCGGCACGAGGACGCGAAGACCAGCAGCGCCGACAGAAAGAGGAGGGCGAAGAGCCGCTTGACGATCCGTATCTCCGACGTGCGGGTGGACCCGGCGTTGCCGGAAAGCGCCCTGTTCGATCGCATAAGAAAGATTATAGGCGTCGAGGCCGGGGAGATGGTGCGCTTTTCGGTCGTCCGCCGCGGGATCGACGCGCGCGGGAAGGGCGGGCCGCGCAGGGTGTATACGGTGGAGCTCGCCCTGCGGTCCGCGTCGGAGGAAGACGCGGCCTGCCGCGGCGTTCCCAACGCGCGGCGCCACGAGCCGCCCCCCGACCCGTTCCCGGCGTCCCCGGTCCGCCGGCCCCCTTGCGCCCCTCCCGTCGTCGTGGGCATGGGTCCGGCGGGGCTGTTCGCCGCCCTGACGCTGGCGCGGTTCGGGATGCCCCCCGTGGTCCTGGAGCGCGGCCGGCCGGTGGAGGATCGCCGGGGCGACGTGGAGCGGTTCTGGAAGGAGGGGGCGCTCGACCCGGAGAGCAACGTCCAGTTCGGCGAGGGGGGCGCGGGGACCTTTTCCGACGGGAAGCTCACGACGCGGATCGGCGATCCGCTCGCGGAGCACGTCGTGGCCGCCTTCGGCGCCCTGGCGGGGATCCCCGACCTGGCCCGGGACGCCAAGCCCCACGTCGGGACCGACCGCCTCCTCGGGTTCTGCCGCCGGATGCGGGAGGAGCTGCGGTCGAACGGGGCGTCCCTGCGCTTCGGCGCCCGGGTCGAGGGGCTCCTGATCGACGGCGGCGCGGTGCGCGGGGTGCGGCTGGCCGGGGGGGAGGAGATCCTTTCCCCCGTCGTGGTCCTGGCGACCGGCCACTCCGCGCGGGACACCGTGCGCCGCCTGCGTGGGCAGGGCGTCCTCATGGCGCCGAAGTCCTTCGCCGTGGGCTTCCGCGTGGAGCACCCGCAGGGGTTGATCGACCGGGTCCAGTACGGGCGGGCGGCCGGGAAGGAGCTCCCTCCCGCGGATTACCGGCTCGCGGCGCGGGCCCCGGGCGGACGGGGGGTGTGGTCCTTCTGCATGTGCCCGGGCGGCTTCGTGATGAACGCGGCGTCCGGCGAAGGGCAGGCGGTGGTCAACGGCATGAGCGGCCGCGCGCGGGATTCCGGCTTCGCGAACAGCGGGATCGTGGCGGCGGTGCCCCCGGAGGAGTTCGGCTCCTTCGGGGAGGGGCAAGCCGCGGGGGGCCCCCTCGCGGGGCTGGCCTTCCAGGAGGAGATCGAGCGGCGGGCGTTCGAGCGGGGCGGGGGGAGTTTCTGCCTCCCGGCGGCGAACCTCCTTGCGTTCGCGCAGGGGAGGGACCTTCCCCCCTCCCCGGCGCGCGCGCTGGCGCCCCGGGCGACCCGGGACACCCTCCGCGGCATCCTGCCCCCCCGGCTGGAGGAGGACCTGCGGCTCGGGCTGCTGCGGTTCGGGCAGGCCATGCGCGGCTTCCTCACGCGCGAGGCGACGCTTTACGCGGTGGAATCGCGGACCTCCTCTCCGGTGCGCATCGAGCGGGCGAATTATGAGTCGATCTCCTGCAAAGGGTTGTATCCTGTCGGGGAAGGGGCGGGCCACGCCGGGGGGATCGTCTCCTCCGCCGTGGACGGGATCCGGGCCGCCCTCCGAATCCTCGAAATCCATTCCGCATAGAAAGCCGGGGGCCGAAAGGTATGCCGAAGAGCCGTTACGTCAAGGACATAAAGGAGGGGGAGCAGGTACGGGAGCTGTTCCTCGTGTCGGGGAAGGCGCTGCTGACGAGCAACGCCGGGAAGCCGTACCTGAGCCTGCAGCTGCGCGACCGGACGGGGACCATCGAGGCGAGGGTCTGGGACCGGGCGGACGAGATCGGCAAGCGGTTCGAGCGGGACGACGTGGTCGAGGCGAGCGGCGGCGCGATCACCTACCAGGGGCGCGTCCAGCTGAAGGTGCACGACGTGCGCAAGGCGGAAGCGGCGAAGGACCTTTCGGAGTATCTCCCGGTCACGCGGAAGGGGATCGAGCCGCTCTGGGAAACGCTGAAGGGCTTCATCGCGGGGGTCAAGGATCCCGACCTGAACCGGCTGCTGTCCGCCGTCTTCCTCGGGCCGCCGGAAACCGACGTCGCGCGGCGGTTCCGCCAGGCGCCGGGCGGCAAGACGATGCACCACGACTACATCGGGGGGCTGCTCGAGCACACCGTGTCGGTCGTCGGGATCTGCCGCTTCCTCTCGTCCCATTACGAGGGGGTGAACGCCGACCTGCTGACGGCGGGCGCGCTGCTGCACGACGTGGGCAAAGTGCACGAGCTCTCCTACGAGGGCGCCTTCGACTACACGGACGAGGGGCGGCTGCTCGGCCACCTCTACATGGGGGCGGAGTACGTCGACCGCGTCTGCGCGTCGCTTCCGGGCTTCCCCCCGGAGAAGGCGATGCTGCTCAAGCACATGATCCTGTCCCACCACGGGGAGCTCGAGTACGGGTCGCCCAAGCGCCCCAAGATCCTCGAGGCGGTCCTGCTCCATTTCATCGAGAACATGGACGCGAAGGTGACGGCTTTCAACGACGCGATCGGGGAGCTCCCGGAAGGGGCCCGGTGGACCGACTACCAGAGGATGTTCGAGCGGTACCTGTTCTCCGGGAAGTTCCCCCCCGCGAAAGGCGAGGGCTGATGGAGGACTGGAAGGAGTTCCTGGAGGAGAGGGAGCGGCTGCAGCTGATCCGGCGGCTGTCCCCCTCCGAGGAACGACGCCCCGGGGTGGCGGTCCGGGGGGGGCGGGAGTACGTCGATTTCTCCTCGAACGACTACCTGGGGCTGTCGTCCCACCCGGCGCTGGTCGCCGCGGCGAGGGGGGCGCTCGAGCGGTTCGGGATGGGCGCGGGCGCGTCCCGGCTGATGAGCGGGAACCTCTCGATCCACCACGCGCTGGAGGAGGAGGTCGCGGCCTTCAAGTGCGCGGAGGGCGCGCTCGTCTTCAATTCCGGGTACCAGGCGAACCTGGGGATCATCCCGGCGCTCTTCGGCCGCGGGGACCTGGTCCTGGCGGACCGCTTCTGCCACGCCAGCCAGCTCGACGGGGCGCTGCTGTCGCGCGCCACGCTGCTGCGCTTCCGCCACAACGACCCGGGCCACCTTTCGGACCTGCTCGGGAAGCACCGCGGGCGGTACCGCAGGTGCCTCGTGATGACGGAGAGCGTCTTCAGCATGGACGGCGACCGGGCCCCCCTTTCCTCCCTGGTCGAGATCTCCCGCGGCTACCGGTGCCTCCTCATGGTCGACGAGGCGCACGCCACGGGGGTTTTCGGGCCGCAGGGGCGGGGGCTGATCGAGGCCGAGGGGCTGGCCGGGCAGGTCGACCTGGTGATGGGGACGTTCAGCAAGGCGCTGGGCGGCTTCGGGGGCTACCTGGCCGCGTCGCGCACGGTCGTCGACTACCTGGTGAATTCCGCGCGCAGCTTCATCTACTCGACGGCGCTGCCGGCGCCGGTGATCGCGGCGAACCTCGCCGCCTTGCGCCTCTGCCTTTCGGGGGAGGCCGACGGCGCGGAGCTGCTCCGGCGCGCGTCGGCCTTCCGGGACACGCTCCGGGCGGAGGGCTGGGTCGTGGGCGGCGACAGCCAGATCGTCCCGGTGGTCGTCGGGGACAGCGGCCGGGCGGTTTCGCTGTCGGGCTACCTCGCCGACCGGGGGTTCCTCGTCCTGCCCGTGCGGCCCCCGACGGTGCCGGAAGGGTCGGCGCGCCTGCGCTTCTCGCTGACGTCGGCCCACGCGGACGACCGGCTGGAAGGCGTCCTGGAGGCGCTCGGTGCCCCATGAGGAGTTCTCCGTCTCCGGCGGGAGCGGCCCCTCGACGGTCCTCCTCCCCGGCTGGGCGACGGACGGCCGCGTGTTCGACGGGCTCTTCCCCGGCGAAGCCGTGGTGCGGTCCCGCGGCCCGCTGCGGCCCGAGGGTTTTCACGACCGCCTGGCCGCTTTCCTGGACGGCGCGGCCGCCGGCCCCGTGACGGTCGTCGGCTGGTCGCTCGGCGGGTTCCTCGCGGCCGGGTTCGCGAGGCGGCACCCTTCGCGGGTGCGGCGCCTCGCCCTCGTCGGCGTCCGGCGCAGGTACCCCGCCGCCGACATCGAGGCGGTCCGCGCCGCGCTGCTGCGCGACCGGCGGGCGTGCCTTTCGGACTTCTACGCGAAGTGCTTCTTCCCCTCCCGCATGAGGGAATACCGGTCCTTCCGCGCGGGGCTGCAGGAGGAATATCTGCGGGAAATGGACGAGGCGGCCCTTCTGGAAGGGCTGTCCTTCCTGGCCGCGAACGATTTTCCCGCCTCCGGCCTTCCGGCGGTTCCCGTGACGATCGTCCACGGCGGCAGGGACGTGATCGCGCCGGCCCTTGAGGCGGAGGCGCTCGCCCGGGAGACCGGGCGGACGGCGTTCCTGCTCCTGCCGGAGGCGCCGCACGCGGCGTTCCTGGACGAAGGGTTCCGGGCGGCGGTGTCCGGATCCGATGGCTGATCCGTCCGTCGAGCGCCGCTTCTCGATCGGGGCCTCCCGCTACGAGGCCCACGCGCACGTCCAGCGGCTTTCGGCGGCCGACCTGCTGGCGTTCACCCTGGAAGCCCTTGCGGGCGCGCGGGTCGAGCGGATCCTCGAGCCCGGCTGCGGCACGGGTCTGTACACGCGGATGCTGCTCGACGCGTTTCCCGGCGCGACGATCGACGGGGTGGACATTTCCGAGGCGATGGTCCGCCTGGCGCGCGAGCGGGCAGCCGACCCGCGGGCGCACTTCGCGAGGGCCGACGCCGAGGAGATCGTCGCCGGGCGGTACGACCTCGTCACGTCGAACGCGACGTTCCAGTGGTTCCTCGCGTTCGGGCGCACCGTCCGCCGGCTGGCGTCCCTGCTTGCGGACGGAGCGGTTCTGACCTTCTCGTTCTTCGGTCCCGGCACGTTCGCGGAACTCGGCGAGGCGCTCCGGGACGAAGGGGAGCCCCGGGCGGCGGAGCGGCCCGCGGCCGCCTCGTTCCTCTCCCGGAAGGACATCGAGTCCACGCTGTCGGCCGTCTTCCCGCGCATGGACGTCGTGGAGCGCGTGTACCGTCAGGAGTTCCCCGACCTTGCGGACCTTCTCCGGAGCATACGGTACACTGGTACAGGGGGGAGCGGCCCGCGGGGCTCCTGGAGCCCGGGGCGGCTCGCCCGCGTCGAGCGGGCGTACCGCGAGCGGTTCGGCGGCATCCGCGCGACGTACCAGGTGTTCCTGTGCCGCGGTTTCGGCCGGAAAGGAGGACCGCCATGAAAGGGTTCTTCGTCACGGGAACGGACACGCACGTAGGGAAGACGGTGGTCTGCGGGCTGCTCGCGGGGTTCCTCCGCGCGAGGGGGATCGACGCCGTCACCCAGAAATGGGTGCAGACGGGGACCTCGGGTTGGCCCGCCGACCTGGCGACGCACCGCCGGATCATGGGGCTGCCGGAAGACGTGCCGCCCGAACAGCTCGACGATCTCTGCCCCTACCGGCTCTGCTTCCCTTCGTCTCCGCACCTCGCCGCGGAGCGGGAAGGCGTCGAGATCGACACGTCCCGGATCGAGGCGGCGTACCGGCGGCTAGAGGCGTCCCACGACATCGTCCTCGTCGAGGGGGTGGGGGGGTTCATGGTGCCGCTGACGAAGAAGGCCCTGGCCTGCGATCTCGTCGCCCGCCTGAAGCTTTCCGTCCTGCTGGTGGTGGGCAACCGCCTCGGTTGCGTCAACCACGCGCTGCTGACCGTGGAGGCGATCCGCCGGCGCGAAACCCCCCTGGCCGGGCTGATCTTCAACCGGGTCCCGGGGGGGAGCAACTGGTCTCCGGAGGAATTGCTTTCCGACAACGTCCGCATCGTGGAGGAGATCTCGGGGGCGCCGGTGCTGGGCGAGGTGCCGTTCCTCGAGAACCCCGCGGCGGGCGGGGAGGCGTTCTTCCCGGTGGGGCGGGCGTTCCTGGACCGCTGGAAGCCGCACTGATGCGCTGCTGGCATCCATACACCCAGATGAGCTCCCACGCGGCAGAACCGCCGCTGCGGGTCGAGCGCGCGGAGGGGCTCTTCCTCTTCGACGCGGACGGGAACCGGTACTACGACGCGATCTCGAGCTGGTGGTGCGTCGTCCACGGCCACGGACACCCTCGGATCCGGGAAGCCGCCGCACGGCAGATGGAGCGGCTGGACCACGTCCTGTTCGCCGGTGTCACCCACGAGTCCGCGGAGCTCCTGTCCGAGCGGCTCGTCTCCCTCGCCCCGGAGGGGCTTACCCGGGTCTTCTTCTCGGACAACGGCTCGACGGCGGTCGAGGTGGCGCTGAAGATGTCGCTCCAGTACTGGCGCAACGTCGGGCGGCCGGAGAAGACGCGGTTCGCGTGCCTCGACCTCGGGTACCACGGCGACACCACCGGGTGCATGAGCGTGAGCGGGGTGGAGGCGTTCCTGCGCTCCTTCCGCCCGATCCTCTTTCCCGCCCGGCGCGTCCCGGCCCCGTACTGCTACCGCTGCCCCATGGGCCTGACGCACCCCGGCTGCGGCGTCGCGTGCGTCCGGGAGATGGAGAAGGCGCTGGAGGAGGGGGAGGGGAAGATCGCCGCGGTGATCCTCGAGCCGCTGCTCATGGCGGCGGGCGGGATGATCGTCTACCCCCCGGAATTCCTCGCCGAGGCCGCGCGGCTGGCCCGTTCCTTCGACGCGCACCTGATCGTCGACGAGGTCGCGACCGGCTTCGGCCGCACGGGGACGATGTTCGCCTGCGAGCGCGCAGGGGTCTCCCCCGATTTCCTGTGCCTGTCGAAGGGGCTGACCTCCGGCACGATGCCCTTCGCCGCGACGCTCGCCACCGAACGGGTGTACGAGGCGTTCCTGGGGGAGCCCGACAGCGGGAAGACCTTCTACCACGGCCACACCTACACCGCCAACCCGGTCGGCTGCGCGGTGGCGCTGGCCTCCCTCGACCTGTTCGAGGAGAACGAGGTGCTGGATCACGTGGGGTCGCTTTCACCGCGCCTGGGGGACGCCGCGCGCGCCCTCGCGGACCTTCCCTTCGTCGGGGACGTCCGCCACATCGGCATGGTCGCCGCCCTGGAGCTCGTGAAGGATAAGGAGTCGAGGGAGCCGCTCCCCGGGACCGCACCGCTCTTCCGGGCGATCCGCGCGGAGGCGCTGCGCAGGGGGCTCTTCCTGCGCCCGCTGGGGAACGTCGTCTACCTGTTCCTTCCGCAGTGCACGACGGCGGGCGAGCTCGAGGACATCCTCTCCCGGTTCGCGGACACGCTGCGGGCCGTCCTTCAGTGAGCGCCGGGGCGCCGCCCTCGCACGAGCGCCTCCCCTTCGGGGACGTCTCGCAGGCGGATCAAGGCGATCGGATCACAGAAGCCAAGGATACCGCTTACACCGAAAAGGGCTGTCCCCGTTCACTTCGGGCCGCAGTTCCCCGGCTTCGACCAGCGAATGTGCCTTTTCGGGCGCTTTCCCGGCCTTCGTCATCCTGTATCGGTCATCGAATGCTTCTGCCAATAAAGAAGGCGGGGGCTCCGCCGGTTCCACACTTTCGTCCCTCCGTTCAGGGGACACCCTTTTCGGCTTACGCGGCATCATGGCGCTCCGCGATCTCGTCGCCTTGATCCGCCTCCAACCCCACAAGGGAGGTCTCGTGCTCGGGTGCGCACCCGGCGCCCGGAGGGACACCCCCCGCCCGCCAACTTCCCCGTGAACACCGCAATCGGCTGGATCCGGGCGTGCCGGTCCCTCTGCGTCCTGACCGGCGCCGGCGTCTCCGCCGAGAGCGGCGTTCCCACCTTCCGGGGGGCGGACGGCTTGTGGAAGCGGCGGGACCCGATGTCGCTGGCCACGCCGGAGGCGTTCGCGGCGGACCCGGAAGAGGTCTGGGAATGGTACCGATGGCGGCGGGAGAAGATACGGGGCTGTGCGCCCAACGCGGGGCACCTGGCGCTGGCGGCCGTCGAGCGGGAGAAGCCGGACTTCCTGCTGGTCACTCAGAACGTGGACGGGCTGCACCGCGCGGCGGGCTCGCGGAGGATTGTCGAGATCCACGGCAGCATCTGGAACGTGCGCTGCACGGCGTGCGGAGCGGAGCGCGAGGATAGGAGCCGTTTCGAAACGCTCCCGCCCCGGTGCGGCGCGTGCGGGGGGCTTCTGCGCCCCGGCGTCGTCTGGTTCGGCGAGATGCTGCCCCCCGCAGCCTCCGATGCCGCGATGGAGATGCTGTCCCGCTGCGAGGTGCTGATCGTCGCGGGCACGTCGGCCCTCGTCGCCCCCGCCTCCGGCTACGCCGCCATCGCGAAGCGCCGCGGCGCCCGAGTGATCGAGATCAACCCCGACGAGACGCCCGTCAGCGGGCTGTGCGACGCGGTGTTCCGCGCCCGCTCCGCCGAGGCCCTCCCCGCGATTTTCGGTTGATGTTCCGGCGCAAGGGTCGCCCTGAGCGCAAGGCCTCCCACGTGGGATCGGAGGCGGATCAAGGCGTTCGGATCGCGGAGCGCCACGGTGCCGCGTACGCCGAAAAGGGTGTCCCCTGAACGGGCCGCTCCTGCGCCATCCATGGCGCCCGCGGCACAAGGCCCTCCATGGCCGTCGGAACCGCGGCCCGCAGTGAACGGGGGCAGCCCTTTTCGGCGAAAGCGGCGACCCTCGCGGTCAGTCGAGGAACAGCGTGAGGCATTTCGCCGCGCCGCCCGCCTTGATGAACTCCGACAGGTCCGTCTCCCATACCTCGTATTCCAGCCCCTCCAGCAGCTTCCGGAAGGTTTCGCACCCGGCGGGGATCACCGCCTTGCGGTCCGCGACGACGGCGTTGCAGGCGAACCGCAGCGCGTCGTCCGTCGGCGGAAGGACCTTCCGGTGGATTCCCTCGTCGACCACCCTCCTGCCGTACAGGTCGAAAGCGGGCGGGTAATACGCCGCCGCGTCGTCCGAAAGCGGGCAGAAGCAGGTGTCCAGGTGATAGAAGCGGTCGTCGACCAGCTCCAGCGAAAGGACCGGCACGCCCAGCTCCTTCGAGATCCACTCGTGGGAGCGGATGTCCGACCGGATCCTGTACCCGGCGTACATCCGGTCGCCGACCCGCAGGACGTCCCCTTCCCCCTCGAAGAAAAGGTCCGGAGGCAGGGAGCGGATCCGGTACCCCTCCTTCTCGAACCACTGCCGGAAGACGGGCTCCTCGCCCCTCCGTTCCATGTACCGGAAATTGCTCGGCAGGAATGCGTCCCCGTGCACGAGGCCGGCGTTCGCCGTGAAGACGAGGTCGGGGAGCCCCTTCCGGGGCCTCAGCAGGGAGATCGACAGCCCGAGCTCGCCCCCCAGCAGGTCGTACAGGTCCCTCCACTGCCGCTCCGCCTTCACCCGGTCGACCCGGCGTCCGCGCGACATCCATGGATTGATCTCGTACTCGACCCCGAAATGGTCCGGGGGGCACATCAGGACGCGCCGCATCCCCGCCTCCGCGCCCGGCCCGGCTATTCCGTGAGCCGCGCCGCCAGCTCCCGCAGGAACGGCTCGGCGTCGGTGACCAGGCCCATCGACTGGTGCGTCCCCCGGTCGGCGAGCTTGGTCACCATCTCGGTGCTGATGTCCACGCAGACCGTGCGGACGGCGGCGGGCAGCAGGTTGCCGGCGGCGATCGAGTGGAGCATGGTGGCCACCATGACCGCCATGGAAACGCCCGCGGTCAGCTCCCGCATCCGCGCCTGCGCCTTCACGGAGTCCGTGATCACCTCCGGAAGCGGCCCGTCGTCCCTTACCGACCCCGACAGCACGTACGGGATCCCCTTCCGCTCGAGCCGGCACATGATCCCGTTCTTGAGGAGCCCCGCCAAGACGGCGCGGCCGATCCCCCCGGCCGCCCGGACGGCGTTGATCGCCCGGAGGTGATGCTCGTGGCCGCGCGGGACCGGCTTCCCGCCCGTGATGGAGACGCCGAGGGAAGTGCCGTAGAGCGACGCCTCGATGTCGTGCGCCGCCAGCCCGTTGCCGGCGAAGACGACGTCCACGTATCCCGCGTCCAGGATCCGGCAGAAGCTTTCCCTCGCGCCCGTGTGCACGACGGCGGGGCCGAGCACCCAGAGGATCTTCCCCGCCCCCGTCCGTTTCGTCTCCCGCATCTCCCCGGCGATGTCCCGGATGATCCGCTCCTTCGACTTCTCCGGGGAGGCGGTGCTGGACATGAACTCGAAGAGGCCGCGCTCCAGGGGGGCCTTCCGCTGCGGCTCGACCCGGACCCCCTCGTACCCGACGACGATCGGGTCCCCGCCCCGCACCTCGTACATCTTGACGCAGCGGGGGCGCTCCGATCCTCCCCGGACCCGGATCGCGCTGTCCATGCAAAGGTCTTCGACGTCGTTCCACCGTCCTTCGAGCCGGACCCGGGTCGGCAGGTTCGTCGTCGCGTAGAACCCTTCCGGGAAGACGCCGTCCGCCGGCGCGGGGAGGACGGCCGCGTCCCCTTCCTCGACCGCCTCGGCGCCGAGCCGGCGCACGTGGGCGAGCACCCGGTCGAGCGCCTCCTCCGACGGCGCCGTCACCCGGATCCGCGCATAGCTCGCGTCCCGGCGCGTCCTGCCGATGGAGATCTCCTCCGTCTCGTAGTCCGCGCCGTGGTCCAGGATCTCGTCCAGGACCTTGGGGAAGGTGAGGGAATCGATGATGTGCCCGCGCAGCTCGATGCGGCCGGAAACGGTTCCCATCGATGCGGCCCCCGTCCAGTTATTGGTGCCGTCAAATCCATTAAATCATATAATCGGTCGTGTCCAGGTCGAGTCGCGGGAGAACCTCGATGAAGGCGGCCGGCGTTTCGTTCTTGCTGACGATGGTTCTGTCCTCTCTTGCGGGGTGCTCCCCGGTCGACGTCAGCGGACATGTGCGGCACCGGACGACCGTCGGGGACCATTCGGCGGGAGGACCCGCCGGAAGCAGCGTAGCGGCCATCGGGTACGCCGCGCGCGAGTGGAACGACAATGAGCCGATCCCGGCCGGCAAAGGGCGGGTCGTCCTGCTCCGGCCGCGATCGCCGGACGACCCGGGCGATGGCCTCATCTTCCGGATCAACGACAGGGGCGATTTCCTCCTGGGGGCCGGCTGCGCCCTCGCCTGGAACCATCCCGCGGGCACGTTGAAGATCCTGTTCGTCTACCGCTTCACTGTCGCCGCCGGCGAGCAGCGCCTGAGGGACAGGGATCCGGTGATGTCGAAGTTACCCGAAGGGAACACCAGCTATTTCCTGGTGTCCGGGAGCCGGAGAGGTACACCGCTGCTTTCGCCCATCGAAGGCCGGGACGCCGAACGGATCCTGGCCGACCGCGCCCTGAAAAAGTCCGCATTGCACAGGGACGCCGAGGAGGGAATCCCCTGGCTCCCCTGATCGCGCTTCTGGGACTGCTGCTCCTGCCGGCCTGTTCACCTGCCCCCCTCTACGTCCTGCCGGCGCGGGAGGGCGCGCCCGCGTCGGAGGTGGCCATGCTCGACCTATCTTCGGTTCCGGTCCGTGACGGCCGCGCCATGGGACTCTGGAACGTGGACGACGTCCCGGTGGAGTCCTTTCCCCGGGTGTTCCTTTCCCCGGGGTGGCATTCCTTCAGGTACGGGTACAGGAAGGCGGAAGGGTGCAGGAAGTACAAGCATACGCAGGCGTACATCGACTTCGGTGTTGCCGTCCAGAGGGACCCTTTGCGGGACAAGGCGGTCTGCCTGGAACCGGTAATCCGGGAGCATTCCCGTTCCGGGTGGTTCCTCATGGAGGGCGGCCGCAGGTACCGGTGGACCGAAATCCAACCCCTTTTGAAGGAGAAGCCGGATCCCTAGAGGGTCACGGGGGATGATGGTCATGGAGAAAGGATCGCGCGGCGTCGTGGTCGGCGCTTTGATCTCCTTTTTTCTGCTTGCCGGATGCGGCTCGCCCCAACACAGGTTCCGGATGGCCGAGCCGCCTCCGTCGGGATCTTCCGGGAAGATCCCGCTGACCCTGGCGCTGGTCCTGCCGCCGGCCACCTGCTCCTATACGAGAGTGGTGGGGGATATACAGCAGAGCGTATTCCACGTGGGCGAAACCGTCTGCCGGAACGTCCGGGAGGCCGCCAGGCGCGTGTACGGTACGGTCACGGTGGTGGACAAGGCCTCGGCCGTTTCCGAAACGGGCGCGGACGCCGTCCTGGAGGTGCGGATCCTGTCGCTCGACGGTTACGTCGAGCGGAAGATCCCGGCGATCGTCGGGTATCGGATGCCGATCGGCTGGTCCTTCTCCACCCGGGACGGCAAGAGTGTGTATTACAGGCGGCTGGTGGCGGCCGGCGAGGACCAGAGGACATACGGGTACGTGGACCCGAGACACCTGGCCAGCCTGCAGCGCTGCCTGGACGACCTCGGTCGCAAGGCGGCAGCGGAAATGGCGGATTCCCTGGAAAACGGGCGGAAGAACCTCTCGGCGGAGGAGGACATCCTGTCCAAGCTCGGTAAATATGCCCCCGGGGTGACGTCCCTGGACGCGTACGAAAAAGACAAGACGGACGATTGGAAGGTGACGATTAGGGAGAGGGCGACCCGATCGAGGAAGATCGTCAGCGACGACGGGAAAACGACGTCCCTTCCGGAAACGGAGGTATACGTTAAGGACGAGGTCCGCTCCGCGTACGGGGACGACCTGGTCTGCTCGGTCGAATTCGCGGGGAAAGGAAAGGACGGGAGATCGGTCCGTCTCACCGCGCTGGAATGCAGGCGGGACACAGGACCGGTCTTGTGCAGGTGACCGGGCCTCCCGGAGGAGGATGCCGCGCGGGGGCGCCGTTCCTTCCCGTCAGCGCTCCACCAGTTCCACGCGCCGGTTCTTCGCCCTTCCTTCCTCCGTCCGGTTGCCGGCCACGGGCGCCAGCGGCCCAACGCCGTGCCCGGCCATGCGGCTTGCCGCGACGCCGTGCTTCCCGGCCAGCTCCTTGACGACCGCCTGCGCTCTCGCCTCGGAGAGCTTGCGGTTGTGGTCGAAGTCCCCGGTGCCGTCCGTGTGGCCGACGACGTAGATCTTCATCGAGGGGTTTTCTTTCAGGAACTTCGCGATCTCCTTCAGGGTGGGCCCGGATTCCGGCTTCACCTGCGCCTTGTCCGTATCGAAATAGATGCCATAGAGGGCGACCTTTCCCGTGGCGCCGATGTCCGCCGCCATCTGCTTCGCGTCCGCCAGGACCTCCTGCGCCATGGCCTGCCTCTCCACGATGGCCAGCGTGTAGCAGTCCCCCTGGTTCCATGGATGCAGGTGGGCCCAGGTTTCCGTGTCGCCCTTCTTCACAGTGAAATGCGCGTTCGCCTTGTCCTCGAAGAGGACCGTCCCGCCGATCTTCCGCACGGCGTTGGTATGGTTGCGGATGATCTGGAGCTCGCTGGGCGGCTCGCTCCCTCCCTTGACGCAATAGCTGATCTTGTAGAAGCGTCCTTCCACGGGGGCGGCGCTTCCCTGCGCGTCCTTGAATTCGTACCGGCCGAACCTGCTGGTTTCGTAGCTGTCGATGTAGGTGTTCGGCATGCGGGTGAACAGCGGGTGGTCCGAGCTGCCGCGGTCGTCCTTCGGGTCGGACGCCGCCGGCGCCGTGGGAGCGAGGATGAGGAACGTGAGCAACGAAAGGAACAGGATCGCGGCCGGCTTTCTCATCGCAACCTCCTTCGTGGAGCATCGGTCGAAGGTTAACAGGGATCCGGGAGGTTCCTCCGGTAAAGGGATCATTATTATTATTTCGCGGAGAGTCTTTTTTTGAAAGTCGTGGTCTCCGAGACCACATTTCCT
The DNA here is from genome assembly GCA_964612075.1 of uncultured bacterium. GTDB lineage: Bacteria > Desulfobacterota > Deferrimicrobia > Deferrimicrobiales > Deferrimicrobiaceae > UBA2219. The sequence goes on from CAZTFC010000023.1 coordinate 33,607, forward strand.
CAGGGAATACCCCTTGCGAATCAGTAAACATGTCTTCTTGTTGATCGGGCGGGGGTCGTTCCGGAGCGGCGTCTGTTTCGAACCGGGAGATGAAATGACTGACCGGCCTCCAGGGAGGGCGGAGGGAGAAACAGCGCAGGCGAGGAGACCATGGACGGTACAGAGGGGGACACTCTTGGCTTTACTCGGGTGGAGGGAAAGAGTGTCCCCCGCCAGGAGGGACCCCTGCCGTGGAACAGGAGGCCCTTCAACCGACCTCGTTGTAGGACCGCAGCCGGAACGAGACGCCGGGGATCGACTCCGCCAGGCGCCGCACGGCCTCGGTGTCGAGGCCGGGGAGGGCGACCGCGGTGGCGGCGACCGACGGGACGTGCTTCGGCGCCTCCCGCAGGAAGTCGAGCAGAGCGGGGAACGAGGCCGCCCCGTACCTGTTGGGGCAGATCTTCGCGTAGGTTTCGGCGTCGGCGGCGTTGAGCGACACCGACAGGGCGTCCACGAGGCCGGCCAGTTCCGGCAGGATGTCGCGCCCGTGGACCAGGGTCGCCAGCCCGTCCGTGTTCACCCGCACGCGGGCCCCGCGTTCTTTCAGCTCCCGCGCAATCTCCTTGACCTCCTCGAGGCGCAGCAGCGGCTCGCCGAAGCCGCAGAAGACGACCTCGTCGAACCCTGAAGGGTCGCCGACCAGCGTCAGGACATCCGCCACGGAGGGCTCGCCGGGCAGCCGGAGCAGGTGCCCCTTCACGTGGAAGTCCTTCCGCTTCGCGCAGAAGACGCAGGCGTTCGTGCAGCGGTTCGTCAGGTTCAGGTAGAGGGAGTTGCGGATCTTGTAGACGACCCGCACCTCCTCGGCGGCGGGGACGCGGAACAGCCGCACGGCGTTGAGCGTGGTGATCCGGGCGACGTCCTCGACGGAGAGGCCCCGGATCTGCGCGATCTTCGCCGCCACCAGCGGGACGAAAGCCGGCTCGTTGGTCTTCCCCCGGTGGGGGACCGGCGCGAGGTAGGGGCAGTCGGTCTCGATCAGCAGCCGCTCGAGGGGGAGCTTCCGGACGGCCTCGACCTGCGCCTCCGACTTCGGGTAGGTGATGGCGCCGGGGATCGAGACGAAGAAGTTCATCGCGACCGCGCGCCTGGCCGTCTCGTAGTCGCCCGAGAAGCAGTGGATGATCCCGCCCGTCTCGGAGGCCTTCTCCTCCTCGAGGATCTTCAGGACCTCGTCGTGGGCGTCGCGGTCGTGCACGACGACGGGCAGTCCGCGCCGTCGCGCCAGCCGGATCTGCTCCCGGAAGGCGGCGCGCTGGGCGTCGCGCGGGGAGTGGTCCCGGTAGAAGTCGAGCCCCGTTTCGCCGATCGCGACGACCTTGTCGCACCGGGAGAGCGCCTCGAGGCGCGAGAGGAGGGCATCGGAGAGGGAGGATGCCTCGTGCGGGTGCAGCCCGGCGGCGGCGTAGACGCCGGCGTTGCGGTGGGCGATCTCGACCGCCTTCGCGCTGCTCTCCGGGTCGATGCCGACCGTCAGGATCCGTGTGACGCCGGCCTCGCGGGCGCGGGCGACGACCTTCCCCTCCTCGTCCGAGAGGGGGGGAAGGTCGAGGTGCGCGTGCGTGTCGAAGAACATGGGGGGTACCGGCCGCGCGCGGGGCCTTTCAGGCCCCGGCTTCGATCTTCGGGAAGACGATGCACGCCTTCGGCAGGGAGGCGCCGGGGGCGAGGCCGCCCCAGCGGCCGGCCCGGTCGGCTCGCTCGCTTTCCACCGGCCCGCCGCCGGGGACGAGGGCGCCCCACATCTTCTGCGACGCGGTCGGGGTGAAGGGGGCCATCAGCAGCGCCGCCACCCGCGCCGCCTCCAGGGCGTTGTAGAGGACCGTCCCCAGGCGGCCGCGCCTGCCCGGGTCCTTCGCCAGCGCCCACGGCTGCATGGACTGCACATACTCGTTGGCTTTCGTGACGAGCTCGATGATCGCGGCGAGCGCCTTGTGGAACGCCACGTCGTCCATCGCCCGGTCCACGGCCGCCAGCGTCTCGCCGGCGCAGCCGGAGAGGGCCGCGTCCGCCGGGTCTTCGCCCTCCGGCGCAGGCACGGCGCCGTCGAAGTATTTCCCGAGCATCCCGAGCGTGCGGTTCAGGAGGTTCCCCAGCTTGTCCGCCAGCTCCGAGTTGGCGCGCTTGACCAGCTCCTTCTCGGAGAAGTCGCCGTCGAGACCGAAGGAGACCTCGCGCAGCAGGAAGTAGCGGAACGCGTCCGCGCCGTACTTTTTCACCATGTCGAAGGGGTCGACGACGTTGCCCAGCGACTTGCTCATCTTCTGCCCCTCGACGGTCCACCAGCCGTGCGCGAAGACCCCCTTCGGCACCGGGAGCCCCGCCGACATCAGGAACGCGGGCCAGTAGACGGCGTGGAACCGCAGGATGTCCTTCCCGACCATGTGGAGGTCGGCGGGCCAGAACGCGTCGATCTCGGGCGTCTTCCCCGGGTAGCCCAGGCCGGTCAGGTAGTTCGTGAGGGCGTCGTACCAGACATAGATGACGTGCCCCGGCGCGTCGGGCACCGGGATCCCCCACGAAAGCGACTCGCGGGAGACGGAGAGGTCGTTCAGGCCCCCCTCGACGAACGCGATCACTTCGTTGCGCCGGCTCTCGGGGCGGATGAAGCGCGGGTTCTCCTCGTAGAACTTCAGCAGCCGGTCCTGGTACTTCGACAGGCGGAAGAAGAAGGACGGCTCCTTGCGCCGTTCCACCGGGCGGCCGCAGGTCGGGCACTTCCCGTCCTCCGCCTGGAGGTCGGTCCAGTACGCCTCGTCGGGCACGCAGTACCACCCCTCGTACTCGCCGAGGTAGATGTCCCCGTTGGCCAGCGACTTCCGGAAGAGGTCGTGGACGGCCTCGTGATGGCGCGGCTCGGTGGTGCGGATGAACCCGGTGTTGCTGATCGTCAGCGCGGGGGTGAGCGCCTGGAAGTTGGTCACCACCTGGTCGGCGAGCTGGCGCGGCGTGAGGCCTTTCAGGGAGGCGGTCTTCTGGATCTTCTCGCCGTGCTCGTCCGTGCCGGTGAGGAAGAACACCCGCTTCCCCTTCATCCGGTTCCAGCGCGCCATGGCGTCGCAGGCGACCGTCGTGTAGGCATGCCCGATATGCGGTATGTCGTTCACGTAATAGATCGGCGTGGTGATGTAGAACGTGTCCCTCACGGCGTGCCCTCCTCGTCCTCGGTCAGTTGCGCGCTCAGCTCCTCCGGGTCGTCCGGCTCCGGCGGCGGGAGGGGCTCGGCCGCGGGGGCGGGCCGCTTCGCGGCGTCGCACGCGTCGCATTTCTGCTTGGCGTACGAGGTGTGCTCGTAGATCAGGCAGCACATCAGCCGCCCGCAGACCCCCGAAAGCTTCGCGGGATTCAGCGAAAGCTTCTGGTCCTTGGCCATCTTCACGGTGATCGGCTCGAAGTCCTGAAGGAAGGTCGCGCAGCAGAGCTCCTTGCCGCAGGGGCCCACGCCGCCGACGACGCGCGATTCGTCCCGCACGCCGATCTGCCGCATCTCGATCCGGGTCCGCAGCTCGTGGGCCATGTCCTTCACCAGCTCCCGGAAATCGATCCGCCCGTCGGCCGTGAAATAGAAGATGACCTTGCTCCGGTCGAGGAGGTACTCGGCGCGCACCAGTTTCATCGGGAGGGCGCGCTCCGCGATCCGTTTCATGCAGAACGCCTCGGCGTCGGCCTCCCTGCGGGCATTCTCCTGGTGCGCCAGCAGGTCCTCGGCGGTCGCGAGACGAAGCACCTTGTTGTAGGCGACCTTGGGGTTCTTCGGGTCGAAGCCGTCAAACCGCTGGGCGACCACGCCCAGCGCGACGCCGCGATCGGTCTGGACCACGGCGTAGTCGCCCTTGGAGAGAGGCACTCCCGTGCAGTCGAAGTGGAAGATCTTGCAGACGCCCCGAAGGCGTATCCCGGCGATGTCCATATGCGGAATTCATCCTTTTTTGCGCAGCCCGAAGAAAAACGCCTCCAGCATCAGCCTCTTCTGGGGCTGGGGAGGCATCCGGGAGATCTCGAGGAGCGCCCGGAGCACGGTGTCCCACCCTCCCGCCGGGGGGCGGGCCGCCGCGGCCGTCAGCGGCTCCCGCAGATCGTCATTCATTATATCCGTTCCGGCCCCGGATGATAAGAGGGCCAGGTCACGGGCCAGCGACAGCGGCGCCGCCAGCCGCTCCGGCCCGTCGCCGTCCCCCTTGAAGGTCTCCGCCAGGTCGATCGCCTCCTTCGGGGACGGCTTCGCGAAGAGCGACAGCCACCGCTCCCGCTCCTCCGAGATGCCCGGCAGCAGCGCGAGGGCGCGCCCGGGGCTTCCCCCGGACACGGCGCACGCCAGGCGGATCACCGCCGGGGGGTAGCCGGCGCCCGCGTCCGGGTGCCGGGACAGGATCCCCGCGGCGACGTCGGGCGGCAGCGGGAAGAACGGGACCTTCTGGCAGCGGGAGACGATCGTCGGCATCATCCCCGCGATCCGGTGGGCGACGAGGAGGAGGTGCGTCTCCGGGGGCGGCTCTTCCAGCGTCTTGAGGAGCGCGTTGGCCGCCTGGGGCGTCATCCGGTCGGCGTCGGAAAGGATCGCCACGCGGGGCCGGTCGGAGAACGCCTTGAGGGCGAGCTCCTCCTGGAGCGCGCGGATCTCCGAGATCTTCAGGAAATCGGTCTCGGGAGCGATGTGGAGGTAATTGGGGTGGGACGACGAGGAGAAGAGCCGGCAGTCGTGGCAGCCTCCGCACGCGCCGTCCTCCCCCGGCGCCCGGCAGAGCAGGGCGCCGGCGAACGCCCGTGCGGCCTTTTCCTTCCCCACGCCCTCCTCGCCGGAGAAGAGCAGGCCGTGGGGCGCCGCGCCGGCCGAGAGATACCGCCGCAGGAGGTTGACGGCCCGTTCCTGCCCGAGGATCCCGGAGAGGCGCTCTACCATCCGAGCCGTTCTTTCACCGCCGCGAGGACGAGGCGGAAGACCTCCTCCTCGGGAGGCGAGGCGTCGATCCGCACGATCCGCCCCCCGGCGCTTTCGCAAATGCGGAGGTACCCTTCACGGACTCTCCCGTGGAAGGCGAGCGATTCCCGCTCCATCCGGTCGACCGCCCCGCCGCGCCCCGCGACCCGGGCGAAACCGGCCTCCGGGGGGAGATCGAACAGCAGCGTCAGGTCGGGGACGAGGCCGCCCGCGGCGAAGCGGTTCAGGAGCTCCACCCGGTCCGCGCCCAGCCCCCGGGCGTGCCCCTGGTACGCCGTCGTCGCGTCGGAGAACCGGTCGCACAGGACCGCCGTGCCGG
>CAZTFC010000024.1:0-37799 GCA_964612075.1 uncultured bacterium
TCCCGCATGGCCGGCCAGCTCAACGACTCGGCGAGCTGGTTCCGGATCTGACAGGGGCCGCGTCGGGGCCCCCCATCCCTCCGGGGGGCCCCTCCTCCCTCACGCCGGTTTCGAGAAGATCCACATCCCGTCCGCCAGGGCTCCATCCAGGTCCAGGGGGAACCCGTTCCCGTCCTCGACCCGCACTTCGCCGCCGAGCGCGCGCTCATACAGCGACTGGTCGGCCGCGATGAGGGCGTGTCGGACCCGCATCCCCCGGTGGAGCGACACCGTGCTGCCGTTCACGGAAACCTGAACCCGCTCTTCCATCCTTCCCTCCCCCTCATCGGACCACCTTGATCCGCCCTTCCACGCGGGGGCTGACGGGAGAACCCGTCCGCAGGTATTCGAGGACCGCGTCCCGGAAATTTCCCCCCGCCGCCGCGCCGGTCCCTTCCCGGAACGCGTCGAACCGGTCGCCGCCGGCCGCCAGGAAATCGTTCACCGCCGCCCGGTACCTCTTCTTCGGGTCCAGCGGCGCCCCCCCGATGCGCACATCCGAAACGCGGCTCCCCGCGGGCTTCGACAGGTCCGCCCGGAACGCGACGCCCGAAACCTGGAGCATGCCGCTTTCGAGAGACGCTCCCCTCTCAAGCGCCGACACGATCCCGCTCCCCGTGAGCTCGACGGTCATGAGGGTGTTCTCGAAGGGGAGCATGGTGTACACCTGCTCCAGGGTGATCTCCCCCCCGGGAAGGTCTGCGCGGATCCCGTAGGCGTTCATGAAGGCGACGTCCGCCCCCGTCGCGGCCCGCGCGGCATCGCACAGAAGGTTCCCCACGTTGGACTCGTCGTTGTCGTCCCGCACGAGATCCACGTCCGACTTTCCGACCACCCTGCGGAATTCCCCCGCCAGCCGCGCGCGGTAGCTTCCCACGATCCGGGCGATCTCCGGATCCTCCGGGGCCCCGGGCGCCGCCAGGACCGGGAGGAGGCCGCTGCCGGATTCGGCATAGGAGACCGACCCGGTCTTCGGGTCCGCCTCGAGGCGCACGACGCCGAGGTACATCCCGTGGGAGCCGGCCTGGGCCACCACGGTCCCGCCGACCCGGACGGGCTTCGTCACGGCCGTGTGGGTGTGGCCCCCGACGATCACGTCGATGCCCGGGACGGCCGCGGCCAGCTTCCGGTCCTCCTCGAACCCGAGGTGGGAAAGGACGACGACCACGGCGGCCCCCTTCGACCGCGCCTCCCGCACGACCTCCGGAAGCGCGGAGACGGGATCCAGGAAAACCAGCCCCTCCACGTTGTCGCGCTTCGTCGTGTACGGCGTGTCGGGGGTGCTGACGCCGACGACGGCGATCCGGATCCCCTTCCGCTCGAGCAGGACGTACGGAAGGATCCCGGGGAGAAGGCGTCCCGCGTTGCCGGTGACGGTAGCGGACAGGAACGGGAACGACGCCCCGGAGCGCAGCTTCCGCAGGACATCGAGCCCCCAGTCGAATTCGTGGTTTCCGAGCGCCATGGCGTCGAAGGACAGGGAGTTCATGATCTCGAGGACCGGGGCGCCGTGGAACAGGTTGGAGGCCGGGGTCCCCTGGAACATGTCGCCGGCGGAGAGGAGGACGGTCCCGCCGGGGTCCTTCTCCCGCTCCCGCCGGATCCGCCCCGCCAGCAGGGCCGCCCCGCCGGTCGGGACGTTGTCGATCCCCGGCTTCGGCTTTGCCGGCTCCAGCCTCCCGTGGAAATCGTTCACGTGCAGGATGGTGAGGCCGATGCCCGGGACGGAGGCAGCCGCCGCGGACCGCGGGCAGGAAAGGGCGATCAGCGCGGCAAGAAGAAAAAACGCGGCCCTCATGAGATCACTGTCTCCGGCCGGCCGGGGGAATCGCCCCACGAACCGCCCGGACCAGCGCGTCCCGGGAGAACGGCTTATATAGGAAGTGAACCCCCTCCTCCAACAGGCCGCTCTTGATGAACAGTTCCTTCGAATAGCCGGACATGAACAGCACGCCTATCCCCGGCCTCGCGCTTTCCGCCTTCCTCGACAACAACCGGCCGTTCATCCCGGGCATCGCCACATCCGTGAGAAGAAGGTCGAAGGGACGATCCGTGTCGCTCAGCAGGGAGACCGCCTCATCCGGTGTTCCCGCCGCAACGACCGAGTATCCCGATTCCTCCAGCATCCGCGCGGCCACGCCGCGCACTCCTGTCTCATCTTCCACCAGAAGGATCGTTCCGGACTTTTCTTCCTCCGGGCCCTCGGCGACGTCTCCCGCCGCCGCGGTCGGGAACATGTGCGCCTCCAGCCGGGGGATGCAGATCCGGAACGCCGTCCCGCGGCCCGGTTCGCTCCGGACCCCGATGCACGCCTCGTTCTGCCGGACGATCCCGTAAATGGTGGAAAGGCCGAGGCCGGTGCCCTGCCCGAGCTGCTTCGTCGTGAAAAAGGGCTCGAAGACGTGCGACAGGGTTTCCTTGTCCATCCCGGCTCCGGTGTCCGTCACCTCGAGCAGGACGTAGTCTCCCGGCGCCCGGACGGAGCCATCGGGGAATTCCTCCTTTTCCCCGAACCGCCCGTTCCGGGTGACGATCGTCAACCTGCCACCCTCCGGCATGGCGTCCCGTGCGTTGAGCGCGAGGTTCACGAGGATCTGGTTCAGCTGGGACGAGTCGAACCGGACGTCCCAGAGGCCTTCCTCCGGGAGGACGACGAGGCGGATGTCTTCTCCGATCAGCCGGAGGATCGTCTTCTCCATCTCCGCCAGGAGGTCGTTCAGGTTCACGGCCCTGGGAGCGATGATCTGCTTGCGGGAAAAGGCGAGCAGCTGGCCGGTGACGTCGCGGGAATGGCCCGCCGCCTTCTCGATCTCCGCGAGGAATTGCTGCAGCGGGTCGCCCGCGGCGATCCGCCCCCTCAGAATTTCCGTGTACCCCAGAATGACGGTGAGCATGTTGTTGAAATCGTGGGCCACGCCTCCGGCGAGGCGCCCAACGGATTCCATCTTGTGCGCCTGGCGCAGCTGCTCCTCGAGCGCCTCCCTCTCCTTCTCCGCCCGCTTTCGCTCCGTAACGTCCCGGATCATTCCTATCATCCGGACCGGGGCGCCCTTTTCGTCGCGCTCCAGCTCGCCGACGTCGTGGATCCACCGTTCCTGTCCGTCGGAACGGCGGAGGATCCGGTACTCCCGGTCGAACCGGCCGCATTCCCCGGCGGCGAGAAGCCGGGATACGCGCAGCATCTCTTCCCTGTGGTCAGGGGCGATCAGATCCGCCCAACCGTCGATGTCCTTTGGATAATCCGGGCCGACGCCGGCGATGTCGTCCAGCACGGTCGAACTGCTCCAGGTCCCGGAACCCATGTCCACTACATAAGACCCCAGGCGCGCCACTTCCTGCGACCTCTTGAGAAGGCGCTCGCTCGCACGGAGCGCCTCTTCCGCGCGCTTGCGCTCCGTGACGTCCCGGATCATCCCGATCATGCGGACCGGTTTCCCTCGCCCGTCGAACTCCAGCTCGCTGACGTCGTGCACCCACCGTTCACGACCGTCGGACCGCCGGAGGATCCGGTACTCCCTGTCGAAGCGGCTTTGCTCCCCCCGCACAAACCGCTCATGCTCCGAAAGCAGGCCCTCCTTCTGCTCCGGAGCGGTGAGGGTCACCCAGTCGTCAAGGGACTTCGGCACCGTGCAATCGATGCCGAAAATGTCCTCCAATACGGCGGAGCCGGTCCACATTCCGGAGGCGAGATCCAGTTTATAGGACCCCAGGCGCGCCGCCTCCTGCGATCTCTTGAGAAGGCGCCCGCTCTCCCGCAGCGCCTCTTCGGTCCGCACGTCCGCGGTGATGTCGTGGATGAAACCGACGATGGCCGTGCCGTCTCCCGACGCGGGGCGATGGGAGATCACCAGCGCGGGGAAGTCGGTGCCGTCCTTCCTGCGCAGCCGCCGGGTGAATTTCAAGGCGCCGCCGGGCGGCACTTCTTCGATATATTTGGGCCAGGATCCTTCCGGGATCAGCGGGTCGATGTCCTGAATCCGGAGGCGGAGGAACTCCTTTTCGCCGTATCCGAAGGTTTCGCGGGCGTTTTCGTTGGATGAGACGATGTTCCCGGCACGATCGAACCGCAGGATGACGACCTCATCGTGTTCGTAAAGCGGCTTCTTCTCTCCCGGCACCTCGTCATCCCCTGGCGCAGATGAATTTTTCGATATTATTCCTTCCGGCATTCCCCGCTCAACGGGTTTCCTTTCCTCCGAACGGGGCCCTACCGGCTCGTGATCGCCGCCGCCATCGCCCGGGAAAGCTCCGCCCGGGTGAACGGCTTCTTGATGAAAGGCGCTCCCGCCTCGATGATCCCCCGATCCGACATCTCGTCGGCCGTATAGCCCGACATGAACAGGACCTTCACCCCGGGCCGCAGCGACCGCACTTTTTTCCACAGCTCGGTGCCTTTCATCCCCGGCATCATCACGTCGGTCACCACGAGATCCACGGAGAAGCCCGGCTTGCCGAACATGTCCAGCGCCTCTTGGGGGGATCCCGCGCAGACGACTCCGTATCCCAGCCCCTCGAGCTGCCGCAGCACGAGCTCGCGCACCATGTCGTCGTCCTCCACCAGCAGGACGGAATGCGCGGCGGGTCCCGCCGCGACTTTATCCGGCAGAGCGGGCTCTTCCCCCGCGTCACCGGCCTCCGCCATCCGCGGGAAGTAGACGCGGAACACGGTCCCTTCCCCCGGCTCGCTGTCGGCCTCGATGAATCCGCCGCTCTGCTTCACGATCCCGTAGACGGTCGGAAGGCCCAGCCCGGTGCCTTTCCCCACGCCTTTCGTGCTGAAAAAGGGCTCGAAGATGTGGGACAGGGTTTCCCGGTCCATGCCGGCCCCCTCGTCGGCGACCGTGAGGCGGACATAGTCTCCGGGGGCCAGGGAGAAGCCCTTCCGGTCGCACCGCTCGTCGAGGCGCTCGTTGGCCGTGCCGATCGTCAACCGGCCGCCGTCCGGCATGGCGTCCCGCGCGTTGACCGCCAGGTTCAAAAGGATCTGGTCCATCTGCTCCGGGTCGACCAGCACGCTCCAGAGGCGCTCCCCGGGGAGAAAGTCGACGCGGATTCCCTCGCCGATCACCTTCCCCAGGGTCCTCGCCATCGCGGCGATCAGGTCGTTCAGATCCACGGCCTTCGGGGCGAGGATCTGCCGGCGGGAAAACGCGAGAAGCTGGGCCGTGATGTCCCTGGCGCGCCCTCCGGCCTTCTCGATCTCGTCCGCGTATTTCCGCACGGGGTCGCCTTCGGGGATCCGGCTGCGCATCAGGTCCGCGTACCCGAGGATGATAGCCAACAGGTTGTTGAACTCGTGCGCGACGCCCCCGGCGAGCCGCCCGACGGTTTCCAGCTTATGCGACCGTCGGAGGGCCTCCTCGATCTCCTCCCTCTCCCGTTCGGCCCGCTTCCGATCCGTCACGTCCAGGACCGTCCCGATCATGCGGACCGGCGTTCCCTTCTCGTCGAGCTCCAGCTCGCCGAGGCCGTGCACCCACCGCTGCGCCCCGTCGGAGCCGCGGACGATCCTGTACTCCTTGTCGAAGCGGTTGCATCCCCCGACGACGTGCTCCTGAAGGTAATCCCTCATCTGCTCCCTCTGCTCGGGGACGATGAGGGCGGCCCAGCCGGCGAGGTCCTTCGGATACCGGCCGTCGATGCCGAAGATCTCGTCCAGGACGGGGGAACTGTCCCACTCTCCCGACGGTATGTCCAGCTTGTAGGACCCCAGGCGCGCCACCTCCTGCGATCGCCGCAGGAAATACTCGCTGTCGCGCAGCGCCTCCTCGATCTCCTTCCTGGCGGTGATGTCCGTATGCGTGCCCACCATCCGCAGGGGTTTCCCTCCCTCGTCCCGCGCGACGATTTTTCCGGTCGAGTAGATCCACTTGTAGGCGCCCGACCGGGTGCGCTGCCGGAACGCCAGCGAATAGCCCCCGCTCTCGCCGCACAGGTAGGCCCGGAATTTCCCGACGACGGAGTCCCTTTCCTCCGGGTGCAGCATCCCGATCCACGAATCGACCGTCAGCCGGAACGTCGCCGGATCGTACCCGAGCATCGAGGCGTACTCCGGGCTGACCGTGACCTCCCCCGTCCGGAAATCCACGTCGTACAACCCCTGGTTCGCGGCCTTGAGCGCGAGCCGCAGCCGCTCCTCGCTTTCGCGCAGCGCCGCCTCCGTCCACAGGTCGGTGGAGACGTCGCAGATGAAGGCGACAACGGGACCGTCGCCGGGGGGCCCCGCCCGGTGGATTATCACCGTTGCCGGGAACAGGCTCCCGTCCTTCCTGCGCAGCTCCCGGACGGATCTGGCGGCGCCGCCGGCCGAAAGCCTCCCGAAAAAACCCTTTCGCTCCTCTTCGGTCGACCGGGGGTCGATGTCGGAAAGCGACAGAACGGCCATCTCTTCCGCCGGATACCCGAACAGCTCGCAGGCCCGGCTGTCGGCGGAAAGGACCTTCCCGTCCGGGGCGAACCGCACCACGGCCACCGCCTCGCGGCCGGGGAGCTCATTTTTCCGGTCGGGCATCGGCCTCTCCGATTAGCTATCAATAATAAATAGTATTTTCCCGTTTTCTTTCTTCGCGCAAGCGTTTTATTTGTCCCCGGACGCAACAGGAATCCCCCGTACCTCAAACAAAAAAGGGCGGGAGGGATACCTCCCCCCCGCCCCGTTTCATGGCCGGTGTTTACGCTACTTCTTGCCGCCGCATCCGCAGGTCTTGCACATGGCGCCCTCCCTTGTCCGTTCTTTCCGAATCCCTTTATCTGCCAGTTTGATGCCAGCCGCCGGCGAAAGATTCCGGGAACGGCGATTCGGCTAAAGAAATCCACACCCGCTGCCGATAAGCGTTTTCAAGAATGATTGGGCGGTAATTCTCCCATACAGGAAATGGAATTGGCCATCTCAAGCCGGTTGAAAACGTACTTCGCCAGGCCGTCGGCCTCCGCCGGAAACCCGGAGCCCGGGAGCCTCGCTCCATTTCCGATCCTTTCGCCGGAAAATCCGCTGCCGCCCTGTGGCGCCTGGGCCGTGAAGCTGCGCTCGCTATCGGACAACCTGAGGGGGCTTTCCGGCACGACGGAGGGGGAATTCCTGGCCATCGGGGGAAGCCTCCGGGACACCCACGCCAAGGCGGGCCGGATCTCCGAGATCTCCTCCTTCGTGGCCGCCGCCATGTCGGGCGACGAGATCAACGCCGCCATCGACGGCCTCCGCGGGATGGTGGACCGGATGAACGGCTTCCTCTCCCGCGCCGAGGAGGAGACGGCGCGCGACGAGAAGTCGCTGCGCCTCATCCTGCAAGCCCTCGGCGGCCTCAGGGGGCCGCTCAAGGAGTTCAAGAAGATCGTCAAGTTCCTCCGCAACCTGGGCATCGCAACGAAGATCGAGAGCGCCCGCATGGGGGAGAACAGCGGCGGCTTCGGCGTCGTGGCCGAAAACGTCGAGAACATGTCCGTACTGTTCGAGACCAAGTCCGCGGACATCGCCAGACGCAGCGCCGAGCTCGAGTCGGTCCTCTCCCGGACGATAACCCGGGTGGTCGAGCACCAGCGGGAGATACGCGAAAAAGCCCGCGTGATCCTCGGCGAGGCCGGCACGGACCTCTCCGCGCTGATCGGGACCCACGACGCCTGCGCCTCGACCGCCAGGATCATCGTGGAGAACTCGGGGGAGGTTTCCCGCAACGTGGGCGAGGTCGTCGCCTCGATGCAGTCGCACGACATCACGCGGCAGCAGATCGAGCACGTCATCCAGGCGATCGACGACCTGGTCGTCAAACTCGAGTCGGAAAGCGCCGGCCCGGAGACGGTCGGGCTGGCCGGCGGCGTGTGCAGGCTGCAGGCGGCGCACCTGGCCAATTCCCGGGCGACCATGGTGAAGGCGGCGGACTCCCTGGCCGCCAATCTCCGCGGGATCGCCGACAACTCGATCGGCATCGCCCGGAAGACGAAGCGGATGTCGGCCGGCTCGGCCGGCCTTGACGGCCAGAACGTCCTGTCCGGAGTCGAGCAGGGCCTCTCCTCCGTCGGGTCCTCCCTCATGGAAAGCGCGTCGGCGGTCCGGGAATTTACCTCCGTCATCCGGTCGATCGCCCGCACCGTGGAGGAGATGTCGTCCTTCATGGACGACATCAAGGAGATCGGCGAGGAGATCGAGCTGGTCGCCCTGAACGCGGAGATCAAGGCGGCGCACACCGGCAGCAGGGGCGCCGCGCTGGGCGTCCTGGCCGAGTCGATCCAGCACCTGTCGGTCGACTCCCGCGGCTACCGGACCGCGGTTTCCGAGACGCTGGACGATATCCGGGAGGCCGCGTCGGAGATGGGCAACGCCGCCGGGGAAGACGGAAACGGTTCGATGGATTCGGAGGTCGAAGAGATGCAGGGCAGCCTGAACGGCCTGCTCGAATCGCTCGCCCGGATCAACGGAAGCGTCGTCTCGCCCCTTGCTCAGCTCGACGAAGGGGCGCGCGCCCTTTCGGAAGGCATCGAAACGATCATCCGCGGAATGACCGCCCACGCCCTGGTTTCGGAGGTCGTCCACGGGGTCGTCGCGGAACTGCATGAAATCGAGGCGGAATGCCGGCGCATCGACCCCTCCTGGGAAGCCGCCGGCGGGACGGCCGACCTTGCGGAACTGGCGGACCGCTACACGATGCACGAGGAAAGGGACATCCACCTCGCGGTGATGGGCGGCGGGAACCTCTCCCCCGCCGTCGCCGCCGCGTCGGCTGGCGGCTCCGGAAGCGACTTCGGAGACAACGTGGAGCTGTTCTGAAAAGAAAGCATGCGGGAGCGACGATGAAATTCACGATCGATGAGTCCGGGAAACGCGGGGTGATCTCGGTGAACGGCCCCTTGACCGTCAGGAACATGGAGGAGGCGAAATCGCTCCTGATGTCGTCGTTGCGGAGCGTGGACGAGGTCCGGCTCGACCTGGACGGCGTCACGGAGGCGGACCTCTGCGCGCTCCAGCTCGGCTGCTCGCTGAAACGCACCGCGGCGCGGCTCGGCAAGCAGGTCGTTTACCCCAAAGACGTCCCGCCGGCGTTCGCCCGCGCGGCGGAGGAAGCGGGCTACTGCTTCCAGGGCGGCTGCGAACTGGCCGGCGAGCAGTGCCTATTCTGGAAAAGAGGTCTTGCCTGATGGGAAAGCAGATCCTGATCGTCGACGATTCCAGCAGCATGCGGCAGATGGTCAACTTCACCCTCGCCGGGGCGGGATACGAGGTCGTGGAGGCATGCGACGGGAAGGACGCCCTGGCCAAGCTTTCGGGGCTGCCCTCCGTCTCCATGATCGTCACCGATCTCAACATGCCGAACATGGACGGGATCCAGCTCATCAAGTCGGTCCGCGGAACCGCGACCCACAAGTTCGTCCCCATCGTCATGCTGACCACCGAATCGCAGGATTCGAAGAAGCAGGAAGGGAAGACGGCGGGCGCGACCGGCTGGATCATCAAGCCGTTCAAGCCGGAACAGCTCCTGGCCGTCGTCAAGAAGGTGATCGGATGAGCGACCAGATGAAAGCCGCCTTCCTCGAGGAGGCGTACGAGCTCCTGGGCGCGCTGGAGAACTCGCTCCTCGCCCTGGAGGAGACCCCCGACGACGCGGAGAACATCGGCAGCGTGTTCCGCGCCATGCACACGATCAAGGGATCCGGCGCCATGTTCGGGTTCGAAAGCATCGCCTCCTTCACCCACGAGGTGGAGACGGTCTTCGACATGGTGCGCAAGGGCGAGATGTCCGTCACGAAAGAGCTCATCAACCTGACGCTCGCGGCCCGCGACTGGATCAAGACGACGCTCGACACGGACGGCTCCGAGCCCCCCGACGCCGCGAAGGGCGAAGAGATCGTCTCGGCCCTGAAAGAACTCGTGCCCGGCGGCCCGAAGGGCGACTCCGGCTCCGCCGCCCCTCCCGCTGCCGCCCCGAAGGCGAAGGAAACGGGTGAGGCCGCCAACGTCATCTACCGGATCCGCTTCTCGCCCCCCGCCGACATCTTCCAGCGGGGCGACAACCCGGTGAAGCTGCTGAACGAGCTGCGCGCGATGGGCGAGTGCACGGTGGTCGCGAACACCTCCGCGATCCCCGCCCTCGAGGAGATCAACCCGGAGCTCTGCTACGTGCAGTGGGACATCGTCCTGAGCACCAACCGCGGCCTGGATTCCATCAAGGACGTCTTCATTTTCGTAGAAGACGACAGCAAGCTGAAGATCGAGGCGGTCGACGAAGGCGGTAGCGATCCCGGCGACGTCAAGAAGATGGGCGACATCCTCGTCGAGCGCGGCGACCTGTCGCAGGATGCGCTGAAGAAAGTGCTGGTAAAACAGAAGCGCATCGGGCAGATGCTCGTGGAGGAAGGGCTGACCACCGAAACCCACGTGCAGTCCGCCCTCCTGGAGCAGCAGAAGGTAAAGGAACAGAAGGAGAAGCGGCAGGCGGCGGAGTCCGCCTCAAGCATCCGCGTCCCGTCCGAGCGGCTGGACACCCTCGTGAACCTGGTCGGGGAGCTCGTGACCGTGCAGGCCCGCTTCAGCCAGACCGCCGGCAAGCGCAACGACGCGGAGCTGACCGCCATCGCCGAGGAAGTGGAGCGGCTGACCTGGGAGCTTCGCGACAACGCGATGAACATCCGCATGCTCCCGATCGGCACGACGTTCAGCAAGTTCAAGCGGCTGGTCCGCGACCTTTCCGGCGAGCTGGGCAAGGAGATCGAGCTCACGACCGAGGGCGCGGAGACCGAGCTCGACAAGACCGTGCTCGAGAAGCTCAACGACCCGATGGTCCACCTCATCCGCAACAGCATCGACCACGGGATCGAGATGCCCGACGCCCGGGAGTCCGTCGGAAAGAGGCGGTGCGGCACGGTGCACCTGTCGGCCGTCCACTCCGGGGCGAACGTCCTCATCAGCATCCGGGACGACGGCGCGGGGCTCGACAAGGAGGCCATCCGCGCGAAGGGGATCGAGCGCGGCCTGATTTCGCCGGACGCCGAGCTCTCGGACAGGGAGCTCTACGGCCTGAT
Source organism: uncultured bacterium (assembly GCA_964612075.1). Classification (GTDB taxonomy): domain Bacteria; phylum Desulfobacterota; class Deferrimicrobia; order Deferrimicrobiales; family Deferrimicrobiaceae; genus UBA2219. The sequence continues at coordinate 11,050 of CAZTFC010000024.1, forward strand.
CCTCCTGCCGGGATTCTCCACGGCGAAGAAGATCACGAACGTGTCGGGCCGCGGCGTCGGGATGGACGTCGTGAAGCGGTCGATCGAGTCGCTGCGCGGCACGATCGAGATCGACAGCCAGAGGGGGGTCGGGTCGACGATCACGGTGAAGCTGCCGCTCACCCTGGCCATCATCGACGGACTCCTCGTGAACATCGGCGAGGGCTCCTACATCCTTCCCCTGTCCACCGTCGAGGAGTGCGTGGAGCTGACGCGGGAGGACGCGAGGAGATCCAACGGCAGGAACATCGCGAACGTCCGGAGCAACCTGGTTCCCTACATCCGGCTGCGGGAGCTGCTCCTCATCCCCGGGGAGCCGCCCGACATCGAGCAGATCGTCATCACGCACACGAACGGGGAGCGGATCGGCTTCGTCGTGGACGACGTCGTCGGGCAGCACCAGACCGTGATCAAGTCGCTCGGCCGGGTCTACAAGGACATCGAGGGGATCTCCGGCTCGACGATCCTGGGCGACGGGACCGTGGCGCTGATCCTCGACGGGCCGAAGCTCGCGAAGAGGGAGGAAGCGCAGGAAACCGTGCACTGAACCCCGAAGGAACCCCGTTTTCGAAACGGAAGGAGCGGGACCCCTCCCCTCCTTCCGTTTTTTTGCGCGGAACTCCCCCTCCCCACGGAATAACCCCCCTGCACTTTGGTCGTATGGTCTGACCAATTCAGGGCGGACGAAAGCGCGATGGCAACATAATAACCATTTAATATCGAATAGTTACACCGCAAATAAAGATTTTGGCATTCCTTCCGATACGTATTCCTGATCATTTTTCGCTTTCAGGCAACGGTTTCCGCGGGAAACCGGAAGACGTAAATAAATATCTTCGGAGGAAGCAAGATGATCCGGAACATGAAGATCGGCACGAGACTGATGGCGATATTCGCGATCGTCGTGCTCATCAACGTCGCGACTCTGGTCCTGACCCACATCAACCTGAACAAGATCGGGAAAGAGTCGGAAGACCTCTACAAGGTGCGGCTGATCAGCATCGACAAGCTCATCGAGGCGGACCGGGACGCCTACCAGTCCAACCTGGCGGTCGCCATGCTCCTGCAGCCGTCGATCCGGGGCAATTCCGATGCGCTGGGCAAGAACATGAAGGACGTCAAGGAGAACGTCGACCAGGTCCTGGAGCGGTTCGACGTCTTCCGGAAGGCGATCGCCGGGACCGTCGAAGCCAAGTCCGAGCACATCGGCGTCGTCGAAGCCAATTTCAAGGCGTGGGAACAGGATTCCGCGAAGATCGTGGAGCTGGTCAAGAGCGGCAGGGCCGACGAAGCGGCCGGGATCTATTTCTCCAGCTATCAGAATTCCTTCAAGAAGATGCGCGGGGCGATGAACGATCTCACCGACATGTCCCTCAAGGGGGCGGAAGCGGCTTATCTGAACGGGCAGTCGCTCGCGGCGGGCATCAAGAAGACCTCCATCGCGTTGATGGCCGTCTGCATCCTGTTCATCGTCGCCATATCGGTCCTCCTGACGCGCAGCATCACGGCCCCGCTGCAGCAGGCGGTCCAGGTCGCGGAGCGGTTGACGGCGGGAGACCTGTGCGTCGCCGTGGCCGAAGGCGGGAAGGACGAAGTGGGCAAGCTGCTCTCCTCGATGAAGAGCATGCTGGAAAAGCTCCGCTCGATCGTGGATGAGGTCAAGACGGTCGCCGACAGGGTGGCGGCGGGAAGCCAGCACCTGTCGGCCACTTCGGGAGAGATCTCGCAGGGCGCCACCGAGCAGGCGGCGGCGGCCGAGGAAGCCTCCTCCTCCATGGAGGAGATGGCCTCCAACATCAAGCAGAACGCCGACAACGCCATGCAGACGGAGAAGATCTCGGTCAAGTCCGCCCTCGACGCGAAGGAAGGCGGCAAGGCGGTCGCCGAGACCGTTTCCGCCATGAAGGAGATCGCGGGCAAGATCTCGATCATCGAGGAGATCGCGCGGCAGACCAACCTGCTGGCGCTCAACGCGGCGATCGAGGCGGCGCGGGCCGGCGAGCACGGCAAGGGGTTCGCCGTGGTGGCCTCGGAAGTGCGCAAGCTGGCCGAGCGCAGCCAGGTGGCGGCCGGCGAGATCAGCCAGCTGTCGTCCTCGAGCGTGCAGGTGGCCGAGAAGGCGGGCGAGATGCTGGGCAAGATCGTCCCGGACATCCAGAAGACCTCCGAGCTGGTGCAGGAGATCACGGCGGCCAGCAAGGAGGCCGAGACCGGCACGGACCAGATCAACAAGGCGCTCCAGCAGCTCGACCAGGTGATCCAGCAGAACGCGGCCTCCTCCGAGGAGATGGCCTCGACGTCCGAGGAGCTGTCTTCCCAGGCGGAGCAGCTCCAGAGCACGATCGCCTTCTTCAAGACCGGCGAGGAGCACGGGACGGTCCGGAAAGCGGCAGCCAAGATCGCGCAGAAGGCGGCCCCGTCCGCCGCGAAGAAGAGCGCAACGGCTCCCAGGCCCGCGGAGGGTTCCAAAGCCGGCCTGGCCCTCGTCCTTTCGGAAGGCGCGGACAAGATGGACGCCGAGTTCGAGAAGTTCTAACCCCTCGGGAGACAAGGAGAGGCCGATGGCCGTAAAAGATATCACGGAGGTTCGTCAGTACCTGACGTTCAAGCTCGGCGAGGAGGTCTTCGGGCTCGACGTCGGGAAGGTGCGGGAGATTTTGGACTTCACCACGATCACCAAGGTCCCCCGGACGCCGGAGTTCATGCGGGGGGTGATCAACCTCCGCGGCAGCGTGGTGCCGGTGGTCGACATGCGGGTGAAGTTCGGCATGTCCGCCACGGAGAAGACGGTGAATACCTGCATCGTCGTGGCGGAGGTCGAGCTGGAGGGCGACGCGATCGTGCTGGGCGCGCTGGTGGACTCGGTGCAGGAGGTGTTCGAGCTGGAGCCGAACCAGATCGAGCCGGCGCCGCGCATCGGCACCCGGCTCAAGACCGAGTTCATCAAGGGGATGGGGAAGCGGGACGACCGGTTCATCATCCTGCTGGATGTGGACAAGGCGTTCTCGGCCGAGGAGCTGTCGCTGGTGGCCGACTCCGCCCAGCTGCAGGACATGGCCGGCTGACGCGGGGGAACATCCACCGGCCCGCAAGGGCCGTTCGACCGGCGGAAGGAGGGGGAACCGCTCCCCTCCTTCCGCGCTTAAATTTTCGAGAGATTCTACCGATAAGATATCCGTAAGGAATCCGATTACCGCGGGGTCCAGGAAGATGTCCGTCCGAGAGAGCAGGTCCGCCGTAAAATTGACCGATCCCGGCAATGGCGCCACGGACGCCCCCATAGAGATCTCCGATAAGGATTTCCGCCGCCTGAGCGAGTTCATCTACGACCGGTGCGGCATCCTTCTGCCCCCCACGAAAAGGACGATGCTCCAGGCCCGACTGCAGCGGCGGCTGCGCTGCCTGTCGATGAAATCCTACGGCGAGTATTGCGATTACATCTTCAGCCCGGAGGGCATGCAGGAAGAGCTGACCCGGATGATCGACCTGGTGACGACCAACAAGACCGATTTCTTCCGGGAGCCCGCGCACTTCGATTACCTCGTGGAGAACTGCCTCCCCGCGCTGGCGGACCCGGACGGCCTGGGCTTCCGGAAGAGGGTCGCGGTATGGAGCGCCGGCTGCTCCACCGGGGAGGAACCCTACACCCTCGCGATGGTCCTGAGCGAGTACGCCGAAGAGAGCCCGGGATTCCAGTTCTCGCTGCTCGCGACCGACATATCGACGCGCGTGCTCCAGACGGCGGCGGTCGGGATATACGATTCCGAGAAGGTCCACCCCGTCCCCATCGCCATGAAAAGGAAGTACCTCCTGAGGAACAAGGACAGGAGCAAGGACCTTGTCCGCATCGCTCCCGGCCTTCGGGCGCTCGTGAAGTTCCGCCAGCTCAATTTCATGGACGCCGACTTCGGCATCGCGGAGCCGATGGACGTCATCTTCTGCCGGAACGTCATCATCTACTTCGACAAGAAGACGCAGGAGAAGCTCCTTCTGCGCTTCTGCCGCCATCTCGCCCCGGGCGGCTACGTTTTCCTCGGTCACTCGGAAACGATCTTCGGCATGGACCTTCCCCTCGTCCAGATGGCCCCGACGGTCTACCGCAAGAAGTGACATGATCAAGGCGGCCGCAGGCAGGCATGAGGAAGGGCGCGGGAGCGGGAAAGCGGCCGGGACCGCCTCGCCCTCCGTGTTACCGGACGCCGCGGCGGACGCGAAGCCGGTGAAGCACGTCACCCTCATGCCCGGCGAGCTGTTCTGCGGCAGGAACCCCACCGTCGTCACGACGGTGCTCGGCTCCTGCGTCGCCGTCACGATGCTCTGCCGCCGCCTCTCCCTTTGGGCCATCTCCCACGGGGTGCTCCCCTCGGGAATCGAGGACGACCCCCCCGGCTGCTGCCGCTACGTCGACGAATCCGTCCGCCGGATGTCCGCGTGGTTCGAGCGCCGGGGCGCGAAGAAGAAGGAGATCGAGGTGAAGCTTTTCGGTGGCGCCGAGATCATGATGGAACACGGGGCCGGATCGCGGTTCGTCCCGGTGGGACGGTCGAACGTGAACATGGCTCTTTCGGCCCTGGAGTCGGAAGGGCTGCGGGTGCTGACGTCGGACGTGGGGGGATACACCGGGCGCAAGCTGAGGTTCCACACCCTCACGGGCGACGTCATGGTGAAACGCTTCCGCGGACAGTCGGAATGAGGAGCGGCGCATGCCCAAAAAGGTGAAGGTCCTGATCGTGGACGATTCCGCCGTCGTCCGGCAGACAATGGCGGACATCCTGTCCTCGGACCCCGGCATCGAGGTGATCGGCACGGCCGCCGACCCGTTCATCGCCGCGGAGCGGATCTCCCACGAGATCCCCGACGTCATCACGCTGGACGTGGAGATGCCCCGCATGGACGGGATCACGTTCCTGCACAAGCTCATGAGCCAGCACCCGATCCCCGTCGTCATCTGCTCGAGCCTGGCGGGGACGGGCAGCGAGACCGCGATGAAGGTCCTGGACTACGGCGCCGTGGAGATCATCGAGAAGCCGCGGATGGGGACCAGGCAGTTCCTGGAGGAGTCGAAGATCCGCGTCTGCCAGACCGTGAAGGCCGCCGCGATGGCGCGCGTCAAGGCGGTGCCCGCCAGCTACACGAGAGCGATCCCCTCCAAGCTGACCGCCGACGCCGTCCTGGAGAAGGCGAGCGTGAAGTCGATGGTGAAGACCACCGAGAAGGTCGTGGTCGTGGGCGCGTCCACCGGCGGGACGGAAGCGCTGCGGGAATTTCTCGAGGTGCTTCCCGCCGACACCCCCGGGATCGTCATCGTCCAGCACATGCCCGAGCATTTCACCGCCGCGTTCTCGTCCCGCCTCGACGGCCTCTGCCGCATCACGGTGAAGGAGGCGGCGGACAACGACACGGTGATCCGCGGGCGCGCCCTGATCGCCCCGGGAAACCGGCACCTGCTGCTGAAGCGCAGCGGCGCGAGGTATTACGTGGAGGTCAAGGAAGGGCCGCTCGTCTGCCGGCACCGCCCTTCCGTCGACGTGCTCTTCCGGTCGGCGGCGCGCTACGCCGGGAAGAACGCGGTCGGGGTCATCATGACCGGGATGGGCGACGACGGCGCCCGGGGGATGCTCGAGATGAAGGAGGCGGGAGCCACGACGATCGCCCAGGACGAGTCGTCCTGTGTCGTCTTCGGGATGCCCCAGGAGGCGATCAAGCGCGGCGGGGTCGACAAGGTCCTGCCGCTCGACAGGATCGCCCCGGCCGTCCTCAAGCTCTGCGAGTAGGCCTCACCATTTACTCTGCACTCCCGCCAGGTGGTTGGCGGGCCCGTGCCCTTTCCCGATCTCCGGCCCGCTCCGGATCGCCTCCGTGATGTACTCCTTGGCGCGCTTCACGGCCTCCAGGACGGAGAACCCCTTGGCGAGGCCGGCCGCGATGGCGGAGGCGAACGTGCACCCCGTGCCCTGGGTATTGCGGGACTTCATCCAGGGCGAGGTCAGGAGCACCAGGTCCGCTCCGTCGCAGAGCACGTCGACCGCCTTCCCCTCGATGTCGAGGCTTCCCCCCTTGAGGACCACGTAGCCGCACCCGAACCCGGCCAGTTCCCGCGCCGCCGCTTTCATGGAGTCGAGATCCCGGACCTTGCGGCCCAGGAGCGCCTCGGCCTCGAACAGGTTCGGGGTGATGACCGCGGCCAGCGGCAGCAGCTCGTCGCGGATCGCGTCGCGGGCGTCCTCCGACAACAGGGGATCGCCGCTCTTGGCGACCATCACCGGGTCGACGACCAGGTTGGGGATGCGGAACTCCCGGGCCGCTTCGGCCACCGCCCGGACGATCGGCGCGTTCGACAGCATGCCGGTCTTGGCGGCGTCGGTCCCGATGTCGACCATGACGCTTTCGATCTGCTTCCGGACGAATTCGGGCGAGACGTCGAAGATGCCCTGCACGCCCACGGTGTTCTGGGCCGTGAGCGCCGTGATGGCGGACATCCCGTGGACGCCGAAGGCCATGAAGGTCTTGAGGTCGGCCTGGATGCCCGCCCCTCCCCCGCTGTCGGATCCCGCGATGGTAAGCGCCCTCTTCATCCCGATCGTCCCTCCTTCCCGAAAACCGGTCACCCCTTCCGGAAATGGTCCCAGCCGGCCGGCTTCAGGGGGGTCTTCCTCCCGCGCGCGTCGACCAGGCAGTACCCCGCCCTCTTCCCGACGATCTTCCCGATCTCGGTCACCGGGATCCCCGTTTTCCCCGGAAGGGTCCGGATCTTCCGCTCCGGGACGTCGGGCGGGACGGTGAAGAGCAGCTCGTAGTCCTCCCCGTTGTGCAGGGCGAGGTCGAGGACCGTGCGGCCCGAGATCTCCGCGATCTCCCCGATGCGCTCCGGAAGCGGCAGGCACGCCGCGTGGATCTCGGCACCCACCCCGCTCTTCTCGCAGATGTGGTACAGGTCGCCCGCGACGCCGTCGCTCAGGTCGATCATGCCGGAGGCGATGCACGCCCGGGCGATCCGCTGCCCCATCTCCACCCGCGGGACCGGCTGGACGTGGCGCTTCACAAGGTCCGCGTACTTCCGGGGGACCTTTTTCCCGAACGCCTTGAGCGCCTCCATCCCCGCGCCCGACGCCCCCAGCGTCCCGGTGACGAAGATCCGGTCGCCGGGACGGGACTTGTGGCGGGTGAGCACCCGGGACACGGCGATCTCCCCGACGAGCGTCACGTCGACGACCAGCTCCTCCTTCGTCCTCGCCAGGTTCCCCCCGATGACGTAGGCGCCGTGCTCCGCCATCTCGTCGCGCATCCCCTCGAACAGGCGGTCGAAGCTCTCCACGGGCATCTCCGCCGGCAGTCCCAGCGAAACCAGCGCGTACGTGGGTTTCCCCCCCATGGAGGCGATGTCGCTCAGGTTCACCGCCATGGAGCGCCGCCCCACCCGGTACGGCGTAGTCCGGTCGAACAGGAAGTGGCGCCCTTCCACCTGGATATCGCAGGTCAAAAGCAGCGCCCGGCGCCGGTCGATCCGCACCACCGCGGTGTCGTCTCCGATGTCGACCAGCAGATCCTTTTTTTTCGAAACGGGGAGGATCTTCCGGATCCGGTCGATCAGGTTGAACTCCCCGGTCTCCCCGACCGTTCTGCGGATCTTCTTCAACTCCGGCGCCCTCCTGCGGCTTTCAGCAGCTCCTTCATCCCGCGGGCCGCCCGCTCGATGTCGTCCGCACCGACGATGTCGGAGATCACCGCGACGGCGTCCGCCCCCGCCTCCAGCACGCTCCGGGCGTTCCCCGACTTGATCCCGCCGATCGCCACGATGGGGAGGCGGCATTTCGCTCGGATCGGGGCGATCATCCCGGGCCCCTTGGGCGCCCCCGCGTCCGCCTTGGTGCCGCGCGCCTCGAAGATGGGGCCGACGCCGATGTAGTCCGCGCCTTCCTCCTCCGCGCGGAGGGCTTCCTCCGGGAGCTCCGTCGAGACCCCCAGGATCATCCCGGGCGGAAGGAGCCGGCGCGCCACGGAGGCGGGCAGGTCGTCCTGCCCCACGTGGAGCCCGTCGGCGCCGACGGCCAGCGCGATGTCGAGCCGGTCGTTGATGATCAGCGGAACCCCCGCGTCGCGGGTGAGCTTCCGCATCGCCAGGGCGATCCGGTACATCTCCCCGCTGGGGGAAGTCTTGTCCCGGTACTGGATGACGTCGGCCCCGCCCAGTATCGCCTTCCCGGCGACCTCCAGGTGGGACCGCCCCCGGCTGACCTTCTCGTCGGTGACGACGTAGAGCCGCCACGCCTCCGGGCGGATGTCCGCGCTCATGGCCACTCCTCCATCTTCCAGCTCATGTCGAAGAACAGGTATTCGTAGCGCGCGCTGGTCTCATAGAGGCGGCGCCAGCGCTCCTTCAATAGCGCGGGAGCGCCGTCGGCGTGCGCGTTCATCCGTTCGATGAGCCAGTCGGCGAACTTCTCGAACTCCTCCGAGGAGTACTGGACGACCCAGTCCTTCAGGAACGGGTCCGCGGGAAGTCCCCGGCGCTTAAGCTCCTTGGCGATCTCCACGTAGCCGCAGGCGCAGGGCACCAAAACCGCGAGGATGTCGGCCAGGTCGCCCTCGAGACAGGTGCGCACCAGGTAGTCGGTGTAGGCCGAAGTGACCATCGCCTTCCGGGTCGCCTCCAGTGCCTCCCGCGGAATGCCGTAGGCGGCGCACGTCTTCCGGTGGAGCTCCATCTCCGTGTTCAGCGTGACGTTCAGGAGCTCGGCGAAGGTCCCCATGTCCGAAAGAAGGGAGGCCTTCGCGGCGGCCAGCCCGAACACCCGGCTGAAATCGATCAGGTAGACGTAGTCCTGCTTCAGGTAGAACTCGAAGCGCTCCCGGGAAAGGGTGCCGTCGCCGATCCCCCGCACGAAGGGGTGGTCGAGGACCGCCTCCCACATGGGATCGGTTTTCCGCCGCAACTCCCCGTAGAACCCGGGCTCCGACGTGGGATTCTCCTTCATCTTGGACCTCCTTCCCCTCCGCTACCGGCCCTGGGACGCCGCCTTCCCGAAAGCGGACCAGAAGGGATCGACCTTCGGGTGGACCAGCTCGCGGGACACGCCGTTCTCGAAGTACCTCATTCCTTCCTTCGCGTCGACGACCTCTCCCACCATGCTCGCCGGGATCCCCTTGTCGGCCAGGCGCCGGACCGCTTCTTTCGCCTTGTGCGGCCGGCAGGTGAAGACCAGGCTCCCTTCGCTGATCGACGAGTACGGGTCGATGCCGAACAGGTCGCATACCTTCCGCACGGCGTCCTGCACGATGATCTTGTCCTTGTCGATCGCCATGCCCACCTTCGACGCCAGGGCGATCTCGAACAGCCCCCCCCAGACGCCGCACTCGGTCGCGTCGTGCATCGTGGTGATCCCGTCCTCCCGGACCCCGACCTCGACCGCCGTCATGGCGTCCTCGACCACCGACATCTGCCAGAAGATCTCCTCCGCTTCCCTTGCGACCTTCTCCCCGTACCGCTGCGCGACCTTCTGCGGGAACGTGACCGCGAACAGCCCCGACGCCTCGATGGCCGCCCCCTTCGTGATGACGACGACGTCGCCCGGCCGCGCCATCGTGGGCGTCAGGTACTTGTCCTTGTCGCCCACGCAGATCACGGTCGCCCCGCCGATCATCGGGTAGTCGCACCCCTCGTATCGACCGGTATGCCCGGTGATGATCGACATCCCGATCTTCTCGCATTCCCGGTGCATCACCGACCACATCGCCTCGAATCCCTCCCGGTCCATGGACAGCGGAAGGTTCAGGTCGATGGTGATGTAGGTCGGGCGGATGCCGGACGTGGAGGCGTCGGAAGCGAGGATGTGGATCGCGAACCAGCCGGACCGCTCCCACCCGTAGGGCGGGACGACGAAGACGGGGTCCGTGGTGACCACCATCACCTTCCCGTTCCCCAGGTCGGCGACCCCCACGTCGACGCCGTGCTGCGGCCCCACGAGGACTTCCGGGCGCTTCCGCCCGAGCTGGGGAAGGATGATCTCGTCGAAGATCTCGGAGGAGATCTTGCCGATGTGCGGCATCTGCGTTTTCACTGGCTTCCTCCGAAGTTCGGGATGTCCGACGCCGGGACCGGCGCAGGCCGCGTTACAGTATACCCGCAACGGCCGCGGAGGTGGGATTTTCCCGCCGCTGTTACAGGCTTTCCGCCGAAAAGGTGTTGCAGCGGTTCACGTCGCCCGACTCGATCCCGACCCGGAACCACTTCACGCGCTGCGCGGAGCTGCCGTGGGTGAAGGAATCCGGGACGACGTACCCGCCTCCCCGCCGCATCATCCGGTCGTCCCCCACCGCGGAGGCCGCGTTCATCCCCTCCTCCACGTCGCCCGCCTCGAGGATCCCGCGCGCCTTCTCCGCCCGGTGCGCCCAGACCCCGGCGAAGCAGTCCGCCTGCAGCTCCAGGCGGACGGAGATCCGGTTCGACTGCGCCTCGCCGGCGCGGGCGCGGGCCGCCTGCGCCTTGTCCATGATCCCCAGCAGGTTCTGAACGTGATGCCCCACTTCATGCGCGATCACGTAGGCCTGCGCGAAATCGCCGCCCGCCTCGAGGCGGCGCTCCATCTCCTTGAAGAAGGCGAGGTCGATGTACACCTTCTGGTCCGCGGGGCAATAGAAGGGGCCGACGGCCGCCTGGGCGAAACCGCAGGCCGACTGCACGGCGTCCGTGAACAGCACCAGTTTCGGCGGCCGGTAGCTCTGCCCGCCGCGGCGGAACAGGTCGCCCCAGACGTCCTCCGTGCTGGCGAGCACCGCGGAGGCGAAATCCGCCATCCGGTTCTCCTCGGCCGACCGGGCCCCGGTCGAGGCCTGTTCGGAGACCTGCTCCTCCGCGGGCCCGCCCGACATGAAGATCCGGGGATCGATCCCGAGGTACAACGCGGCGATCACCAGGAGGATCGTCCCGATTCCCCCTCCCACGCCGACGGCTCTCCTCGACACCCGGATCCCCCGCCGGTCCTCGACGTTTTCGCTGCGACGCTCGCCTCCAAGACGCATGGCACCCTCCTGAAATCTTTCGGGGCACGACCGGATTGCGACGTTGTAGGTACGGTATACCTTGAGGTTACCAGAAAGAGATCTAATCCGGTCAAGAGAGGAACGACCGTCAAACGAAACAAGGCGCCGGCCAAGCGGATTGACCGGCGCCCCTGGAAACGGTGATTCTTCAATGAATCAGGTGAATTTCAGCCCCGCGGGCGGATTCCCGGACCAGTCGTCGAACACGCCGATGCGGACCGCCTCGTCCGTGGTGGTGGAAAACCGCTTCCGGGCAAGCTGAAGCAACCCGATATGGTTGTTCAGCCGGGTGGATTTCCTCCGCTCCACGATCTGCCCGATCGGTTCCTTCGTCCTCTCCTCGAAATTCATCCGGTAAACCGTGAAAACCCTTTCGTTCTTCTCTTCGCTCATGACACGTCTACCCGTCCTTTTCCGCGGCGACGGTCATCCTCGGTCCCAGCAGGATGACGTCGCCAGGCCTCTGCGTGAACAGGGCGCGGGCCTGGTTCCATTGGTGCGAGGTGGTCTTGACGCTCCAATGCCGGCACGTCTCCAAAAGAGAGCCAATGCGGGAGAACGCCCCGCTCACGCTGCATATTTTATATACCGGGTAGAATTCCATGACAAGATATTTTGCAAAATGAAGGCCAAAGCACGCATGAAAAATAGATCAACGAATCAAACCACTTATATATGCAATAAAACAGAGACCAATAGAGAGGTAAATCATTTTCCTGCTTCTCGGCGAATCCCGAATCAAAGAGAGAAATAAATTACCTTTATTTGCCTGACTTGATTTATCCCATGGTGCCCCTTTCCTCCATGGATTAGTATGGGTGAAATATTTTCGACGGGAGGCAACCGATGGCCATCCGGAAGGTCGCCGTCAACACCGGCGGGGGGGACGCCCCCGGCCTGAACGCGGTATTGCGGGCCGTCACGCTTTCCGCCCTGAGGCTCGGCTGGGAAATCGTCGGGATCCGGGACGGCTACCTCGGGCTGCTCGAGATGCCGCCCGAGGAAGGGCTGATCCCCCTGACGCGCGACCGGGTCCGCGGTATCAGCCACCTCGGCGGAACGATCCTCGGAACCACGAACCGCGGGAACCCGTTCGAGTATCCCTTCAGGAAAAACGGCAGGAACGTCGTGAAGGACCGGTCCGACGAGCTCATCGCGGCGTTCCGCAGGAACGGCTTCGACGCGCTGATCGCGATCGGCGGCGACGGCTCCCTGGGCATCGCCCACCGCCTCTGCCTGAAAGGGCTCCCGGTGGTCGGGGTGCCGAAGACGATCGACAACGACCTCGCCGCGACGTTTTTGACTTTCGGTTTCGACACCGCCGTCTCCACGGCGACCGACGCGCTCGACAAGCTCCATTCCACGGCCGAGAGCCATCACCGCGTCATGATCGTCGAGACGATGGGGCGCTCCACCGGCTGGATCGCCCTCCACGCCGGGGTGGCCGGTTCGGCGGACGTGATCCTGATCCCCGAGATCCCGTTCGACCTGGACGCGGTCTGCGAGGCGATCCGGGACCGGGACCGGATGGGGCGCCGCTACTCGATCGTCGTGGTGGCGGAAGGGGCAGCCCCCGCGGGCGGCGCGGTGAGAACCAGGGGAAGAAAGGAGATCGGCCGCGAGGTCCGGCTCGGGGGGGTCGCGGAGTGGCTGGGCGGCAAGATCTCCGCCCGCACCGGCAAGGAGACGCGCACCATCGTCCTCGGGCACCTGCAGCGCGGCGGCGGCCCCACCGCCTTCGACCGGCTGATGGCGCTTCGCTTCGGCACCGCGGCCGTCCGGGCGCTCGCGGAAGGGTCCACGGACGTGATGGTGGCGCTGCGGCCGCCGTCGGTCGTGGCGGTTCCGCTCTCGGAGGCGGTGGCGGGCAGGCGCAGCGTCCCCCTGGACGGTGACACGATCGCCACGGCGCTGTCGCTCGGAATCTGCCTGGGGGCGCCTGCGATATAATGTCGAGAACACGCTTGCGGAGGTCGTCATGAAGCGTTGGAAAGCACTCTTCTTCCTGTTGGCGCTCGCCCTCCTCCTGGGATCCTGCGCCACCTTCGAGGACGCGAAGGGTTCCATGAAGAAATCCTTCCCGGGCAGGACGGACAACACGGCGAAATGACCGCGGTCGGCCCCGGGGCGGCTAAGATGGGTTCACGCCGCCCCGGGAGTTGCTTTGACCGGGAGGTCGACAAGGGTTAAAATGACACTTGTCCGATAGCCCGGTCCTCTTCGGGTCGTGCCGTCTCCCTCAAGCGGAAAGAGAGCTTTCTGAGGATGGACGCGGCCGCTTTCAAAAAGGATCCCTCACCCCCTCCCCCACCGGATCGGCTTGTGTGAACCATCGCAAGATGCGTCGCCTGCGGCGACGCGGCGAGAGAGGAAGCGAAATGAGGCGACCCCTTTCTCCTTCCCTTCCCCTGGCGGCGATACTCCTCCTGTTCGCATGCGGCGGAGGCGGCGGTGGCGGCGGAACCGTCCCGGGCGCCCCCGTCACCCCGCCTCAAGCCGTGACCGTCACGGAACCCGTACTTCCGCTCGAACTGAAAGTGATGCAGTTCGACCTGGACGACGTAACCGGGGCAAACCAGGTCAGCGGCCCGCCGGCCAGCGGGATTTCCTGCGGGAACGGCGTGCTGAGTTTCCTCGCCCCCGGAGATACCGGGAAACAGGAGACGCTGGTATTCCGGCTCGACCGGTCGGGCGGAACGTACAGCGACTACACCTTTCACCTGCTCACCCTGCATCCGGGGGCGATCGAAACCGGGTCCGACGGCAACGAGGAGATTCCGGACCTGGAATGGTCCGACCTGGAACTGAGCCTGCCTTCCCTGGTGAACGTGAACATCCTGCCCGCCGCCTATTCCGGGTTCGGGATGTCGCTCCGGAGCGATTCCGGGGCGAAACCGTCCGGCATCCACGTCTACCTGCATAACGGGTTGAACTCATACGACGTCACCGGCTATTTCTCCCTGGATGCGGACACCGGAATGGTTACGCTGAAAGCGGAAAGCAAACCGGATTTCCACGCAAAGCTTTCCGACAAGTGCATGGAGTTGACCATCTCGGGATACGACGACGCCGGCCTGCCGTTCGCCTTCTTCGCCAGCTTCTTCTACGGGTCGAACACGGTCCGGGGGAAGGTGGTCGACGCCTCGTCCGCGACCATCACGACGTTGACGGGAAAGCAGGTCGTGTTGAGCGGTTTCAACAGCGGCACGCGGTCGAGCGCCGTCATCCAGCCGGACGGCACCTTCACCCTCAACAATGTCCCGACCGACAGTTGTTCCCTGAGCCTTGCCGACACATCCATGGGGCACTACGGATCGTCGCTGTTCCTGATAGAGAGCGGCGGCAGCACCATCGATGTCGACCTGACGATCGCCGGCACCGGCGTTTCCGGCGCGAGTCGGCTTTCGCCGGCCGTCATGCATGTCACCAGTGCCCCGAAAACGGTCAAGAACCCGAAGGTTCCCGAATTCCTGAAGAACGACCCGATCGAACCCAGGTCCCCTTATATTCTGCACGCAGTCCGGCGGTCGACGGATATATCGGAAACGGAAAACAGCATCACGGTATCGGGAGCCGCCCGGGACGAGGTCGTTTCCAAGGACAAGGTGATCGTCGTCGCGAAAGACACCCGGAACGTGAAAGTGGAAGCGAAGGTTTCCACCGCGGAATATCCCAACTACACCACCAAGCAGAGCCGGTACAACGATTCCTGGGAATTCAAGGCCATGTGCGCGGGGGTCATTTTCGAAAAGAACGGGTCCGTGAACAATACCCACGCGGACAACGGCGCCCACTTTTACGACAAGGACATCGATGTGTCCAATTTCACCAGGTCCGGACCGATCCATTGCACCATTTCCGCGAAAACCGTCAATATCGGGGACGGAGCCCTGCCGACAACCGTCAGCGTTTCCCTGGATAATGCAGCCGGCATAACGGTCAACAGCGCACGGCACGTTTCCGGATTGTTCCAGGACACGCATGGGAAAAAATATTTCAACATCAGCATTCCTCTGTCGGGCCACTATGGGGTCAAAACCAGCTATTGGAAGTGGATCATCGAAGTGAAGTACTCTCCCAAGGATGCGGAAATCAGGAAAATGAAGCTCGAACTTCTGTACAACAACGCGGTTCGAACAATAACCGAAAATCAGGCTTTCATCCCCGTCGGAACCGATGACGGCACGCTGCAAGCCACGATCGACATGCCCGCGCTTCCCTTGACCCCGGCCGGGCATCTGCCGGCCAGCCTCCAGGTCACCCTGGAAGGCAACCTGAAGGGGAAAACGGCGAGCCTGATCTCCAACAAGGTCCCCGTGCAGTTCCCGGGCTCCCTGGCGAACGAATCGTTCATGCCGCTGTTCGAGATCAGGGACCTGGCACCCTTCCTTCTTTCCGGGCGCAGATACGGGGTTCCCGAAACCGACCCGCGACAGGACGACGTGGGCGGGGACGGATGGGGGCGGGGCGACCTGCTCGCATGGCTCGACACGGGCCAGGGCGGGACTCTCGGCCTCCAATTCAACGACCTCTCCGGGCAAAACGCCTGGCAGAAGCCGACTTCCGGCGGGAGATGGAAGTCCATGGGCGTGCATATGGCGCATAAAGGAGGGTACGACACGGATGTGCGCTATTGGGATGAAAACGGCGGTTTCGCGACCACGATGAAAGGGGAGTGGAACGGGGCCTCCATAAAGGCCGCCATCCTCGAGGCATGGAACGAGCAGCTTGTCGCCGGCGGCACCGGCAATACGAAATTGACCAAGGTCATCAACTGGATCAAGGCGAACAGGAACGGGCTGACAAAGTTGGCGCTCGACAGCAATATCATGCTGATGTATGTAGGCGACGAGGCATGGTTCACCAGGGCGCTGTTCGGGGGCAAGCTGCACAACCCCGAATATCCGTCCGATGACTACACGATACCCGACGTCACCGTGCCGAAGGTGGGCGACGCGTATGTGCCGTTGGGCGCATGGAGCGCGGAGAAAGTTCTGATGCTCGATCCGTATCATTGCGGGCATATACACATCCGGTTCAAGCCGGACCCCTGACGAAACCGAATGGCCGGGTCGACGACCCGCCGAGGTGAACGATGCATGCCAGGCTCCTCTGCTCGCTGGTCGCCGTTGTCTTGGCCATGCATTTCCCCGACTCCACCGCGATATCCGCCCCGCAGCCCCCTTCCCCTGTCCGCATGGAGAAGTACAAGGCCCCCGACGGCTCGTTCGCCCTCTACAGGCCGCCGGGGTGGACGGTGGACATGAAGACGTCCGAAAAGGGGAAGATCGTAACCGTCTCCGATCCCGGCGGCGGATCGTTCGCCGTCATGAAAACGCTGAAGACGAAGGACCGCCAGGAGAAGACGACCTCCATCGCGAACCGGATGATGAAAGAACTGGAAAGGAACGTGTCGGGGCTGGCCCTCGTGTGGGCGAAGAGCACGAACGACCGCCGCCGGACCGTCATCGAGATCCGCTACACCGGGGCCCGGAACGTCCCCGTTCGGGGCCGGTACTATTTCAACGCGCAATACCCCGACGCCACGGTGTTCGGCTACGAGGCGCCGGAGAAGGAGATCGAGGCCTTGCGGCCCACCCTGCTCTCGGTGATATCGAACTACACGGTCCTGGACCCGTCGGGCGCAGCGAAGGCCGGTCCGCCCCCCGAACCATCGCGCGGCATCTCCGACCTTCCCCTGGAGAAAAGGACGGCGAACGACGGGTCCTTCTCCATGCTGGTCCCGAAGGGGTGGAAGATGGACGGCGCCAAGGGGCAGCTCCTCTGCGTGCCTCCCGGCGACGGGATCGCCGGAGTCATCTTCGCCCCCATCGGCTTCTGGGGGCCTTCGCGGATCCCCAACTTCGACAGCTCCCGCATCCCCGGGGTGATCCATTCCCCCTACCTCCGCCCGATCGAGGCCCTGATCGTCGCGATGCGGGCGACGGGATCGAGGAACCACAAGGTCCTGGAGCGCGCTTCCGACCCCGCGAGGGCGAGGGAGGCCTCCGCGTTCCTTTCGCAGGCCATGGAGGTGGAAACCGCGACGCTCTCCTTCGACAGCAAGTCCGGCGTCCGGTGCCGGGGGCATTACGACGTGATGGCGGCAAGCCCCATGCCGTCCGGCCAGTGGGGCATCAACGTCACCGGCGTCTGGGCGCCGGAGAAGGAGCTGGGCGGGTACCTGCCCTCCCTCGCGAAGATGGCCGGCAGCTACCGGCTCGACGAGCGGTTCGCGAAGGAGTACGTCCGCAAAGGGATGGAGAACGTGCATCGGATGGCCCGGGAGAACTCGGAGAGGATCGCCCGCAACGCGCAGGAGATGCGCGAAAGCTCGATGGCGGCCTACCGGGAACGCCAGAGAAGCCAGGAATACATCGACTACAAGCGGACCGGCTACATCCGGGGCGAGCAGGAATGGGTGTCCGAGGTGGAAGGCGGCGCCCTGTACAAATCCGACCACTGGGGCCTGAGCCGCGAGGGGGAGCGGAAGATCGAGGGGCAGGACTACAACTACTACAACTACAAGGGAAAGAACCCCCGGTACAACGAAACGATGACCCCGGTCGACAGCTCCAGGGAGGTCTACGAAAGCGTCTACGGCAAGGGCAGGTGAGCCGGCGCCGTTTATGATATATTCCCGTCCGGTGCAGCTTCCGTGAGGGGGTGGCGTTCGGCGATGGGGAAGATCCGGGCGGCGGTCGTCGGGGTGGGATACCTCGGCAAGTTCCACGCGGAGAAGTACGCGCAGATCCCCGAGGCGGAGCTCGTCGCGGTGGTCGACACCGACCGGGAGAAGCGCGAGGAGCTGGCGCGCCGGCTCGGGACCGAAGCCGTCGCCGACCACCGGGAGATCCTCGGCCGGGTCGACGCGGTCAGCATCGCGGTGCCCACCCGGTACCACCACGCGGTCGCGAAGGACTTCCTCGAGCGGGGAGTCCATGTCCTGCTGGAAAAACCGATCACCACGACGCTCGCCGAGGCCGACGACCTGATCCGGATCGCCTCCGCGAGGAAGCTCGTGTTCCAGGTCGGCCACCTGGAGCGCTTCAACCCGGCGGTGCTGGCGCTCGACGCCGTCCTCAACGGCCCCCGCTTCGTGGAATCCATACGGATCGCCCCGTTCAAGCCGCGGGGAACCGACGTCAACGTCGTCCTGGACCTGATGATCCACGACATCGACATCATCCGGACCATCGTGGGATCGGACGTCCGGGAGATCCGCGCGGTCGGCGCCCCGGTCTTCACGGGCGAGGAGGACATCGCCAACGCCCGGATCGAGTTCGGGAACGGATGCGTCGCCAACGTCACGGCGAGCCGCATCAGCTTCAAAAGCGAGCGGAAGATGCGGATCTTCCAGGCCGACGCCTACATCATCGTCGACTTCCAGAACCGCAAGCTGGTCGTCGTGCGCAGGGGCGAAGGGGAAGCGATGCCCGGCGTGCCCAACGTCCGCGTCGACGAGCAGGGCTTCGAGGCGAGCGACGCGCTGCTGGAGGAGATCCGGTCCTTCGTCCGCTCCGTAGCCGCGGGCTCCCCGCCGAAGGTCCCGGCGGAGGACGGGCGGGCGGCGCTGGAGATCGCGCTGCGGATCAATCAACAATTCAAGAGGGTGCCATCATGATCCCCATGGTCGATTTGAAGGTCCAGTTCAACAACGTCCGGGAGGAGATCACGGCGGGCCTGATCGACGCGCTGGAGAAGACCCAGTTCATCCTCGGCCCCAACGTGGCGGCCTTCGAGCGCGAGGCGGCCGGCTTCCTCGGGGCGAAGCACGCCGTCGCCGTGGCCTCCGGGACCGACGCGCTGCACCTCGCCCTCCTCGCCGCGGGGATAGGGGCCGGGGACGAGGTCATCACCACCCCGTTCACCTTCATCGCCACCGCGGAGGCGATCCGCTACGTCGGCGCGACGCCGGTCTTCGTGGACATCGACCCGAAGACCTTCAACATCGACCCGGCGAGGATCGAGGCGGCCGTAACGTCGAAGACCCGCGCCGTCCTTCCGGTCCACCTCTTCGGCCAGCCCGCGGACATGGAGGCGATCGGCGCCGTCTGCCGGAAGCACGGGCTCCTCGTCATCGAGGACTGCGCCCAGTCCTTCGGCGCGGACACGGGCGGCAGGATGACCGGGACCATCGGTTTGCTGGGCGCCTTCAGCTTCTTCCCGAGCAAGAACCTCGGCTGCTACGGCGACGGGGGGATGGTGACCACCGACTCGGCGGAGCTCGCGGAGCAGGTGCGTGTCCTGCGCAACCACGGCAGCAAGGTGCGGTACCACCACTCCGTCATCGGGTTCAACAGCCGCCTCGACGAATTGCAGGCGGTCGTCCTGCGCGTGAAGCTCGAGCGGATCGGCTCCTTCAACGAGGGGCGCCGCCGCGTCGCCCGGCTCTATCGCGAGCGCTTCGCCGGAACCGCCGTGGTCCCGCCGTTCGAGGACGGCAAGGGCACCCACGTCTACCACCAGTACACGGTCCTCACCGACCGCCGGGAAGCGATCATGAAGGCGCTGTCCGAACGCGATATCGCGTCGGCCGTATACTACCCGATCCCGCTCCATCGCCAGGAGGTCTTCGCGGAGGGATACAAGGGGCTCTCTCTCCCCGTGTCCGAGGAGACCGCCGCCCGCTGCATGTCGCTGCCGGTCTTCCCGGAGATGACGGAGGCCCAGGTGCACGAAGTGGCGGACGCCGTCCTGGCCGCCGCGGGATAGGAAGCCGGCGGGGTCTCCCGCCGGCCGGCGCACCCCGTGCAGAGGAAAGGGAAACCCGATGAAATTCCTCCCGTGGCAGGGACGGGCCGCGATCGTCTTCCTGCTGTTTTCCATCGCGTTCAACCTAGCCCACTATGCGGTGTTCCGCGACCCGGACTACATCTTCAAGTTCATCCTCGCCCAGCTCGGGTTCCTTCCCATATCCGTTTTCCTGGTCACGGTCGTCATCAACGCGCTTTTGGGCCGCCGGGAGAAGCAGGCCATGCTGAAGAAGCTCAACATGGTGATCGGCAGTTTCTACAGCGAGGTGGGAACGGAGCTGCTCCGGCTCTTCTCGAAGAGGGCGGACGGCGCGGCGGCGCCGGGTCCGGTCCTGCTCAACGCGGACTGGAGCGACGCCGAGTACGCGAGGGCCGGGGAGTCGCTCAAGGGGATGGAGCAGGCGATCCGGGCCGCCGATGTCGACTGGGTGAAGGTGCGCTCCTTCCTGACGGCGGAAAAGCGGTTCCTCCTGACCCTGCTGGGCAACCCCAACCTGCTGGAGCACGAATCGTTCACCGGGCTGCTTTGGGCGGTGTTCCACCTGGCCGAGGAGCTTGAGCACCGGACGGACGTCCGGTCTCTCCGGGAGGCCGATTCCGACCACCTGGTCGGCGATGTCCAGCGGGTCTACGTGCTGCTCGGCCAGGAGTGGCTCGCCTACATGAAGCACCTGCAGGAGAACTATCCCTATCTCTTTTCCCTGGCCGTGCGCACCAATCCCTTCAATCCCGACGCCAGGGCGGAAGTCTGCTGACTAACTTGCGGGACAGGGGGCCGAAGGCCCCGGTTTCATCTTCCTTGACCAACAGACGATCTCTTCCAGCACCCTGCGCCCCGACGGGGATAATCCCAACCCCTCGGCATCCGCAAGGAATCGCTCGCACGTGCCGTGCCCGCCCGCATACCCGTTGGCGCGGGATACGGCGGTGGACGCCATGAAATCCCGATAATCCGGGTAGATCGCCTGGTACTCCTTCAGGAGGGCGACCTTCCCCCGCAGCGCGAACTTCTGGTGATGGGCCTCGGCGGGATGGAAACTGTACCCCGGAAGGATCTCCGTGAAGATCCTCCCCTTCCTTCCCGCGGCCTCCCGTTCCTTCGACCGGGCCGCCGCCTTCGCCTGCCCCTCGGTCCGCGGAAAGATCGCGGAGAGGTACTGCCGCTTCCACGGGATGGCGCCCGGGTCGTGGCCGGACCAGAAGACGCCGAGGAGCGACTCGTAGGAAACAATCGCCGGGTCGAATTCCACTTCGACCGACTCGATGTGATCGCCGCGACCTCCGTACGACGGGTTCCAGGGCGTGTTTCCCGAATAGCCGACCCGGGTGCGGAGGACGCCGGAAACGCTGCCGAACCGCGATTCCACCCCCCAGAAGCAGCCCATGGCGAAAGCCGCCGTTTCGGTATTTCCGTGGATCGCCCTGTCGATCGGCGGGATCCCGGCCGGTCCTCGCGCCGTCCCACCGCCCTCCCTTCCCGCTCCGCCTGCGCCGGAAAGGACGTAATGAAAGATCAGGAAGCCCGCCGCGACCGTCGCCGCCAGGATCGCCGCCCCGAACCACCCGCGATGTCGCTCCATTCCCTTCACCGGTCGCACCCGCCTCTGAATTCCCTTTTCCTTTTGGATTCCGGCGCGCGGCCTCCTGTTTCGCCGCCGGGCCCGGCGGACGGGTTGATTTCCGCCGCGCGGCGCTTATACTTACACCGGATGCCCGCCGGAAAGGCCCCGGCGCGCGGCCCGGGAGCGCTCGACGAACGCATAGCCTGGTTTCCAATTCCCTCCTTATGCGTTTCCTCCACGATTTCCCGCGCCGGGATCGCCCGGCGCACCGCCGGCGGATATCCCGCTCGCGACCCGCGGACGCCCGATGAACGGTCGCGATCATTCTTCCTTCTTCAGCGGGGGCGGGAAACATGCCGATCACCGGGATACTGACGAGAAACGCCGGCCTGTACGGCCGGGAAAAATGCCTGACGGAGATCAACCTGGATCTCCAGGAAAGCCATAAAGTCACCTGGCGCGAATACGAGCTGATCGAAAACAACCCGGCGGGCGAATACCGCCGGACGATGACCTGGGGCGTCTTCGAGGAGAAGGCGAACCGCCTTGCCAACCTGCTGCTGAAACGCGGGATCCGGAAGGGCGACAAGGTCGCCATCCTCCTGATGAACTGCCTGGAATGGCTGCCGATCTACTTCGGGGTCCTCAAGACCGGCGCCGTCGCGGTGCCCCTGAACTTCCGGTACACGGCGGAGGAGATCCGGTATTGCCTCGACCTGTCGGACTCCGTCGCCATGATCTTCGGGCCGGAATTCATCGGCCGCGTCGAGGCGATCTACGACCAGATCAGGAAAGTCAGGATCCTCCTGTTCGCCGGGGAGAACCGCCCCTCGTTCGCGGAGAACTACGACCGGCTGACCGCCAACTGCCCCTCCGTGGACCCGCGGGTCCCGCTTTCCGACGAGGACGACGCGGCGGTCTATTTCTCCTCCGGCACGACCGGATTCCCCAAGGCCATCCTGCACACGCACGGAAGCGTGCTGTCGGCGTGCGTGACGGAGCAGAAACACCACGGCCAGACGCGGGACGACAATTTCCTGTGCATCCCCCCCCTCTACCACACGGGCGCCAAGATGCACTGGTTCGGCAGTCTCCTGGCGGGAAGCCCTGCCGTGCTCCTGCGCGGGATCCGGCCCGAATGGATCCTCCGGACGATCTCCGAGGAGAAGATCACGATCGTCTGGCTGCTGGTCCCGTGGGCGCAGGACATCCTGGACGCCATCGAAAGCGGCGCCGTGAACCTCGCGGACTACGACCTTTCGGGGTGGCGGATGATGCACATCGGCGCGCAGCCGGTCCCGCCCAGCCTGGTCCATCGCTGGAAAAAGCATTTCCCCCATCACCTCTACGACACGAACTACGGCCTCAGCGAGTCCATCGGCCCGGGCTGCGTCCACCTGGGCACGGAAAACATCCACAAGGTGGGCGCCATCGGGGTCCCCGGGCACGGCTGGGAATGCCGCATCGTCGACGAGGGCGGCCGCCCGGTGGAGCGGGGGCAGGTGGGCGAGCTGGCGGTCCGGGGGCCGGGCGTCATGAAATGCTACTACAACGACCCCGAAGCGACGGCCGCGGTCCTGCGGGACGGCTGGCTGCTGACGGGCGACATGGCCCGGGCGGACGAGGACGGCTTCATCTTCCTGGTGGACCGGAAAAAAGACGTGATCATCAGCGGCGGAGAGAACATCTACCCGGTGCAGATCGAGGACTTCCTGCGCGCCCACGAGGCGATCAAGGACGTCGCGGTCATCGGGCTGCCGGACAAACGCCTGGGAGAGATCGCGGCCGCCGTCGTGCAGCTCAAGCCCGACCGCAAGCTGTCTCTCGCGGAAATCGACGAGTTCTGCGCCCCGTTGCCGCGCTATAAACGCCCCCGGAAGATCATCTTCGATACCGTCCCCAGGAACCCCACCGGCAAGATCGAGAAACCGCGCCTGAGGGAGAAATACGGCGCGGCGGGGCTGGTGGCCGTCGAGCAGGAATCGCGGCGGGAGGATTGATGTCAACCCACATATGGAGAGGCGGACCCGCATGAACCGCAAATTCGAAAGAGCTGCCGTCAAGTTCGCGCTCGTCGTGGTGTCCCTGACGCTCCTGGCGGCTTTCGCCGGCCCGGCGCAAGCCTGCACCCGCGTCCTTTACACCGGGGACGGCGGCCTGGTGATCGCCGGCCGCTCGATGGACTGGGGCGAGGACATGTATTCGAACGTGTGGGTGTTCCCGCGCGGCATGTCGCGCGACGGCGCGTCCGGCCCGAACACCGTCAAGTGGAAGTCGAAGCACGGAAGTCTCGTCGTTTCGTCCTATGAATCGGGCACCGCCGACGGCATCAACGAAAAGGGGCTGGTCATGAACGGGCTCTACCTCGCGGAGTCCGACTACGGCAAGCCCGACGGCCGGCCCACGATTTCCATCATGGCGGCCGGGCAATTCGCGCTGGACAATTTCGGAAGCGTCGCCGAGGCGGTCGAGTACCTGCGCCGCGACCCCATGCGGGTCATCGCGCCGACGCTGCCCAACGGCAGGGGCGCGACGACGCACATGTCGCTCTCGGACCCGACCGGCGACTCCGCGATCTTCGAATGGCTCGACGGCAAGGTGACCATCCACCACGGCAAGCAATTTAAAGTCATGACCAACTCCCCGGCCTACGACGAGCAGCTTGCGATCGAAAAGTACTGGAGGGGCATCGACCCGCTGACGTTCCTGCCCGGCTCCATCAACGCCGCCGATCGCTTCGCCCGCGTCTCGTTCCTGGTCAACGCGATCCCGACGAAGCTGAGCCCGCCCACGATCACGGCCGTCCCGGGCGGCACCTACGAGAACCAGGCCATGGCGGCCGTTCTGGGCGTCATGAGAGCCATCAGCACGCCGTTGGGAATCGCCCACCCGACCAAGCCCAACCTCTCCTCGACCCTGTGGCGGACGGTCTACGACCAGAAGAACAAAGTGATGGTTTTCGACTCGGCGACCAGCCCCAATGTCTTCTGGGTCCCGATGGCCGACCTGGACTTCAGGGAAGGCGCCCCGGTAAAGAAGCTCACGACGGCCGGCGGCAAGGTCTATTCCGGGAACGCCGCGGGCAGATTCGAGCCGGCCAAGCCGTTCGCGTTCATGCCGGCGAAGGACAAATAGCCGGTTTCCGCGATACAAAGGGGGCGCGGCGGACCCGCCGCATGCAGAAGAGGAACCCGCGCCCCCAACGCCGCCCCTGCATTCGGCCATCCCTGGCCGCTTTTCCTCCTTATCTGAGGGTGCAGCAGTTCCTCCTCCGGGCCGAGTCGAAGCATGGTTCTCCAAAGGAATCGACAGGATGCAGACGTATGGCCGCCGAATAAAACGCGGCGGCGCAACGAGAACCTCAGCCGGAATGTTTTTCGGAAGCGAAACGGCCCATGAACGGACCTCATCTTTAGCTTGGAGGCGGCAGTTGTCCACCATGAACGAAAACCAATCGAATAATGATACGGGGAACGCCATGAAAACAGAGGGACATAAGCGGATTCTGGTAGTCGGGGATTCCGGGATGACCGGTGATCGGATCGTATCGCAGATCATCTCGCAGGGGCTGCACGTGAAAGTATCGGGAAACGGCTGGGGCGATGCTCCGCCTTTGCTACGCACCGATGAGGGGCGGAAGAGCGGGTCCGACGAGCAGTTGGAGCTGGTCGGGATACAGACCGCCTTCCAGGACGAAACCGCGTACATGCCGCACACCAATGCGAGCCTGTACGATACGAGCACGGGCAATTACGTTTCGGCGGACCAGGAGGATACGACCAAGGGGAACATCCTCGTGGATGAGGGCATCCGCGCCTCGTCGGGCGGACGCGGCAACGCGTACAAGAAAGCGGTTTACGATCCCCATGGAGAGATCAAGGATCTGGGGGGCGAGTACAGACATAACGAATGGGAGAAGCACGAATCATCCGGCGTTTCGGAGAAGAAGTCCTCCGGGGCAACCGGCGCGGGGCAGGCCAGGTTCGCCACGGAAACCGGCAGCTATGTCGGCGAGTTCATGGGCATGTATTCCCCCCCGCAGTCGGGGCAGGAATCCGGCAAGGGAATGCCGGGGTATCAGACCATCATGGAAAGCACTTATAACAACAGGGAGGCATCGAAAGACACGGTCGATCCCCGGAAGCTCGTGGACGAGGGCGGCGCCGTGGACACCGAACCTTCCGACTTGAAGGGCTCCCTCGAATCCAGGGAGCGCATGGACAAGAGCCGGGACACGGGCAAGAACGTCACGGGTCGCCGGGAAAAGGAGGATTGGTCCAAGGCGTACAAAAAGCTCGATGGCTCGCTCGACGCGAAGGAACGCCTGGATGCCGCGTTCGATGGAGTCGACGGGCTGCTGTGCTTCGGGTATTCCCCGACGGGGGAAGTGAGCGGCTCCGCGAAGATGCTGATCGACGCGGCCGTGAAGAAGGGGATCGGGCACGTGATCTACCTGTCTCTGCAGGGCGCCTCGAAGAAGACCGGGGCCGGGCACCTTGACTCCATGTTCGAGATGGAGCAGCACTTGAAGAAATCCGGCCTGTCCTATACGATCCTCCGGCCTGCGCTCTACATGGAACATATCTTCCCCGACAAGGCGCTCTCCTCTCTCCACGAGGGACACCTGGATGTGCCGCTGTCGCCGGATCGCCCGATCGACCTGGTATCGGCGTCCGACGTCGGCCGCGTCGTGGCGGAAGTGTTCCAGGTTCCCGGGAAATTCAACGGGAAGGAGATCGACCTGTCCTCGGATCGGCTGTCCTTGACCGAGATCGCCTCCGAGGTGGAGCGGGTCTTCTCGAAGAAGGTCGAGTTCCGGAAGACCGGGGGCTCCATGGATATCCACGGCTCCATGAAAGACCACATCCAGTGGATGGAAAAGAGCGGTTACCACGGGGACATCAAGCAGACTTCCGAGTTCTTGAACCGGTACAACATCAAGCTCTCCTCTTTCCAGGACTATCTCCGGGAAATGAAGGTCCGGGTTGCTTTCGGCAAAGCGGCCTGACCGTTGACGCGGGGAGGGGATGTCGTCCCCTCCCCGGCTTCCTCAGAACACTTCCTTCGGAAGCAGGTGGTTGCATTTTTGCGGCAAGAAAAGAGGGTCGAGGCGGGATTCTCTGCAAGGAATTGAAAAAATTGGCGCGACCTGGAGGATTCGGCTACTTCGGTCGGAACCTCCTTGTTCCTCCCTGCGTAGCCTCCCCTCACCCGCCTGCCGCCGCCATCCATGGCGGCTTGTCCTCGCTGCCCGCTCGGCGGCGGGTTCGCTTCGAATCCTCATTGTGCGCTAAGGGATGTCAACGCCGGTGAACTATTGACCCACTTTCGCCGGAACAGAATTGACCCACAC
>CAZTFC010000025.1:0-2853 GCA_964612075.1 uncultured bacterium
TGATCGCCGACCTGGATGTCGTTGTAGTTCTCGATCCCCAGGCCGCACTCGAACCCCTCGAGGACCTCCCGGACGTCGTCCTTGAAGCGCTTCAGGGAGGAGAGCTTCCCCTCGTACACCACCACGTTGTCGCGCAGCAGCCGGACGTTCGAATTGCGCGTGATCTTGCCGGAGATGACCCCGCAGCCGGCGATGGTCCCGATCTTGGAGATGTGGAACGTGTTGCGGACCTCCGCCCTTCCCTGGACGACCTCTTTCAGGGTGGGCTCGAGCAGCCCCTCCATCGCCTTCTTGATGTCGTCGACTACGTCGTAGATGATCGAGTAGAGGCGGATGTCCACGCCTTCCCGCTCGGCGAGCTCCGCCCCCTTCGCCTCCGGGCGCACGTTGAACCCGATGATGACGGCCGATGAGGCCGACGCGAGCATCACGTCGGACTCGGAGATCCCTCCGACGCCGGAGTGGATCACCTTGACTTTCACCTTGTCCGTCCCGAGCTTGCCCAGGGAGAACTGCAGCGCCTCCATCGACCCCTGGACGTCGGACTTGATGACGATGTTCAGGTCCTTCACTTCCCCCGCGTCGATCTTCCGGTGCAGGTCCTCGAGGCTCATCCGCGGGCGCGCGACGACCCGCTCCCGCTCCTTCTCGGACCGGTGGAGCGCGATCTGCCGGGCCGTCCGCTCGTCCTTGAGGACCGCGAACTTGTTCCCGGCCTCGGGGAGCCCCGTCAACCCCTGGATCTCCGCCGGCGTCCCGGGGCTCGCCTCGTCGAGTCGCTTGCCCTTGCAGTTGATCAGCGCGCGCACGCGCCCGTAGTGGCTCCCGGTCACGATCGCGTCGCCGACCTTCAGCGTCCCGTCGAGCACGAGGACGGTCGCCACGGGGCCGCGCCCCTTTTCCAGCCTCGACTCGAGCACGGTGCCCCGGGCGAGCTTGGTCGGGTTGGACTTCAGCTCCAGAACGTCGGCCTGCAGGAGGACGAGCTCCAGCAACTCGTTGATCCCGACCCGCCTTTTCGCGGATACGTTCGCGTAGAGCGTCGTGCCGCCCCATTCCTCGGGGACGAGCCCGCGGTCTGAAAGCTGCTGCCGGATCCGGTCGGGCTGGGCGCCCGGCTTGTCGATCTTGTTGACCGCCACGACGATGGGGACGTTCGCCGCCTTGGCGTGGTCGATCGCCTCGATCGTCTGGGGCATCACCCCGTCGTCGGCGCCGACCACAAGGATTACGATGTCCGTGACGGAAGCGCCGCGGGCGCGCATCGCCGTGAACGCCTCGTGCCCCGGCGTGTCGAGCATGACCAGGCTGCGGCCGTTGTGCTCCACCTCGTAGGCCCCGATGTGCTGGGTGATGCCTCCCGCCTCCGTCTCGGTGACCTTGCTCTCGCGGATGGCGTCGAGCAGCGTGGTCTTGCCGTGGTCGACGTGACCCATGATGGTGACCACGGGCGGCCGGGGGCGCAGGTCCTCCTCCTTGTCGACCTCCTGGTCGATGAGGCTCTCCATCTCGGGGGCCACGTTCTCCACCTCGAAGCCGTACTCCTGCGCCAGGATCCCCGCCGTTTCGGCGTCGAGGAGCTGGTTCAGGGTGGACGGCATGCCCATCTCGATGAGCTTCTTGATGACGTCGGCCGCCTTGATCCCCATACGGTGGGCGAGGTCCCCCACGGTGACGACCTCTTCGATCTTAAGGTGGCGCTTGCTCGCCTTGGGCGGCAGGGTCGATGGGACCTTCTTCTCCTTGACCGGCCTTCCCCTCTTTTTGGAGACGCGGGTCGGCTGGAACTGGCGCACGACCGCCGGCTCGGCTTCCGGCGGCTGGATCGCGGCTTCCGCCGCCTTCTTGGCCTCGCCCTCGGGCTCCTCGAGGACCTCCTTGATGATCGTCTGCTTCAGGACCCCCTTCTGGACCTTCTTCTCGTGGGGCTTGTTCTTCTTCCACTTCTTTTCCTTGTCTTTGCGGACATCCTCGGGCTTCGGGGCCGTCACGGGCTTTTCCACGACCCGCAGCGCGGGTTCCCCCTCGGCGGCGGGCGATTCCGCGGCGGGCCCTTCCCCCCCTGCCGCCGCCGCGGGCGCCGCTTCCCCCGGAGCCGCGGCTGCCGGCGGCTCCTGGACGGCGGGCGGGGCGGCCGAAACCGCGGCCTCATCGCCGGGAGCGGCCTGCGGGGGCGCTTCCGCGTGCGGCGCCTCCGGGACCGGCGCCTCTTCCGCCTTCTCGGGGACGGCGGCGGGTGGCGGCGTCGGGACGCCCCGGCGGAGAATGACCTTCTGCGACCGGCGTTCGAGCACCCCGTCCGAGCGGGTCAGGACGGTGGTCTGGGGAGGAGGAGGTGGGGGGGCGGGCTTCTTGAAATGCCCCTTGACCCTTTCGATCAGGTCCCCTTCGAGGTTGCTGGAGGCCGACTTTCCCCTGGCGCCGATCTTTTCCAGGAAAGCGAGGATCTCCCTGCTCGTCTCCATTCCCAGGTCTTTCGCCAGATCGCGAATCCGAACCTTGTCCATCCACTCCCCCTGCCGAAGTTATGCTTCGTCCGCTGTCATGGCGGCCAGGCGGTCCGCCAGCTCCATGCCCCCGTCGCCCATCTTCCACCGGGCGCCGCCTTTCCGGGTCCGTATCCTGGAAGCGAACCGCTCCACGCAGCCGCCTTCACGGCACAGGTAGATTCCGCGTCCCGGCATCCTCCCCGCCGGGTCGGGCGCCCATGCGGAGCCGGGCTTCCCCGCGATCCTCAACAGCCGCCCTTTTTCCGAGACGGCGCCGCACTGAACGCAGGTCCGCAGCGGGCCTTCCGCGCTATTCTTTCGCCGGCTCATTCCCTTCCGCCGGGGACGCTTCCTCCGCCGCCGG
>CAZTFC010000025.1:2953-37787 GCA_964612075.1 uncultured bacterium
ACCGCTTCCTCCGCCGCCGGGACCGCTTCCTCCGCCGCCGGGACCGCTTCCTCCGACGCCGGGACCGCCTCGACGGCCGCCGCCGTCTCTTCCCCTTCCGGCTTCTTGGAGAAGAGCCCCTCCGCCCGCTTCAAGGCGTCCTCGACCTGCCCCTCGGCCCGCACCTCGATGTTCCATCCCACCAGCTTGGAGGCCAGCTTGACGTTCTGCCCCTTCTTGCCGATCGCCAGCAGGAGCTGCTCCTCGGGGACGATCACCTCCATGGTCTTCTCGTTCTCGTTCACGAGCACCCGGATGATCTCCGCGGGCTGGAGGGCGTTGCAGACGAACTTCGCCGGGTCCTCGTCCCAGGCGATGATGTCGATCCGCTCCCCGCGAAGCTCCTGGACCACGCTCTGGACCCGGGACCCCTTCATGCCGACGCAGGCTCCCACCGGGTCGACGTCGCGGTCCCTGGAACGCACGGCGATCTTCGTGCGGAAGCCCGGCTCGCGCGCCACGCTCAGGATGGAGACCACGCCCTCGTAAACCTCCGGGACCTCCTGCTCGAAGAGCTTGATGATCATCCGCGGGTCGGCCCGGGAAAGAAGGATCTCCGGGCCGCGCGAGGTCTTCGTGACGTCCTTTATGTAGGCGCGTATCCGGTCGGTCTGGCGGTACCGCTCCCGGGGGATCTGCTCCGAGGGGGGCATGATCGCCTCGGCCTTTCCCATGTCGATGATGAGGCAGTCGCGCTCGTACCGCTGGACGACGCCGTTGATGATCTCTCCCTTGCGGCCGATGAACTCGTTGTAGATGACCTCGCGCTCCGCGTCCTTGACCTTCTGCATGATGATCTGCCGCGCCGTCTGCGCGGCGATCCGGCCGAGATCCTTGGTGCTCAGGCGCTCCCCGAGGCTGTCGCCCACCTGCGCCTCCGGGTCCAGCGCCTGGGCCTCCGCGACGGTCATCTGGGTGTCCGGGTCGGTCAGGTTGTCGGTCACGGTGCGGAAGGATAGGATCTCGAATTCCCCGGTGTCGGGGTCGTAGGTCGCCTCGAGAATCTTGTTCGCGCCGAATTTCTTCCTGGCCGCGCTCTCGAGCGCTTCCTTGATCGCGTCGATGATGACGTTCTTGTCGATCCCTTTTTCCTTGCCCAGCTGGGCAATGATCTGTCCGACGTCCAGGATCATCGCTTTTTCTGTCCCTTCCCGAAGAGTTCTTCCTGCGTCACGTCAAGGCTCGCCTTGCGGATGTCCCCGTACGCGACCCGGAAGGCCGCGTCGGCGTCCCGCAGCTCCACTCCGCCGCCGTCGCAGCCGGCGAGCGTTCCGACGATATGCCGCCGCCCTTCCCGCGGCTCCAAAAGGGTCACGCGGACCCGCTTGCCGACGCAGGCGGCGAAATGCTCCGGCCTGCGGAGCCGGCGGTTCACGCCAGGGGAGGAAACCTCGAGAACGTACGGCCCGGCGACGGGGTCCTCCACGTCGAGAATCGCGCCGAACCTCCGGCTGAACGCCTGGATCTCGGAGAGGGTCACGCCTCCTTCCCGGTCCAGGTACACTCGCAACACGGTTCGGGGTCCTTCCCTTGCGACCTCAAGGTCGAACAGGGACAGGGAGAGGTCCCGGGCGACTTCCCCGGCGATCGCCTCGATCTTTTCGGTATCCGTTTTCTTCACGACAAGAAAAAAAAAGTGGGCACCGGCCCACTTATCCCCCCGACAACACCCTCATCTTACAGGCAACCCGCGGCCGAAAACAACACATTTCTTCGGCCGGTTCCCCTCCCCCCTTTTACGGAAGGAAGCTCCCCCGGTACCCGTCGAGGCTCGCGAGCCGCTCCCGGAACATGAACTCCCGGATCCCCTCGATGATCTCGATGCATGCGTTGGGGTTTCTGAAGTTCGCCGTGCCCACCTGCACCGCGGCGGCCCCGACCAGGAGGAACTCGAGGGCGTCACCGGCGCTTTGTATCCCCCCGATCCCGATGACGGGGATCTTGACGGCCTTGCACGCCTCCCAAACCAGGCGCAGCGCCACCGGCTTGATCGCCGGCCCGGAAAGCCCCCCCGTGACGTTTGCGAGCAGCGGGCGGCGCGTCCTGTGGTCGACCGCCATCCCCAGCAGGGTATTGACGAGCGTCACCGCGTCGGCCCCGGCGTCCTCCGCCGCGCGCGCCATCTCCCCGATGTCCGTGACATTGGGGGAAAGCTTCACCCACAAAGGCTTCGCCGTGGCGGCGCGGACCCGCCGGGTCAGCCCCGACAGCCCCCCCGGGGTGGAGCCGAAAGCGATCCCCCCTTCTTTCACGTTGGGGCAGGACGCGTTCACCTCGATCGCCGCAAGGGAGGAAAGTCCGGAAAGCCGCCGCGCGACCGCCTCGTACTCCTCCACCGTCCGGCCGTAGATGTTCGCCACGCAGACGGCGCCCGCGGCTTCCAGCCGGGGGGCCACTTCGGAAACGAACCGCTCGACCCCGATGTTCTGGAGCCCGATGGCGTTCAGCATCCCGGCGGGCGTCTCCACGATCCGCTGCGGAGGGTTGCCCCGGGTCGGCAGGGGGGAAAGCCCCTTCACGATCACCGCCCCGAGGCGGGAGATGTCGTAGAACGGGGAGAATTCCAGGCCGTATCCGAACGTCCCGGAGGCGGCCATCACCGGGTTCTTGAGGACGAGGGTGCCGACCCGGCAGGAAAGGTCCGGACCACCCGGCGGGGTCACCATGCGATCTCCTCCGCGTCGAACACCGGCCCTTCCTTGCAGACGCGTCGGTACTCTGTGGCGTCCCCCTGGCGCACCTCGGTCACGCACCCCCAACATACCCCGAAGCCGCAGGCCATGTGGTTTTCGAGGGACACCTGCGCCGGGATCTTCAAGGAACGGGCGGTCGCCGCGATCTCCTCGAGCATGCCGCGCGGCCCGCAGGCCAGGATCGTGAGCCGCCCCCGGTCGAAAGGCTTCATCCCGTCGAGCCGGTCGCGGACCGCGGCGCCGACGGTTCCGTGGAACCCCGCGGTCCCGTCGTCCGTGCACGGATGCAGCCGCCCCGGGACGTTCCCTCCCGGCACCCAATCGCGCGGAGGAAGCTGGTCGCGGCTCCGGGCCCCGAGGAACATCTCGAAATCCCCCCTCCCCTCCGAGAGGGCCGCCGCCGCGGGGAACACCGAGGAGAAGCCGACCCCGCCCCCGACGAGCCACCAGACGCGGTCCGGGGCGTCGAGGCGGAAGCCGTTGCCCAGCGGCAGCGTGATCGACAGGGGGTCTCCCGCGTGCAGGCCGGACAGCAGGGCCGTTCCCCGCCCGACCACCTTGTACACGAACTCGACGGTGCCGGCCGCCCGGTCGCCCCCCGAGCGGAAGATCGCCAGGGGGCGCGGCAGGAGCGGGTCGTTCCCGGGCCACCCCGAGACCATGGCGAACTGGCCGGGCACGAAGACGACCCGGTCCGGGACCGAGACCTCCATCCGGTAGAAGATCCCGTGCCCCGCGTTCCGGAGGATCTTCCCGCCGACGAAACGTGGGTTCCTATGCGGCATCCCTGGGCCGTATCTCCCGGGAGAGCAGGAGCGCGTCCTCTCCCGTGTCCGTGTAGTACTTCCTGCGGATCCCCATGAACACGAACCCGCACTTCCGGTAGAGGGCTTGCGCCTCCTCGTTCCCGGCGCGAACCTCGAGGTGGATCCGTTCCGACCCCGCCCGGGCGCCGCGGCGGATGCATTCCCGGACCAGCGCCTCCCCGACCCCCCGCCCCCTCGATTCCGGATGCACGGCGATGTTCAGGAGGTGGGACTCCCCGGCGACGTTCCAGCAGACGGCGTACCCCAGCACCTCCCCGGAAGGCCCTTCCGCCACGAAGGGGCGTGAAAACGGGCGCGTGAGGTCCTCGCTGAACATCCCGCGCGACCAGGGCGTGGGGAAAGACGCCTCTTCGATCGCCATCACCCCGTCGAGGTCGCCGGCGACCATGTCCCGGATCCGGAATTTCCGCCCGGCCACCCCGGCTACCAGCGGATAAGCGCCGACGCCCAGGTGAACCCCGCCCCGAAGGCCGCGAGACACACGAGGTCCCCGTCCTTGATCCTGCCCTGCTCGATGCACTCGTCCAGCGCGATCGGGATCGACGCCGCCGTCGTGTTCCCGTAGCGCTCGATGTTCGAGAACACCTTCTCCGTCGGAAGTTCCAGCGCCTCCCGCACCGCCTGGGTGATCCGCTCGTTCGCCTGGTGCGGAATGACCATGCCCACGTCGGAGGTCGCGTACCCGTTTTTCGCCAGCGCCTCGCGGATGACCTCCGGGAAACGGCGGACGGCGTGCGCGAAGACGTACTTCCCGTTCATCTTGGGATAGATCCTGCCTTCGTCGATCATCTCGTGGGTCAGCCAGGGGTTTTGCAGGAACCCCGGCTCCGCCGCGCAAAGCTCCTTCGCGTACTTGCCTTCCGAGTGGAGGTGGGTGGACAAAATCCCCTTTCCCGGCTCCGCCGGGCCGACGACCGCCGCCCCCGAGCCGTCGCCGAAGATCACGGTCACGTCGCGCCCGGGGGTGGCGAAGTTGAGCCCCCGGCTGTGGATCTCCGACCCGATGACGAGCACGTGGTCGTGGAACCCCCCCTTGACGAAGGCCTCCGCCACGGAAAGCGCGTAGACGAACCCGCTGCACTGGTCGCGGACGTCGAGAGCCCCGACGTTGCGCAGCCCGAGCATTTCCTGGACGAGGACGCCGACGCCCGGGAAATACATGTCCGGGGAGAGCGTCGCGAAGATCACCAGGTCGATGTCCCCGACGGAGAGTCCCGCCTTTTCGATCGCCTTCCGGGCCGCCGCGGTCCCCAGGTGGCAGTTCGCCACCTCCGGGTCGGCGTAGCGGCGCTCGCGGATCCCGGTCCGCTGCACGATCCACTCGTCGCTGGTGTCCATCAGCTTCGTAAGGTCGTCGTTGGTGACGACCCGGGAGGGCAACTCCCTCCCCGTTCCCATGATCCGGGCCCCGCGCATCCCCGCCCTCCTTTATAAAAAGGTCAGATGAGAACCGCCGCCGCAATCGTCGTCGTGTACTCGTCCTTGACGATCGCCGACTGGGTGATATTGAAGGACCTGTAGATCTTCCCGCTGATCTTCCACACCTCCCGCTTCTCGTCCCAGCTCTTGTCCTCGTCGAATTCGACGCCCAGCGTCGAGGCGAGCATCGCCGCCGCCAGGTCCTCCGCGTAGTCCCCCGCCATCTTCTCGTTCTGGCCGTAGGCGTGGTGCTCGCTCAGGTAGCCGTGGACCGAACGGTCGGAGGGAAGCGCGCACCCCACGGAAGCGGCCACCAGCCGCCTCGGCTCGTCGCTGCAGCAGCGGGCCATGACGACGAAGACGATCTCCCCCGGGGAAAGGAGCTTGAGCCCCGCTTCCTTGGTGATGAGCTTGGCCTTGGGGGGAAAGATGCTCGATACCTGGACGAGGTTGAACTTCTCGATCCCGGCATCCCGGAGGGCGAGCTCGAACGAGGTCAGCTGCTCCCGGTGGCGGCCGACCCCCTTGGTGAAGAAGATCTTCGTCGGAACGGGCATGGGCGCTTCTCCTTGCGGCCCGGGTTCGCCGGAACCTTACTTTTCGCCCTGGCGGGCGACGATCCACCCCATCATCCGGTAGCAGAGGCGCGCCGCCAGATAGTCCGGCGCGGCCATCCCGGCGATGGGGGCCAGCTCCATCACGTCGAACCCCACCAGGTTGCAGTTCCCCCGCAGGACGTCCCTGAGGATGTCGGTCACCTCGAACCAGTTGAGGCCCCCCGGTTCCGGGGTGACGACGGAGGGCATGATGCCGGGATCGAACACGTCGAGGTCGATGGTGATGTAGACGTTCCCGGACAGGTTGCTCACGATCCCCTTCGTCACTTCCTCCAGGTTGTACCGGACCTCGGACGCGTAGAAGGTTTTCACGTCCTCCGTCCTCTTGAGGAAGCGGTCCTCCTCCTCCGACATGCTCCGAACGCCCACCTGGATCAGCTTGACGCCCTGCTCGACGATCCTGCGGCCGACGCATGCGTGGTTGTACGGGGTGCCGAGGTATTCCGAACGAAGGTCCGTGTGGGCGTCGAACTGCAGAACGGTGAGCTGGCCGTATTTCTTCTTCATCGCCGCCACCGCGGCGATGGAGCCGGAATGCTCGCCCCCGAGAAGGACGGGCAGCTTCCCGGCCTTGACGACGGCCCGGACCCTGCGCTCCACCTCCTTCAAGGCGGCGGCGGGCCCGGTCGTCGTCAACGGAATCTCCGTCGACACGAAGATGCCCGACCGGTACGGCTCGATCTTGTTCTCCTCGTCGAAGAGCTCCATGTGTGCGGACGCATCGAGGGCCGCTCGCGGACCGTTGCGGGTCCCCGCCTGGTACGTCGTGGTCAGGTCCACGGGATAAGGGATGACCACGAATTTCGCCTCTTTCCAGGACGCGTACTTCCCGGATATCCCGCCGAAAGTGACGGAGTATGGAATCACGGGGAACCTCCTGTTGTGTTTCCTCCGGACGTCAGATTCTACCCCGGCGGCATTCCCGCGCACAATATCGTACGGCCGGACTCCCTGGCGTCCTTCAGCAGGAGGCGGACCGTCCGGACGCCCCGGAACACGTTCTCCTGCACGGCGACCAGCAGGTCGGACCGCCCGGACGGGTCGGCGGGTATCCCGTCGCGGTGGAAAGCCACGCCCTCGACACGCTTCCCGTTCCCTTCCAGCTCGAAGCGCAGGTGTTGTCCCGCCCCGCCGACGCGCGAAGCCCTTGCGACCCGCACGTTCTTCATCAGGAAAACCGGCTCCGGGTTCCCCGCGCCGAACGGCCGCATCAGATCGAGGTCGGCGAGGAGCGCCGCCCCCACGTCGTCGAGCCGGATCTCCGCGTCGATGGCCCGGCGAAGCACGAAAGGCGCGGCCTCCGCGTGCCGCGCCGCGATCTCCGACAGCCCCTTCCTGAACGGCTCCAGGTTCTCCAGGGCAAGGGCTACGCCGGCGGCCTGGGTGTGCCCGCCGTACCGCGTGAGAAGGTAGGAAAGCTCGGAGAGGGCCGAGACGATGGGGAACCCCTCCATGCTCCGGCAGGAGCCGGTCGCGAACGCCCCCTCTTCCCGGAGAAGGACGACGGGGCGCCCGTACCGGTCGAGGATCTTCGACGCGACGATCCCCAGGACCCCCTGGTGCCATCCCGGGTCGGACAGCACGATGGCGTGCGGGAGCGTGTGGTTCTCCTCGATGCCGGCCACCACGACGGACAGGATCCTCTCCTGCTCGCGCTGCCTGCGCATGTTGTCCTCGTTGAGCTCCCGCGCCAGCCGCGCGGACTCCTCCCGGTCGGTCGACACGAGGATGCGCGAGCTGCGGGAGGAATCCCCGATCCGGCCCGCCGCGTTCAGCCGGGGGCCCACCCGGTAACCCAGATCGGCCTCGGTCGCCAGCGCGGTGGAAACGCCCGACACGGCGAACAGCGCCTCGATGCCCGGGCGGGCCGCTTTGCGGATCTCCCGGATCCCCTCCCGCACCAGCGGCCGATTGGACGCGGCCAGCGGCACCATGTCCGCCACCGTCCCCAGGGCCACCAGGTCGAGGAACCGCCTCATCACCGGCTCGGGCCGATGCTCGAAGAACCCCGACTCGCGCAGCCTCTTCCGGACCCCGCACAACAGGAGGAAGGCGACGCCCACGCCCGCGAGGTCCTTTTCGACGAACCCGCAGCCCCTGCGATGGGGGTCGACCACGGCGTGCGCGGCGGGAAGCTCCTCCCCGGGCAGATGGTGGTCCGTGACGATGACCTCCATGCCCGTTCCGGCGACCTCCCGGATCTGCGCGCAGTCGGTGATCCCGCAGTCGACCGTGACCACGAGGCGGAAGCCCTCCCGGGCGGCATCCGAAAGGACGCGCGCCTGCAGCCCGTAGCCGTCCCGGAGCCGGTCGTTCTGGTGGATCCGGACCGGCAGATCGGGGAAGACTTCCTTGAGGAAGAGGAAGATGCAGGCGGCCCCGGTGGCGCCGTCGGCGTCGTAGTCGGCGTACACGAGGACGGGCTCGCCGCGCAGCCCCGCCGCGACGAGGCGCTCCGCCGCCTTGTCGACGTCGTCCAGCAGGGATGGATCGGGGAGGTCCGCCAGCGTTCCCCGCAGGAAGATTCCGGCCTCCCGGGGATCGGTGATGCCGCGGTTCGCCAGCGCCTTCGCCGCCGGGGCGGTCAGCCCCTGACTGCAGGAAAGTTCACGGACGATGCCGGGATCGGGGGAAAGGAGGGTCCACTCCCGCTCGATCGGCCCCGTCAACCCGGAACCCCCGTCACCTCTTGACTTCGCTCATCTTCTCGCCGCGCCAGAGGACGAGCATGGGCCCCGCCACGAAGATGGACGAGTAGCTCCCCACCACGAGGCCGATCAGGAGCGCGAGGGCGAAGTTGCGCAGCACGTCCCCCCCGAAGAGCAGCAGGGCCAGAACGGCGAGGATCACCGTGAAGCCGGTGACGAGGGAGCGGCTCAGCACCTCGTTGACGCTCAGGTTGATCGTCTCGGAGAAGGTGCCCCTCTTGCGGAGCCGGATGTTCTCCCGGATCCGGTCGAAGATGACCACGGTGTCGGTCAGCGAGTACCCGCCGATGGTGAGCAGCGCGGTGATGAAGAGGAGGTCCTGCTCGATCCCCAGCGCCCAGAAGATGCCGACCATGGCGAAGATGTCGTGGAAGGTGGCCACGGCCGCGGTCACGCCGAACTTGAACTCGAACCGCCAGGCCAGATAGATGATGATCGCCACGAAAGCGATCCCCAGCGCCCACGTGGCGTCCTGCCGCAGCTTGTGCCCGATCGCCGGGCCGATCTCGGAGATGCTTTCCACCGTGAAGGGGTTCCCCGGCATCTTCTCGCGGAACAGCTTCAGCACGGGCTCCGCGACCATCCGTTCCTCCTGGCCGCCCCTCGCGCGCAGCTTGACGAGAAGGATGTTCTCCCCCTCCACGGCCTGCAGCATCGCCTCGCCGTGGCCGCCTTCGGTCAGCACCGACCGGATCTCCTCCATGGTGAACGGCTTCTCGAACTTCACCTGCAGCGAGGTGCCGCCCGCCAGCTCGATGCCCAGGTTCGCCTTCCCCCGGAAGATCTGGACCGTGCCGATGATCCCCAGGAGGACCAGCACCGCGGAAAGCGCGAAGGCGATGTGCTTCACGGACATGAAGTCGTATTTCGGATTCTTGACGAGCTCGATCATCTTGGTCGCCGTCCCCGTTTCCCTTATATGCTCAACGTCTTCATCTGTTTCCTGGCGTTGAGGTAGTCGAACACGACCTTGGTGCAGACCAGCGCGGTGAACAGGTTGATCGCGACGCCCATGGAGAGCGACACGGCGAACCCCTTGATCGGCCCCGTCCCGAACTGGAAGAGGATGATCGCGGTGATCAGCGTGGTCACGTGGGTGTCGATCACCACCATGAACGCCTTGTCGTATCCCGCGTCGATCGCCGCCCTCACGGGCTTCTTCGCCCGCAGTTCCTCGCGGATCCGCTCGAAGATGAGGACGTTGGAGTCGACGGCCATGCCGATCGCGAGGATGATCCCGGCGATGCCGGGAAGGGTGAGCGTCGCGGAGAAGGCGGCCATGCCGGCGAGCAGGAAGAGAATGTTGAAGACCAGCGCGAAATTCGCGACCATCCCCGCGAACCGGTAATAGAACGCCATGAACCCGACGACCAGCAGGCCGCCGATGATCGCCGCCCGGACGCCTTTCCGGATCGAGTCCTGCCCGAGCGAGGGGCCGACGGTGACGTTCTGGATCACTTTCACGGGCGCGGGAAGCGACCCGGCCCGGAGCACGATGGCCAGGTCGGAGGCCTCCTCCGGCGTGAAGCTCCCGGTGATCTGCGCCTCGCCGCCGGAGATCCGCTCCTGGATCACCGGCGCCGAATACACCGTGTCGTCGAGGACGATCGCCAGGCGGCGCTTCACGTTCTCCGCGGTGACGCGGTCGAAGACCTTGGCGCCGCGCGAGTCGAAGGAGATGCCGACGTATGCGCCCCCGGCCTGGCCGCCGAAGTTCACTTTCGCCGACTTGATCGTGTCGCCGGTGAGGAGCGCCCGCTTCTTCACGAGGATCGGGGATTTCGTCACCCTGCCCGAGGTCGGATCCGCCGTTTTCTGATAGAGGACCTGGCTGTCTTCGGGGATGTTCCCCCTCTGGGCTTCCTCCACGCTCACGCTCTCGTCGACCAGCTTGAACTCGAGGAGCGCGGTCTTGCCCACCAGCTCGATGGCCCGCTGCTGGTCCTTCACGCCGGGGAGCTGGACGACGATCCGGTCTTCTCCCTCGGCGGTGATCTGCGGCTCGCGGACCCCGAACTGGTCGATCCGGTTGCGAATCGTTTCCACGCCCTGCCCGACGGCGTTCGTCCGGATCGACTGGACCTCGGCGGGCTTCATCCGCCCGATCACCATCGCGTGGTCCGGCTTCACGTCCCCCAGAGTCACGTCGAGGGAAGGGAATTCGTCCTTCAGGGCCGCCTGGGCCTTCCCCGCGAATTCACCCGGCGGGAACTTCAGGGAAAAGCCGTCGATTCCCGCCTTCTGGAACGCGAGGACCGGGAGCCCCTTCTCGCGGCACATCGCCCGGGCGTCGTCCGCGTACCGCTGCGCGGTGTTCTCGATCGCCTTGTCGATCTCCACCTGGAGACGCAGGAACACGCCGCCCTGCAGGTCGAGGCCGAGGTTGATCTTCGGTATGTTGTCCTTCCACGCCGCCGGGATCTTGTCGGTCAGCGAGGGTGCCAGCACGACGATGGCGGCGGCCGTCAGCAGGACGATCATGGCGATCCGCCAGGTGATGCTCTTCAACATGGTGCGGGGATGCTCCTTTCGGTTCCTGTCGGGCGGGGGCTCAGGCCGGTTTCTGCGCCTCGGGCGCGGCCGCGTCCTGGGAAGTGCCGGAGACCGCGCTCCGGGTCACCTTCACACGCACCTTGTCGGCGATCTCCAGCGTCAGGGTGGTGTCCGTAAGCCCCTTGATCTCCCCGTGGATGCCGCCGGTGGTCACGACGCGATCGCCGACTTTGAGGTTCTTGATGAAATCCTGGTGCTTTCGGGCCTGTTTCTGCTGCGGCCGGATGAGCAGGAAGTAGAAGATGACGAACATCAGCAGGATCGGGAGGAACCCGAGGAACCCGCTGCCGCTGCCGCCGCCGGCCCCGCCGCCCGGGCTGCCGCCCATCGCGTAAGCCACACCCGTGATTATCATAGAGATTCTACCTCCTTGGGGTTGCGATCTCGATCGATGCCGGAATCGTGTGATTCTTTCACAAAATCAGCGAAGTTTCCACGGGAAATTGACTCCCGCGCGCCCTCCATGAGCTTCGCGTAGAAGAAAAGGTTGTGGACGGTCATGGCCATCGACGCCAACATCTCCCCCTGCAGGAACAGGTGCCGCAGGTAGGCCCGGGAAAAGGTGCGGCACGTCGGGCAGCCGCACCGCTCGTCGGGAGGCAGCGGGTCGTCCTTGTATCGCGCCTGCTTGACGGTGAGCTGCCCGGCCGAAGTGAACATCATCCCGTTCCTCGCGTTGCGCGTGGGCAAAACGCAGTCGAACAGGTCCACCCCCCGGGAAACGGCGAACAGGAGGTCGCTCGGCGTCCCGACGCCCATCAGGTATCGCGGCCGCGAGGCGGGGAGCATCGGGGCCGTGCGGTCGATGGTTTCCCGCTGGAGCTCCTTCCCTTCCCCGACGCTCACCCCGCCGACGGCGAACCCGTCGAACGGGAGGGCGCAGATCTCCTCGACGCTGCGGCGGCGGAGGTCCGGGTACATCCCCCCCTGGACGATCCCGAGCATCCCGCCGTCCGCGAGCCGTCTCGCGGCGACGGATCGTCCGGCCCACAAGGTCGTGCGCCGCACCGCGTCCTCGGCCTCCCTTCTTTCCGCGGGGTACGCCACGCACTCGTCGAGCGCCATCCGGAGGTCCGCCCCCAGCGCCTCCTGGATCTCCACGGCGAGCTCCGGCGTCAGGACGTGGGCCGAACCGTCCAGGTGCGACCGGAACGAGACGGCCTCGTCCGACACCTTCCTCAAGGCGCTCATGGAAAAGACCTGGAAGCCCCCGCTGTCGGTCAGGATCAGCCGGTCCCACCCCATGAACCGGTGCAGCCCTCCCAGTCTCCGGACCCGGTCGTGCCCCGGGCGAAGGTAGAGATGGTATGTGTTCCCGAGGATGCAGCCGTACCCCATCTGCCGGAGCTGGTCCGGCCAGACGCCCTTCACCGTCGCCGCCGTACCCACGGGCATGAACGCGGGTGTGCGGAAGGAGCCGCGCTCGGTGGCGATCTCGCCGGCGCGCGCGCCGGTCCCGTTATCCTTCGCATCGATCGTGAACCTGAGGGTCATGCGCCGCTCCGTCCTGGCTTCCTGTTCCGAACCGGCAACTCGGGAAGAATCCCTGCTGATATTTCAAGGGGGAGGGAATTCGAAAATTGTAGTCTTTGAGACCACATTTTTTCGGGAAGACCCCCTCGGGAAACAATAAACATACTTCTTGTTTATATCAACCTGGGCGGGGGACACTCTTTCCCTCCGCCTGAACTGGGGGAGGACACTCTTTCCCTTCGCCCGTGTTTACACCAAGAGTGTCCCCCCTTGACCCGAAAGCGCCTGCCCTGACATCGATAGCTTTTCCGTACGTACCTTCCGTAGAGAAGTTCTCACTTGTGGCCTGTGTCCCTTGTGGCCTGTGTCTTGGTGGTTTGTGCCTTTTAGAAGGGGGAGAGGTCTCCCGTGGAGCGGCGGGGGTCTTTCCGGAGCGGCGTCTGTTTCGAACCGTGAGCCAGGGAGGGCGGAGGGAGAAACAGCGCAGGTGAGGAGGCCATGGAAGGCCGACGAACCGTAGCTCCGAAAGACGCCCGCCGCGGAACAGGAGAACTCTCCATCAGGAGATGAACATCGCGTCGCCGTAGCTGTAGAAGCGGTACCCGCGCGCGACGGCCTCCCGGTAGGCCTCCTTCACCCCGTCGACCCCCGCGAAGGCCATCACC
This sequence comes from uncultured bacterium, assembly GCA_964612075.1. GTDB lineage: Bacteria > Desulfobacterota > Deferrimicrobia > Deferrimicrobiales > Deferrimicrobiaceae > UBA2219. The sequence goes on from CAZTFC010000025.1 coordinate 15,948, forward strand.
AGCGCGAGCAGGCTCGATCGGGGCAGGTGGAAGTTCGTGACCATGGCGTCCACGACCCGGAAAGCGCGCCCCGGATAAAGGAACAGCCGCGTGGTCCCTTCCGAGGGGGCCACCGTTCCGTCCTCCGACGCGCACGTCTCGAGCGTCCGGACGCTGGTGGTCCCGACCGCAACGATCCGCCCGCCCGCTTCCCGCGCGGCGTTCACCGCCTCCGCGGTCTCCGGCGGCAGGGAATATCGTTCCGGGTGGATATCGTACTCCTCCACCTCTTCCGTGCGGATCGGGGAAAAGGTCCCGTAACCCACCGAGAGGGTCACGCGGGCGATCCCGATCCCCGCGAGAGAAAGGCCCGAGAGCATCTCCTCGTCGAAGTGGAGACCCGCGGTCGGGGCCGCCACGGAGCCGGAACGCTGGGCGTACACCGTCTGGTAGCGGACGGCGTCCTCCGCGGCCGCCGGGTCCCCGGGCCCCCTGCGGATATAGGGAGGGAGAGGCACCTCCCCCACCCTCTCAAGGAGGTCGGACAGCGCCGCGCCTCCCGCCGAGAGGACGACTTCCCATCTCCCCTCCCCCTTGCGGCGGTCCAGGCGGACCGAAAGCCCCCCGATATCGAACGCGTCCCCTTGCCTCAACCGTTTCGACGGTCGCGCCAGCGCCTCCCAGCGCTCCTCTCCCGCCCCACCGGACGCGAGTGGAGAAAGCAGGAAGACCTCCACGGCGCCCCCCCCGCGGCGTTTCGCGAGCAGGCGCCCGCGGATGACCTTCGTGTCGTTCACGACGAGGAGATCTCCTTTCCTCAGCAGCGAGGGCAGGTCCCGGAAGACCCGGTCGGAGATCTCCCCCGTCGCGCGGGAGAGGACCATCAGACGCGAATCGCGGCGGCGCGCGGCCGGGCGCTGGGCGATGAGGGCCTGCGGGAGCTCGTAATCGAGGAGGGATGTCTTCAGGGGGCTTCCCTCGCCAATTCGGTGCCCGGGTAGTACCGCGCGAGGATCTCCCGGAAACCGCTGCCGGCCTTGGCCATCCCGTTCGCCCCGAACTGGCACATCCCGACGCCGTGCCCGTATCCGCGTCCCGAGACGAGCCATCCTCCCGCCGCGGGCTCGATCTCCATCCACAGGCTCCTCACGCGGGAGTACCCGGCGGCCTTGCGGAACTCCGCCGCCTGCGTCTCACGGGAGACGCCGCCCGACGCGATCCGCACGCGCGCCGCCCGGCCGGAAGGCGCCCGGTCCGTCACGACGATCCGGAGGTCCTCCCCCGCGGGGATCCCCATCGCCCGCGCCACCCTGCGCCCCTCCGCGGCCGTCATCCGGTACTCCCACCGGTAGACGGGGCTGCCGGAGCAGTCCCCGCAGGCCTGGGACCGCAGGTACGGCACGTCCCTACCCCAGGCGTTCGCGGCGGACTCGGTGCGCCCCCCGCAAGTGGAATGGAACACGGTCCGGGCGGGCTCCCCGCGGTAGAGCAGCACCAGGCCGCTCGTCCCGGCCGCGGCGTCGCGGAACACCTCCGCGACATCGTCGATCCCCTCGAACACCTGGTCTTCCACGCTCCCGACGAGGTCGTACGCGGGGTCCCTCGGCTTCCTCGCGGAGAATACGGCGTACGTCCTCGTGGCGACCGCCTGCGCCTTGAGCGCCTCCGGGTGGAACAGGGGCGGCGCCTCCCGACTGATCACGGCCGCGACGTAGGTTTCCAGCGGGACCACGGCCACGGCCAGGATCTGCCCGTTCCGGGCGATCATGCGGACCCGGCCGGCGACCCGCTGCCTCCCCACCCGGAGCTCCGGCACCCCGGCGACGTCGACGGAGCTCCCAAGGAGCCTCGTCCCGTCGAACCGCACCCGGTCGCCGATGGCGCCGACGGTCACGCTTCCGCGCGCTTCCGCCGCCAGCCGGCCGTCGGCGTCCCAGACGCGCACCGTTTCCCCCGCGAGCGTCGTCGCGCCGGTGCCGTCGTCGATGCGGATGCGGAGGAACCGCGTCCCGGCGACCTCGGACGGCCTCGGCGCGACGGCGCCCCCCGGGCGGGGGATCGAAACGGAAGGGGGAGAGGCGAAGGGCGGAAGCTCCTCCGGGGGCCTGCGCGGCGGGGCGCCGGAGCAGGCGAAGAGGACCGCGGCCAGGATGGCGGAAAGGAAAGGGAGCGCGGCGCGAGCCGCGCCCCCGGGTCCGGCGGGCATATTATTCGGCGGGCTTCTCCCCCGCCGCCTTCTTCACAGCCTTCGCCGCTTCCATGAACGGCGTCAGGAGGTCGATCGGCACGGGGAAGATGGTCGTCGAGTTGTTCTCGGCGGCCACCTCCCGCAGGGTCTGCAGGTAACGGAGCTGGACGGCGACGGGGGTCTCGCTGATGATCCGCGCCGCATCGGACAGCTTCTGGGCGGCCTGGAACTCGCCCTCGGCCCCGATGACCTTCGCGCGCCGCTCGCGCTCGGCCTCGGCCTGCTTGGCGATGGCCCGCTGCATCTCCTGGGGGAGGTCGATGTTCTTGATCTCGACTTTCGAGACCTTCACACCCCAGGGCTCCGTGTCCTTGTCCAGGATCTCCTGGATGTGGGCGTTGATCTTGTCCCGCTTGGACAGGAGATCGTCCAGCTCGGCCTGCCCGCAGACGGAACGCAGCGTCGTCTGCGAAAGCTGGGAGGTGGCGTACAGGAAGTTCTCAACGCTGATGATCGCCTTGTTGGGGTCGATCACGCGGAAATAGATGACGGCGCTCACCTTGATCGTCACGTTGTCCATCGTGATGACGTCCTGCGCCGGGACGTCCATGGCAACGACGCGCAGATCGACCCGGACCATCTTGTCGATGACCGGGATCAGCAGGATGAGCCCCGGCCCCTTTGCGCCGATCACGCGCCCCAGCCGGAACACCACGCCGCGCTCGTACTCGTTCAGGATCTTGACCGCGCTGTACAGGAACAGCAGGACCAGTACAAGTACCGCCGCGTACAGAGGCATCCTTTCTCCCTCCTTGCGCCGCCCCGCTCCGTTCCGGGGATCAGCGGCCTTTCGGTTCGGCGTCCCCCGGACGCCCCGGCTCGACGATGAGCGTCATCCCGCGCACGTCCTTCACGGTCACCGGCTCCCCCTTCCGCACCGGCCGGTCGCAGCGCGCGTCCCAGAGCTCCCCGACAACCTGCACCTTCCCCTTCCCGTCGATATCCGTTGCAGCCTCCCCCGTCTCCCCGATCATCCCTTCGGCGCCGGTGGCCGGCTTGCGGAACTGGCTGCGCACGGCCAGGGAGATGACGACGCCGAAGAATGCCGCGGACAGCCCGATCATGGTGATCAGCACGGACCAGGAGACGCGCAGGAACGGCTCGGCGCTCGAACGGAACAGCATGAGGCTCCCGAGAGTCATGGCGACGATCCCCCCGATGGCGAGTGCGCCGTGCGACTGGATCTTCAGCTCCAGGAAGAAGAGGATGACGGAGAGCAGGATCAGCAGGAAACCGGCGTAGTTCGCCGACAGCGTCTGCAGGGCGTAGAACCCGAGGACCAGGGAGATCCCCCCGACGACCCCCGGGAACACCGCCCCCGGCGAGGCCAGCTCGAAATAGATCCCGTAGATCCCGATCATCAGCAGGATGTAGGCGATGTTCGGGTCCGCGAGCGCGGAGAGCACCCGGTGCCTCAAACCCATGGGAAACCGGGCCACCTCCGCCCCCTTCGTGCGGACGACGAGGACCGACTCCCCCTTGCGCACTTCCCGTCCGTCGACGCGCTGGAGCAGCTCCCGCAGATCGGAAACGACGAGGTCGATCACCTTCTTTTCGAGCGCGTCCTTCGCGGAGAGGGACGCGCTCTCCCGGACGGCGCTTTCGGCCCAGTCGGCGTTGCGCCCCGCCCGCGCCGCGAGCGACCGGGCGTAGGCCGCGGCGTCGTTTTCGACCTTTTGCGACATGGTGTTGTCCATCGCCCCGCCGCCGACGTTCACGGGGTGCGCGGCGCCGATGTTCGTTCCCGGGGCCATCGCCGCGATGTCGGCCGCCAGGGTGATGAGGACGCCCGCCGACGCGGCGCGCGCGCCCGACGGGGAGACGAACACCGCCACCGGGACCTTGCTGCTGAGGATCGCCTGCACCATCTGGCGCATCGCGCTGTCCAGGCCGCCGGGAGTGTCGAGCTCCACGACGAGAAGGGACGCCTTCCCCTCCTCCGCCCGCTCGATGGCCGAGGCGAGGTAGTCCGCGGTGACCGGGGTGATGGGCGCGGCGATCGTGGCCACCATCACCGCCGGCTCGGGCCGGGGCGGGGCGGCCGGAACGGCGGCGGGCGGCGGGGACGCCCACGCGGGCGCGCACGCCGCGAGCATCAGGAGGGCCAGCACCGTCATCCGGGATCGAAGCGTCATGATGATCTTTTCCTGTAGACCGCGAACTTCAGGTACTCCGTTTCGGGGACCGACAGCAGGACCGGATGGTCCGGCGGCTGCCCCCCCCAGGCGACCAGCTCGAGATCGGCGCCCGCATCCGCGGCGGCGTCCGCCAGAGCCTGTTTCCATTTGGCCACATCGACGAGCTGCGTGCAAGACGAGGTGGCGAGAAGCCCTCCGGGGGACAGGACCGACAGCCCCGTCCGGTTGATGTCCCGGTATCCGCGGATCGCCCCTTCGCGCCCTTCCCGGGATTTCGTGAAGGAGGGGGGATCGAGCACCACGAGGTCGAAGCGCCGGCCCGATGCCGCCATGTCCCGAAGCGACTGGAAAAGGTCCGCGCTCTCCCCCGCCCAGCGGGACGAGAAGCCGTTCCGGTCCGCGTTCGCCCTCGCGGTCTCCACGGCCTGCCGGGACGAGTCGACCGCCAGGACGCTCTTCGCCCCCCCGGCGAGGGCGTACAGCCCGAACCCCCCCGCGGCGCAGAAGCCGTCGAGCACGTCCTTCCCTTCGGCAAGGCGGCGGAGGATGTTCCGGTTCGCCCGCTGGTCGAGGAAGAACCCGGTCTTGGGGCCCGCCGAAACGTCCACGAGGAAGCGGACTCCGTCGGTCTCTATCTCCTCCGTCGCCGGCCCGCCGCCCCGGACCGGCCCTTTGCGCTCTTCCAGCCCTTCCAGCCGCCTTCCGCCCCCCTCCGACCGCTCGTAGACGAGGCGGGGGGAATAGACGCGCTCCAGGGCGTCGAGGAGGATCTCCCGCACGGTTTCCATGCCCGCCGTCAGGATCTGCACGGAGAGGACGTCTCCGTACCGGTCGACGATCAGCCCCGGCAGGAAGTCCCCTTCCGAATACATGACGCGGAGGGCCCGCTCCCCTCCCATGCCGGCCGCCGCTCGGCGGGCCATGGCGTCGCGTATCCGCGACTCGATGAAGGCCGGCGAGGGCTGCGCCTCCTCCCGGGACACGCGCCGCAGCGCGAGGCGCGCTTTCAAATTCGCCGTCGCCGTCCCGAGGAAGGCGCCGGAGCGGGACAGCACGCGCACCCACTGGCCCGGCGGCATCCCTTCCGGGACGCCCCGGAGGTCGTCGCCGAACACCCAGGGGTGGCCGGACCGGAGACGCTCCTCGCCTTTCCGGCCCACCCGGACCTCGGGCAGCGGGGAGGTCATCCCCGCTCCGGCAGGGAAAGGCGCCGCCCGATTTCCCGGAAGTCCTCGAACACCTCCGCCTCCCTGGCGGGATCGCGGAGGATGAACGCGGGGTGATAGGTCGGCAGCAACGGGATCCCGTCCAACTCGCGCCAGCGGCCTCGCGCCCGGGTGATCCGCTCGTCGACGCCGCACAGGTGATTCAATGCCGTCAGCCCCAGGGTGCAGACGACCTCGGGCCGGATCGCCCGGATCTGGCGAAGGAGATATCCCATGCACGCCTTCGCCTCGTCCGGGGTCGGGACCCGGTTCCCGGGGGGCCTGCATTTCACGATATTCGCGATGTACACGTCGGCGCGGGTCAGCCCGATCCGCGCGATCCACTGGTCGAGACGCTTCCCGGCGGCACCGACGAACGGCTCGCCCTGCCGATCCTCCTCCGCGCCGGGCCCCTCCCCCACGAACATCAGGCGAGCGCGCGGGTTTCCCGTCCCGAACACGATGGTGGAGCGCCCCTTGCACAGGCCGCAGCCGCGGCATCCCTCGAGCTCGCGCCGGATCGCGTCGAGCTCCTCCGCCGGGGGGCCCCCGCCGGCGGCAATCCCTCCCGGCGCCGCGGCGCGGGCCGGCACGTAGTCCACGCCGACCTCCCGCAGCCAGGCGGCCAGGAGCCTTCGGGAAGCGTCTCTCTTCATCCGTTGAGGAATTTGTGGCAGACCGCCCGCCAGACGGCGGTGGCGATGGCCTCCTTGGGGGCCTTGACCATGTCGAGGGCGGTCCCGTCGGAGAAATAGACCCGCACTTCGTTGCTGTCGGAATCGAACCCGATGTCGGCGCGGGAGACGTCGTTCGCCACGATCGCGTCGAGGTTCTTCCTCCGCATCTTCTCGCGGGCGTTGCCCTCCACGTCGTTGGTCTCCGCCGCGAAGCCGACGAGCACCCGCTCCCGCTTCGACCCGCCGAGGGTGGCGAGGATGTCGTCGGTCGGCACCAGGTCGATCTTTCCCTCGATCTCCCCTTTCCGGATCTTCCGGGGGGACGAGGACGCGGGGCGGAAGTCCGCGACGGCCGCCGCCATGACCACCGCGTCGGCGTTCTCGGCCGCGGCCGCCACCGCGTTCATCATCTCCTTCGCGGTCCGCACGTGCTCGACCTTCAGGAACGGCGGGTCCGCGAGCCGGGTCGGCCCCGTCACGAGGGTCACCTCCGCGCCGAAGCGCCGGGCGACCGCCGCCATCGCGAACCCCATCTTGCCGCTGGCGCGGTTCGTGAGGTACCGCACCGGGTCGATGTCCTCGGCCGTCGGCCCCGCGCTCACCACCACCTTCTTCCCCTCGAGGATCTTGTCCGCGAGGAGGATCCGGGCCATCTCGAGGATCTTCCCCGGGTCGGCAAGGCGGCCGGGACCGGTCGTCCCGCAGGCGAGCTCCCCCTCGTCGGGGTCCACGAAGGTGACGCCGCGCTCCGAGAGGACCTCGACGTTCTCGCGGACCGCCGGGGAGGCGTACATCTGGCTGTTCATCGCCGGCGCCAGCAGGATCGGGGCCGTCGTGGCCATGGCGATCGTGGAAAGCAGGTCGTCCGCGATGCCGTTGCGGATCTTCCCGATGATGTTCGCCGTGGCGGGCGCGACCAGCAGCAGGTTGGCCCTCTGGGCCAGCGAGATGTGCCCGATCTCGGATTCGCTGATGAGGTTGAACAGGTCCGTGTGGACCGGGTTCTTCGACAGGGTCTGCAGGGTGAGCGGCGTGATGAAGTGGCCGCCCGCCGCCGTCAGCACGACGACGACGTTGGCGCCTTCCTTCCGGAGCTCCCGGACGATCTCGCACGCCTTGTACGCCGCGATCCCCCCGGTCACGCCCAGGACGATCTCCCTGCCCGCAAGCGTCGTCATGGCTATAGGGTCTCCCCGATGAAGAATGGGTTGCTCCGCTTCTCCTGCTCCACCGTGGTGGCAGGACCGTGCCCCGGCAGGAGGATCGTCTCCGGCGGGAGGGTGAAGATCTTCTCCCTCACGGAGCGCAGAAGCGCCGCGTACGACCCCCCGGGGAGGTCCGTCCGCCCGACCGACCCCGCGAAGATGAGGTCCCCCACGAACGCCATCCCGCCGACCAGGAACGTAACGTGCCCGGGGGAATGCCCCGGGGTGTGCAGCACGCGAAACTCCTGGTCCGAGAGCCGGATGACGTCGCCCTCGGACAGGAGCGCGTCGGGCGGGGGCGGCTCGGGCACGGCGAGGCCGAACATCGCCGCCTGCCGCGGCGCGTTCCGCATCCAGTCGGCGTCGTCGGGGTGGATGCAGACGCTTGCCCCGGTGCGCTCCTTGAGGAAGCGCACCCCGCCGACATGGTCGAAGTGGCCGTGCGTGAGCAGGATCCTCTCGAGCGTCATCTTCTGCGACTCGACCAGCCGGAGGATCCCCTCCCCCTCGTCCCCGGGGTCGATCACGACGGCGCGGCCGCTCGCCGGGTGCCCCACGACGTATGCGTTCTCCGCGAGGGGCCCGACCTCCAGCACCATCACGGTCAGCGGCGGGCTCCCGGTCAAAGCTGCCGGCTCCAGTCGCGGAACAGCTCCGCGTAATGGTCCGCGAGCCCGACGGCTACATCCCGGTCGCCGGCCTCGACCACCAGGTGGAAGTACGCCTCGTCCTGGCTCGGGTAGGCGAGCGCCCAGTCCTCCCCCTCGAAGACCTTCACGCCGTCGATGAACTGGCTCGGCTTCCCCTTCGCGTGGAGCGCGAGCATCCGCATCAGGGCCCCCTTGTGCTCCCACGCGCACGGAACGTTCCGGTGGATCAGCGTGGTGGGCGGGATCTCCCGGAGGATGTCGTAGATGCCGCGCCCCTCTGCGGCCAGGAGTTCCATGATCTTGATCGTCGCGTACATGCCGTCGAAGGCCGGCTGGAACCGGGGGAAGACGAACCCGCCGGAGCCGTCCCCGGCGAACGCCACCCCATCGCGCGCCGCCGTCTCCATCAGGGAACGGGGAAGCGTGCGCGCCCGCACCACGTCCATGCCGTAGCGGGCGGCGATCTTCTCGATGTTGCGGGACGCCGTGACGGGCACCCCCACGAGCCCCTGCCGCGACTGCCGGCAGGCCATCAGGCAGACGACCTGCAGCGCGACCTCGTCGGGCAGCGGGTCGCCCTTCTCGTCGACGAGGAAGATCTTCTCCCCTCCCGTGTCGAGCATCACGCCGAGGTCGGCGTTCAGGGAGCGGGCGATCGTCGAGAGGTGGCGCATCCCCTTGTCGAACTCCTCCCGGGTCTTGGTGGCGTGGGAAGGGTCGAGGATGGCGTTCAGGGCCACCGCCTCCACGCCCAGCCGCCCGAGGATCCGGGGGAAGATGACCGACGAGGAGCCGTAGGAGTAGTCGAGCACGATGTTGTACTTCCGGGACGCGATCGCCTTCGCGTCCACGGACTTGAGAAACCCGTCGACGTACATGTCGAACCCGCCCACAGGGAACGTGATCACCCCGGTCTCATCGATGTCCGCCCGGACGAAGTCCTCCCGGAAGAACAGCGTCTCGATGCTCTTCTCCATCCCCATGGAGAGGTCGAGCCCCGAGTCGTCGAAGAACTTGAGATCCACGAAGGAGGGGTTGTACGGGCTCTTCCGGGTGTGCACGCCGCCCCGCTCGTCGCGGTGCGACCGGGACAGGTACCGCACCACGGGCAGGGGGGTCACGCCGTAGTCGTGGACGTCCACGCCGACGGAGAGCATCCCCGTCATGATGGCGCGGTTGATCATCCGGGACACCTTGTGGCTGTCGCGGCTGGTCGACAGGACCACCTTCCGGCCGAAGGTCGCGGCGTAGGAGGCGCCCAGCTTCGCGGCGAACTCGGGCGAGATCTCGATGTTGGCGAGCCCGACGATGCCGTACGCCCCGAACAGGGACCGCGCCCACTTCTCCCCCCAGATGAGCGAGGAGGAGAGGACCGCCCCGTCCTCGACGACCTTGTGGGGCCAGACCTTGACGTTCGCCTTGACCACCGCGTCCGTACCGATGGAGCAGTGGTCGCTGACCACCGCGCGCTCCGCCAGGAACGCCCCGCTGCGGACCTTCGCGTCGCTGCCGACGATGTTCTCGTGGATGCGCGCGCCCTTCCCCACCGAGACCCGGGGCCAGAGCACCGAGGACTGGATCACCGCGCCGTCCTCGATGACGCACCCGTCGCCCGCGACGACGTTCTTCAGGACGGCCCCCGCCCCGACGACGCAGTCCCTGCCGAGCAGGACGTTCTCCAGCTCGGCCGTGTAGTCCACCCGGGAGCTCTCCCCGATCCAGACCGCCCGGTCGCCCGCCTTCGCCCCCTCGAACTCGATCCCGACCTTGCCGGCGAGGATGTCGAGGTGGACGTTGAGGTACTCGTCGAGGTTTCCGACGTCCTTCCAGTACCCTTCCGCCACGTACCCGTACAGGCTGTCGCCGCGCTGGAGCATCGCCGGGAAGAGGTTCTTGCTGAAATCGAAGTTCTTCTTCGCCGGGATGAGGGAGAGCACCTCGGGCTCGATGATGTAGATCCCCGTGTTGATCGTGTCGGAAAACACCTCCCCCCAGCCGGGCTTCTCCAGGAAGCGGACGATCCGGCCGTCCTCCTCGGTGATGACGATCCCGTACTGGAGCGGGTTGGGGACGCGCGTAAGGACGATGGTGACCGCGGCCTTCCTCTCCTTGTGGAACGCGACGGCCCGGGCGAGGTCGAAGTCCGTGATGATGTCCGCGCTGATCACGATGAAGGTCTCGGTCAGGAGACCCTCGGAGCACTTCACCGCCCCCGCGGTCCCGTAGTCCCCCTCCGCGGTGAAGTGGCGCATCTCGACCCCCCATCGGGAGCCGTCGCCGAAATAGGAGCTGATCTTTTCCGGGAAGAAGTAGAGGAGCACCTCGTGCTCGCGGATCCCCTGCTTCGCCAGGAGGCGGACGACGTGTTCCATCATCGGCCGGTTCGCGACGTACGCCATCGGCTTGGGCAGCTTCTCGGTGAGCGGCCGCAGCCTCGTGCCGAACCCTCCCGCCATCACGACCGCCTTCATGTGTCGGCCCTCCCCGGGAGATTTATTGGATTACAGGATGCGGAAGAGCCGCGTCACCCCGAAGTACCCGAAGGACACGGCGAAGAACGCGAGGAACACGGCGCAGGCGCTTACGACGACGCGGTACGCGCGGTCGGAAAACCACCCCCTGCCGGCCGACACCGCGGACCCGACGAACAGGTACCATGCCGCGTCCGCAAGGACGTGCCCCGCGAAAAACGCCAGGACCCCCGCCGCGCCCTGTGCTCGCGCGATAAGCAGGTATCCCAGGCCGATCGTCGCCCACCATAGGGACCAGTACGGGTTCGAGGCGGAGGTGACGATCCCGTCGATCACAGGGCGCAACCAGCCGCCGGGAGCCGCGCCCTTCCCGGCCTCGACGGAGCGCTCGGCGCGCGGCTCGAAGCGCAGGTTCCGGACCTCCCTCGCCATTCCCGCCGCCATCCGGAGGAGCATGGCGCCCCCCGCGAGTGCGATGACGGCGACCGCGGCGTCCCCCTTGATCCACTCCACCATCCCGAACAGGAGAAGGGAGAGCAGGCCCGCCTCCAGCACGGCGTGCCCCAGGACCAGGAGCGGCGCGGCGGCGAACCCCCGCCGCGAGGCGTGACGAATGGTCACTGCCAGCAGGGGGCCCGGCATCAGCGCCCCGGACAGGGCGATGATGAAGGAAGAGACGAATATCGTGCCGGGATTGCCGAAATCCATAGTAAGTTTTATAACACACTTTCACCGCGGGAAACCGGCCGCGAGGACGGAGGGCGCATGCAGCAGCGAAACCCCTTTCCCACTGCTGATGTGATCATTGAAATCGGTGAGGACATCGTGCTGGTTCGACGGAAGAATCCGCCTGAAGGATGGGCCATTCCGGGCGGGTTCGTCGAAGCGGGGGAATCGGCGGAAACCGCCGCCGTCCGGGAAGCCCTCGAGGAGACCGGGCTCGCGGTCACCCTCGTCTCGCTCCTCGGGGTCTATTCCGACCCTTCTCGCGACCCGCGGTTCCACACGATTTCCACCGTATACGTCGGCCGAGCGGAGGGCACGCCGTCCGGCGGCGACGACGCCGCGGAAGCGCGGCGTTTCCGCGAGGGGAACCTCCCCTGCCCCATCGCCTTCGACCACGCGAAGATCCTGTCCGACTATTTCCGGTTCAGAAAAACGGGGGAACGGCCGCTCTGATCCGGCCGCGCGCCGAATCCCCGCCCCTTCAGGCCTTCACCGGAACAGCATCGGGCACGTAACTTCACTCCGGACCGCGACGCCGGGCGCCGATTTTTCGGCGATCTCCGTCAGCTCCCGCAGCTTTTCCTTCTCCATCAGGCAGAACCCCCGCAGCACGATCCCCTTCCCGTCGTGGACGACTTCCATCGTCGGAAGGAACAGGGAAAAGTGGGTGAGGATGTCCGCCCTGACCCGGGACGCCAGCTCCAGGCGGCGCAGGATCTCCTCGTTTTCCGGGGTGACCAGCCGATCCCTGGCGGTTATCTCCTGCGACAGCATATCGATGATCTCGCCGAAGGGCTTAATGCCAGGGTTCAACACCAGGTCGTAATCCGCGGGGTCGGTCCAGTCCCTTCCGTACGCCCTTTTCAGGAAGGTCGCCCGCTCCCCGTCGCTGTGCCTGCACATCTCCCGGGCCGCCTTTTCGTCGATGCCGTACCGGTCGACGAGGGTTTTGGCCCGGTATTCGATGGACGCGGTGATGCGGACCCTCAAGGCATACGGGACTTTTTCAAGAAGGTAGTTGCCGCCCCGGCCGAGGATGACCTTGTTGTTCCTCAGGGCGTTCTCGTGGATGCAATGAGCCACGAGCGCCTGGAAGGCGGCATAGGACCGATCGTACCTTTCCCAGATGGAGGGGGCATGCTCGTCCAGCCCTTCCACCCATTTCAGCCACTGTTTCCCGTGCTTCTCGATCTCCTTGTAGATCTCCTGCTTGCTGACGAACCCGTAGCCGAGGTCCTTCGCAAGCGCCCTGGCGATATCCTCCCCTCCCGTACCGGTCTCCCTGGATACCGTAACGATGGCCATATCCGCTCCTTTCTCCCGGATCCTTCGGTTCGTGGCAACGGTCGAACACAAGGAGACGGCTGGCTGAGATCCGTCACTATTATTATATTATTTTTTGTCGGGGCCACTTCGGATTCCGGCCCGGACCGGGGGGACGCTCTTCCCCGCAGAGAGGGGACGTTCTTCCCCTTCACCCGTTATCGGTGAAGCGAAGAACGTCCCCCTCTGAATCGGAGAGATGGGGGGAAACGCTCTCCCCTTCGCTCAAGAGAGGGCTTTGACGGCCTGCTCGACCCGTTCGATCCCCTTCTCGATGGTCTTCATGGAGGTGGCGTAGGAGAACCTCTGGCAGGCGTCGTCGCCGAACGCGACGCCTGGCACCGAGGCGACCTTGTATTCCCCGAGCAGGTAGTCGGCCATTTCGGCGGAGCCGTTGATCACCTTGCCCCCCGGGGTCTTCTTCCCGTAGCAGCCGGAGAAGTTGGGGAAGACGTAGAACGCGCCCTGCGGCAGCAGGCACTTGACCCCGGGCATCCGGTTGAGTCGCTCCACCATGAACCGGCGGCGCTGGTCGAACTCGGTCACCCATCCTTTCAGAAAATCCTGCGGCCCGTTCAGAGCCTCGATCGACGCCTTGTCGCAGAACGAGACGGGGTTGCTCGTGCTCTGCGACTGGATGTTGCTCATCGCCGCGACCAGGTCCTTCTCCGCCGCCACGTAGCCGATGCGCCACCCGGTCATGGAGTGGGACTTGGACAGCCCGTTCACCAGGATCGTCCGCTTCCTGATCTCCTCGCCGAGGGAGGCGATGGAGATGAAGCGGAAGCCGTCGTACACGAGCTTCTCGTAGATCTCGTCCGACAGCACGGCGATGTCGTTCTTGACGATCACGTGCGCCAGCTCCTCGAGCTCCGCCTTCGAGTAGGCGGCCCCGGTCGGGTTCGAGGGGCTGTTCAGGACGACGAGCTTGGTCTTCGGCGTGATGGCGTTTTCCAGCTGCCCGGCGGTGATCTTGAACCCCGTGGACTGCTTCGCCTCGACGATCACCGGGGTGGCGCCCGCCAGCAGGGTGATGTCCGGGTAGGAGACCCAATAGGGAGCGGGGATGATCACCTCGTCCCCCTCCTCGAGGAAGGCCTGGGCGGCGTTGTAGATCGAATGCTTGGCCCCGACCGAGACGATGATGTTCTCCCTCTGGTATTCCAGCCCGTTGTCCCTCGAAAGCTTTGCGATGATGGCGTCCTTGAGCTCCGGCGAACCCGGGACCGGGGTATATTTCGTATAGCCGTCGTCCAGCGCCTTCTTGGCGGCGGCCTTGATGTTGTCGGGCGTGTCGAAATCGGGCTCCCCCGCCCCGAAACCCACCACGTCGATGCCCTGGGCCTTCATCTGCTTGGCCTTGTTGGTGATCGCCAGGGTCACCGAAGGCTGGATTTTCGCCACCCTCTTCGAAAGCTTCATTTCCGCCTTGCTCCTTTCATCTTTTTGAATACGGATTCCCTGACGGCGGGCGGGACCAGGTCGTCGATCCGCCCCCCGAACCTCGCGATCTCCTTCACGATGTTCGAGCTTATATAGGAATGCTGCTCCCCCGTCATCAGCATCACGGTGTCGATCTCCGGCGCCAGCTTCTTGTTCATGTGCGCCATCTGGAACTCGTACTCGAAATCGGAGATGGCCCGCAAGCCCCGCACCAGAACGCGAGCCTCCCGCTTCCGCGCGTAGTCGACCAGGAGGCCGCTGAACGAGTCGACCTCCACGTTCTTCCACCGGCCCGTGAGCTCCCGGAGCATCCCGACCCGCTCGGCCGGCGTGTACATCACGTTTTTCCGTATGTTCAGGGCCACGGCGACGATCACGCGGGCGAACATCCTGGAAGACCGCTCGATGATGTCGAGGTGCCCGTTGGTCGGCGGGTCGAACGAACCCGGGTAGACGGCGGTCGTCTTCATCGGTCCTCCTTCACCGTTTCGCTCTCCTTCGGCCTTTCCGGCCCGGGACGGACCTCGTAGAACGAGACGCGCGTGTCCCCGTACCGCCTCTCCGATTCCTGCACCCAGGCCGGCGGCACCTTCTCCTTCGGATCCCTGGCGGCGCTTTCCGCCACAACGACGGCGCCCGCCGCCAGGACCCCCGAGCGCTCGAGCGCATCCGCCGCCTCGTCGATCAATCCCTTGCCGTACGGAGGATCCAGGAAGGCCAGGGCAAACGTCTCTCCCCGGTCCGCAAGCCGCCTCAGGGCTTTCCTGTAATCCATGGAAAGGCAAACGGCCGACGATGCGCCCACGGAGGCGAGGTTCGCCTTCAGGACAGCCGCCGCCGGCGGCGACGACTCCACCGCCACGGCCCCGGAAGCGCCGCGGGATAGCGCCTCTATGGTCATCGCCCCCGTGCCGGAGAACAGGTCCAGGACCATCGTCCCGACGACCCGCTCCCCCAGGATGGCGAAGATCGACTCCCGCACCCGATCGGTCGTCGGCCGAACGGCGACCCCGCGCGGCGCGCGCAGCGTTCGCCCTCTCCACCTCCCCGCGACGACCCTCATGCCGGTTCCATTATTGGTATTTCGGCCGCGCCCGTCAAGGCGGCGCGGGGGCCGCCGCACGGCGCACGTGCTAATATGTCCGTGCAAGGGAACCCATCGAATCGTCCGAGGCAAACCTTGACCGCTCATCTCCCGTTACGGGTCGGCCGCATCCCCTATGCCAACCTCGTTCCCGTCTTCCACGCCCTCCGCGACGCCCCCGGGGCGTCGGGGGCGCTCTTCGTCGAGGGGCACCCCTCCGAGCTGAACCTGCTTCTGCGCTCGGGGGGGCTGGACGTCTCCCCGAACTCGTCGATCGAGTACGCGGTTCGCCCCGACCTATACGTCCTCTGCCCCGGGATCTCCGTCGCCTCCCGCGTCCGCGTAATGAGCGTCCTTCTCCTCTCGAACATGCCGCTTCGGGAGATGCCGCCCGACCCGATCGCGGTGACCGGCGCCTCCGACTCCTCCGTGGCGCTGCTGCAAATCCTGCTCGGCGAGAGCCGGGGTACGCCGAACCCGCTCGTACGGACGGCGCTTCCGCCGGAAAAGGCGCTGCGGGAATTTCCCGCCTACCTCGCCATCGGGGACGAGGCCCTGAGGGCCTCCGTCTCCCGCGTCGCGCCGCACGTGACCGACATGGGGGAATGGTGGAAGCGGGAAACAGGAAAGCCGTTCGTCTTCTCCCTCTGGATCGCCGCGCGAAGCGCCTGGGAAGGAGCGCGGAAAGAGCCGCTGGCCCGGTTCGCCGCCGCCCTTCTGGAGGCCAAGCGGTCCGTCCGGGACTCGATCCTGCGGGGGGAGTACCCCTGGGGAGGGCCGGCGTGGATGCCGGAGAAGCTCAAGGAAGATTACTGGGACTGCCTTTCCTACGACCTCGAAGAGGAAACGGAAGGGCTTTCTCTCTTCTACCGGCTGGCGGCCAAGTACGGTCGGATACCCGCCGCCCCGCCGCTCGAGTTCCTCGAACCCGCGGCCCCCTCGGCGCGATGACGTTCATGAAAGCCGCTCCGGAGGAGAACAGCGATGATCGACAAGGAGATGAAGATCGAGGAGGTCCTCAGGCGGTTCCCGCAGACGATTCCCGTTTTCCGGCGTTTCGGAATCGACTGCGTCCAGTGCCAGCTCTCCGAGTACGAGGACCTCGAGCACGGCGCGAAAGTCCACGGGATCGACCTGATTTCCCTGCTGGCGGAACTGAACGCCGCGATCGGGGCGAAGGGGTAGGGCCGGCGGAGGTCTGTTTAGCCCCGGCGGAAATACTCCGCGCGGGCGTCCTCGGATTCCCACACCGCGACGCGGGCCACCCGCACGGGAGGCGGCGTCTTCTTCTCCATCTCCTCGAAGACGTGGCGGGCGAGGTTCTCCGAGGACGGGTTCACGGCGTCGAAGGGCGGGACGTCGTTCAGGTACATGTGGTCGAAGCGGGAGAGCACATCGGCCAGGGCCGACTTGATCTCCCGGAAATCGAGTGCGATGCCGCGGGCGTCGAGCGTGCCGGACTCCACCGTCACCTCGACCCGCCAGTTGTGCCCGTGGAGCCGTTCGCAGTTGCCGCCGTACTCCTTGAGCCGGTGCGCGGCCGCGATCGAGGCCCGGACGGTTAGAGCGTAGGTTCCGGTCATTTCTCCTCCAGAGGCGACAAGGTGATCGTTGCTTTCGATGCGGCGCGGGCGCGCCAGTTTCGCACTTCCTTGGCGATCCTCTCCTCCAGCAGCTCCCGCCGCACCGTCTCCTCGGACAGCCCCGGGGCCGCGGTCCCTTCGGCGGACCGGCGCTGGAGCTCCTTCTTCACGTCCTCGTCCTTGACCTCGAGGAACGCGCCGACCCGTCGGCGCAGGAAGTCCAGGACGAGGAGCTTGCGCTCCACCCATTTCCCGATCTCGGCGGGAGAGACATCCCTCCCGCACGGGGAATCGCAGCCGGCCGCCCGGGCCAGCGCCTCCCGGACCCTTTCCTCCAGCACCCCGTTGTCCACCTGCCCGAGCGCGAGCTTTTCGTGCTCCTGCATCGCCAGGGTGTCGGAGATCAGCCGCTCGCGGGCCCCCTCGAGGGAGAGGGGCTCCGCCCCGCCATCCGGCGCCGCGCCGCATCCCAGGAGGCATCGTTCGCGGAGCACGTCGGAAAGGAAAAGGACCTCCTTGTTCACCGTCGCCGCCGTCGCCTCGTAGAGCCGGAACCCCTCCGCGGACCGCGCGGGGAGAGGTGTCAGTACCGCCGAAAGGAGCGACAGGAGGAGTAGGAAGGCGCGCCGTCTCAAGAGGTCATTTCGAAGGAGATGTCGAAGGCCGGGGCGGAGTGCGTGATCGCCCCGACGGCGATGGCGGCGACCCCGGTGCTTGCGTACTCCTCCACGTTCCCGAGGTGGATGCCGCCGGACGCCTCGAGGAAGACCTCCCCCCCGAAGCGCGCCACCGCTTCCCGCACCGTCGCCGGCTTCATGTTGTCGAGCAGGACCGCGTCGGCGCCGGCGGCCACAGCCTCCTCGACTTCCGCGAGGGTTTCCGCCTCCACCTCGATCTTCACCAGGTGATGGGCTGCCCGGCGGGCGACCGCTATCGCCTCCGCGACGCCGCCGGCCGCCCGGATGCCGTTGTCCTTGATGAGGATGCCGTCCGAGAGGGAAAAACGGTGGTTGGCCCCTCCCCCGATCCGGACGGCGTATTTTTCCAGGTTGCGCATCAGCGGCGTCGTCTTCCTGGTATCGAGCAGCCGGGTCCCGTACGGCGCGATCCTCTCCGCGAAAAGCGAGGTCGCGGTGGCCACGCCGGAGAGCCGCGCAAGGAAGTTGAGGGCCGTCCGCTCCGCGCGCAGGAGGGCGGACACCGGGCCCGACGCGTCGCCCAGGCAGTCGCCGGCGGCGACGCGGCGCCCCTCCGGCACGAACAGGACGGCGACCGAAGGGTCGACGCGGCGGAACACCTCCTTCGCCACGGGGCCCCCGCAGAAGATCCCCTCCCTCCTCGCCAGGAAGACGCCTTTCCCGTTGCCGGAAAGCGCCTCCCCGAACGGGTCCCCGAAAGGGGCGTCCTCCCGGAGGGCGTCCCGGACGAGCTGCTCGTAATGCCACGGAGGGATCACGAGAGGTATCTGCTCACCAGCTCGAGGTTCTTTCCGAGCTTCCCCAACTTCTCCTCCAGGGCGTTCCTCCGGTCGCGAAGGGCGGAGACGATATCCTCCGGCGCGTTCGCGACGAACTTCTCGTTATTGAGCTGCCCGTTCACGCGGGTGAGCTCCGCCTTCCCCTTCTCGATCTCCCTGCCCAGGCGCCTGGCCTCCTGGTCGAAGTCGATCAGCCCGGCCAGCGGGATGCACACCTCGATCCCGTCGACGACCGCCGTCGCGTCCTCCACGGGGATGTAGTCGGCGTCCGCGTACGCGATGCGGTCCGCGCGGGCGAGGCGCCGCAGGACCTCCTCGTGGCTCTTGAGGAACGCGAGCTCCTCCGGCTGCCCCTTCAGGCGGATCTCCACCTTCTTCGCGGGCGGGACGTTCAGCTCGCTGCGGATGTTCCGGACGGCGCGAACGGTCTCCATCAGGCGGCCCATGTCCTCCTCGACGTCGTGGTCCGCCGCCGCCGCGTCCGCGACCGGGAACGGAAGGTTGTAGAGCAGTCCGCGCTCCCCGGGGAGGGTGTGCCACAGATCCTCGGTGATGAAGGGGATGAACGGATGACCGAGGGCGAGGATCGTCTCGTACACGCGCAGGAGGACCGAGCGCTGCCGCTCGCGGTCCCGGTTCTCCGCCTCGACGTCCAGGGACGGCTTGATCATCTCCACGTACCAGTCGCAGAACTCGTGCCACACGAACTGGTAGTACGCCGAGCCCGCGTCGTTGAACCGGTATTCCTCGATCCCCTTGCGGACCTCGTCGATCACGCGCTGGAGCCGGGAAAGGATCCACCGGTCCACGACCGACAGCTCTCCGGGAAGCTCCCTGCCGGTCGTCGCGTCCGCGTGCATCGTGACGAAGCGGCCCGCCTGGAAGAGCTTGTTCATGAAGTTCCGGTACCCCTCGACGCGCTCGTCGGACATCCGGATGTCGCGCCCCTGCGCCGCGAGGGCGACGAGCGTGAACCGGAAGGCGTCGGTGCCGAACTTCTCGATGACCTCCAGGGGATCGATGACGTTCCCCCGCGTCTTGCTCATCTTCTCTCCCCGCGCGTCCCGCACCAGGGCATGGATCACCACGTCGCGGAACGGGGCCTTTCCGGTGCACTCGATCCCCATCATCATCATCCGGGCGACCCAGAAGAAGAGGATGTCGAAGCCGGTAACCAGGGCGGAGGTCGGGTAATACCGCTCCAGGTCCGGGGTCTTTTCGGGCCACCCCAGCGTGGAGAAGGGCCACAGGCCGGAGGAGAACCAGGTGTCGAGGACGTCCTCCTCCTGCTTCAGCTCCTTCCAACCGCAGAAGGGGCACTTCGCGGGCTTCTCGACGTCGACGACGGTCTTCCCGCAAGCCTCGCAGTAGTATGCCGGGATCCTGTGCCCCCACCAGATCTGCCGCGAGATGCACCAGTCGCGGATGTTCTCCATCCATTCGAAGTAGGTCTTTTCCCACTGGGCGGGGATGATCCGGGTCTCCCCCTTCCGCACCGCCTCGATGGCGGGCTCCGCCAGCGGCTTCGTCTTCACGAACCACTGCATGCTCTCGGCCGGCTCCACCACCGTCTGGCAGCGATAGCAGTGGCCGATGTTGTGGAGGTACGCCTCTTCGCGGACCAGGAGCCCTTCCTCCTTGAGCTTCGCCACCACCGCTTCGCGGCAGGCGAACCGGTCCATCCCGGCAAAGGCCCCCGCGTCCGCGGTCATCTTCCCGGACAGGTCGATCACGCGGACGGAGGGAAGGTTGTGGCGCTTCGCGACCTCGAAGTCGTTCACGTCGTGCGCCGGGGTGATCTTCACCGCCCCGGTGCCGAATTCCCGGTCCACCATGGGGTCGGCCACGACCGGGATCGGGCGGTCCATCAGGGGGAGGCGGAGGGTCTCCCCGACCAACCCCGCGAACCGCTCGTCCTTCGGGTTCACCGCGACGGCGGTGTCCCCCAGCATCGTTTCCGGCCGCGTGGTCGCCACGACGACCCCTTCGCCGCCGGACCAGCCGGGATACCGGATATACCACAGGCTGCCCTTTTTCTCCTCGTAGGAGACCTCGAGGTCGGACAGCGCCGTGTGGCAGCGCGGGCACCAGTTGATGATGTACCGGCCCTTGTAGATGAGCCCTTTCCTGTAGAGGCGGACGAACGCTTCCTTGACGGCGCGGGAGAGCCCCTCGTCCATCGTGAACCGCTCGCGGTCCCAGTCGCACGCCGCGCCGAGCCGCTTGAGCTGCTTGAGGATCGTCCCCCCGCTCTGCTCCTTCCACTTCCACACGCGCTCGACGAACGCCTCGCGGCCGAGCTGCTGCCGGGTGATCCCCTCTTTCTTCAGCTCCCGCTCGACGACGTTCTGCGTGGCGATCCCCGCGTGGTCCATGCCCGGAAGCCACAGGGCGTTCTTCCCGTTCATCCGGGCGTACCGGATGAGGACGTCCTGGAGCGTCACGTTCAGGGCGTGCCCCATGTGGAGCGACCCGGTGACGTTGGGAGGCGGGATGACGATCGTGTAAGGCTCGCCGGGGCGGTGGGGGTGGGCGTGAAACACCCCTTCGGAGAGCCACTCCGAGTACCACTTCTCCTCGGTGGTTTTCGGGTTGTAGGTCGATTTGTCCTTTCCGGGATCTTTTTCCTTCATGAAGATATCGGCTTTCCGGCCTGGGTCCGTATCCGGGAAATCTCCTCCCGGATCAGCGCTTCGGCGGTGGCCGGGATCACCTCCCATGCGACGGATTCGACCGATTCGCGTATTCTTGCCGAGAATTCCCCGGCAAGTCGGTCCATCATCTCCCACATCACCTTCTCGACGGCCTCTGAGGCGACTTCGCGGAATATGGCCTCGGCCCGGGCCGCGAACTGCTCCTTCAGCTCCGCCCGGAGGATCTCGTCTCCGCCCCCTTCTTCGTACGCTGCGGAAGCCGCAGGGGCCGGCGCGGCGGCCGTTTCGGGGAATACCTCCTCCTCCGGCGCCGCCTCCGGGATCCAGTCCGCGGTCGCTTCGGGAGCCTCTTCCCGCGGCGTCTCCGGGACCGCCTCCATTCCTTCCTCTCCCGCTTCCCCGGCCATTTCCTCCGCCGCTTCCCCGCCCCCTGCTTCCGGTGTTTCCTCGAATTCCGCCGCCGTCGGGGCCTCTGTGATCTCCTCCAGTTCCTCTATCTCCTCGATTTCCTCGACCGCTTCCAGCGCCTCAGCCGGCTCGGCGGGAGCGGGAGGCTCCTGCGCCGCAGGGGACGTCTCGGCCGGTTCCCCTATATCGTCGATCGACACGTCGAATTCGTCGTAGCCCGCCGCGTCCTTCCCCGCCGCCGCGGCGACGTCGCCGGCGAAGGCCTCCCCGACCGTTCCGGCCGCGGCATCGGGCTTCACCGTCGGGACCGCCTCCTCGACTTCGTCGAGTACATCGCTGAAATCCCAATGTTCGTCCGCCGGTGGCGCCGGCGCCTCCGCAACGGGCTCCTGCGTCTTCGCGACCGGGGGGGCCTCCTCGCGCTTCCCGGTGAGACTTTCCACTTTTTCGAGAAGTTCCATGGTCTCGAACGGCTTGAAAAGTACCCCCTTCGCGCCGCACGCCTCGACCTTCTCCTCGTCGAGAGGGACGAGGGTCCCCGAAAGGATCAGCACGGGGAGATCCTTCGT
>CAZTFC010000026.1:0-6299 GCA_964612075.1 uncultured bacterium
CCGATCGTGAAGTTCCTGGTCAGCGGCGCGTCGTCGCTGCACGTTCCCTTCATGGTCCTGGTCTACGCGGTGGTGTTCTTCATCGTGATCCCGCTGTCGGCGGGGGTCGTGTCGCGGGGCTGGCTGGTCCGCGCGAAGGGGACGGAGTGGTTCGAGCGGTTCCTGTCGCTTCTCCACCCGGTGACGGTGATCGCGCTGCTGGCGACGCTGGTGTGCATCTTCGCGTTCCAGGCCGACAACATCACCTCGCGCTCGTTCCACATCCTGCTGATCGCGGTCCCGATCCTGATCCAGGTCTACTTCAACTCGTCGCTGGCGTACGGGCTGATGAAGTGGCTGAAGGTCCCGCACCCCGTGGCGGCGCCCGGCGCGCTGATCGGCGCAAGCAATTTCTTCGAGCTGGCCGTGGCCACTGCGATCGCGCTCTACGGCCCGGGATCGGGGGCGGCGCTGGCGACGGTGGTCGGCGTCCTGGTGGAAGTGCCGGTGATGCTCTCGGTCTGCTCGGTGTGCAACCGCACGCGGCACTGGTTCCCGGCGTCGCCCGGAGTCCGCTGAAAAAACAACAGGGTCTTTCGGAGAGGGGTTTTTCGGATGGACATCTTTTATCCGATAGAGTTTTTTGCGGATGTCGCGATCTTCGACTGGTTCGGCCTGGCGAAAGGATCCTATCTCGGCAACGCCGTTCACTTCTTCATATACGATGCGATCAAGATCGGAATCCTGCTGGTCGCCATCAATTACATCATGGCGATCACCCGCTATTACTTCCCGCTGGAAAAGGCCCGGGACATCCTCTCGAAGAAACGCTGGTTCGGGATGAATTACCTGATGGCCGCCGTGCTGGGGATTGTGACGCCCTTCTGCTCCTGCTCGTCGATCCCGTTGTTCATCGGGTTCCTCGGCGCCGGGATCCCGCTGGGGGTCACGTTCGCGTTCCTGATCAGCTCCCCGCTGATCAACGAGTCGTCCCTGTACCTGTTTCCGGCCATGTTCGGCATAAAGGTGACGATCCTCTACAACATCTTCGGTCTGGCCGTTGCCGTGATCGGGGGGGCGCTGATCGAAAAAATGAATGCGGAGAAATACATCATCCCGGAACTGCTGCGGTTCAAGTCCCGCGGGCAGGTGGAAGCCCGATACGAGGGGAGCAAGGTGCCGTTCCGCGGGCTCGTCAGGCATTTCTGGGACGACGGGATGGTCATCACCCGGCAGATCTTCCCGTACGTCTTGCTGGGGGTCGGGGTGGGGGCGTTCATCCACGGGTTCATCCCCCAGAGCATGGTGAACCGTTATCTGTCCGGAAGGACCTGGTGGACGATTCCGGCGGCCGTCCTGATGGGCGCCCCGCTGTACGCCAATTCGGTGAGCGTGCTCCCGATCATGGAAGCGATGGCCGGCAAGGGAGTGCCGCTGGGCACGGTCCTGGCGTTCATGACGTCGATCGTCACCATCTCGCTTCCCGAGGCGCTGATCCTGAAGAAGGCGATGCGGTGGCCGCTGCTGGCGATCTTCTTCGGCATCACCCTCGCCGGCATCGTGATCATGGGGTACCTGTTCAACGCCATCCTCTAGAATTCCTCCATATTTCTTCCACAATCGCGAGGTATCGTAAAGTCATCACGGGCATCGGGGGAGCGGCGGCGAAGGGAAAGGGGGAAAACCATGGCGCTGATCGTTGCGGACCGGGTGCGCAAGGTTTACCGGGTCGGGGAGATCGAAATCCACGCCCTGAAGGGGTTGAGCTTCGAAATCGAGCCCGGCTCCTTCGTTTCCTTCGTCGGCCCTTCGGGAAGCGGCAAGACCACCCTGCTGAACCTCATCGGCTGCCTCGACAAGCCGAGCGAGGGGCGCCTCGAGGTGGCGGGCGTCGATGTCGCGGGCCTCGACCGGCGGCGGGGGGCGTCCTTCCGGGGAAAGACGATCGGCTTCATCTTCCAGGACTTCAACCTGATCCCCGTGCTCACCGTCTACGAGAACATCGAGTATCCGCTGATCATGGTGCAGGACGTCCCCGCGCGGGAGCGCTCGGGGCGGGTCCAGAAGCTCCTGGAGGCGGTGGGGATGCTCGACCAGATGCACAAGTTCCCCGACCAGATCTCCGGGGGCCAGAAGCAGCGGGTGGCGGTGGCGCGGGCGCTGGTGGGAAACCCCTCCCTGGTGCTCGCCGACGAGCCCACCGCGAACCTGGACCACGCGACGGCCTACCAGGTGATCGACCTGATGAAGAAGATGCGCGACACCCTGAACACGACCTTCCTTTTCTCCACCCACGACCAAAAGATCGTCGGGGAGGCGGAAACCGTGTTCCGCCTGGAGGACGGCATGCTTGCGGGGGTCGAGGACAAGGGGGAGGCCGGCAATGGGTAAGCTCCTGAAGATCGCCTTTAGGAACCTGCTGCGGTACAGGCGTCGCACCCTCCTGACGATATCGCTCGTCACCCTGGGTGTCGTTTTCGTGCTGGTGTTCGTTTCCGTGTCCGGCTCGTTCAAGGCCATGATGATCGCCCAGAACACCGACTCGATGCTCGGGCACCTCCAGGTGCACAGGAAAGGGTACGTCGCGTCCATCGACACGCTCCCGCTGAACCTCAACCTGAAGGCGGGCGCCGTCGGGCGTCTCGAGAAGGCCCTGGCGGCCCAGCCGGAAATCGAGGCCTATTCGCTCCGGGTCAAGTTCGGGGCCATGTTCAGCACGTTCACGGAGACGACCAACATCCGGCTGAACGGGGTCGACCCGGCGAGGGAATTCGCCACGGTGCCGCTGCTGGCCGGGAGGGTCCTCGAGGGGAAGAAGAACATCGAGCAGGGGGAGATCTGGGTGCCGGAACTCCTCGCCAGGGGGATGAAGGTCAAGGCGGGGGACACCGTAGTGGTCATCGCCACGAACCAGGACGGCTCGGTGAACGGGAAGCAGCTCCGGGTCTCGGCCATTCTCGAGAGCGCGACCGGCCCCGGGGGACGGGACGGTTACATCCACATCGATGATGCGGCGGAGGTGCTGCGGTTTGAGGGGCGGGAGGTCAGCGAGGTGGCCGTCCGGCTCGCCGATTTCCGCGGCCTCGGGTCGTTCACGGAACGATTGACGGACCTTCTCGACAAGGAGCTCAACCAGCAGGGGAAACCGGTATTCGAGGTCCACAGCTGGGAGAAACTGTCCCCTTTCTACAACATCGCCCGGATGATCGACGTGATGACCTTCTTCATGAAGCTCATGCTGATCGCCATCGTGCTGGTGAGCATCATGAACGTGATGATCATGGCGGTCTACGAGCGGATCCGGGAGATCGGCACCATCGCGGCGATCGGCACGCTGCCCGGCCGGATCCTCTCCCTGTTCGTCCTGGAGGGATTGAGCCTCGGGATCGGGGGGGCGATCCTGGGCAACGCTGTCGGGGCCGCCGTCCTGTTCGCGCTGAACATGGCCGGGATAACGTATGATTTCGGGCGGCAGAAAGGTCTTCTCCTCAAAGCGGCCATCGATCCCGCCGAGGTCCTCGCGCTGTCGGTCATCGTCGTCGTCATCTCGGTCGTCGCCAGCCTCCAGCCCGCGTTCAAGGCGTCGAGGATGGAGCCGATCAAGGCGCTGCGGCATGTCTAGGCCGGCGCGCGCACGGAAAACGATCGCAGGAGGTTCGCGATGAAGCGTTTCACGGGACTGCTTCTGCTGCTGGCGCTTGCTCTTCCCCCGACCGTTTTCGCCGCCGGCCCCGCGGCCGTCGGCGTGGCCGCCGAGGGGAAAGACCCTTCGTCCCCGGTAAGCCCGGTCGCGGCGCGCTGCCCGTATTTCCTGCTTTTCGACGAAAAGGGGACGCTCGTCGAAGCGGTGCCCAACCCGTACAAGGATGCGCGGGGCGGGACCGGGATCCGGGCGGCCGACCTGCTCGCCGGCAAGGGGGTGAAGGTCGTCGTCGCCGGAGAATTCGGCCCGAGGATGGCCGGCGCGATGAAGGAGCGGGGGATCCGTTACCTGGCGTTCAAGGGAAATACCGCCGACGCAGTGAAGAAGGCGCTCGCGAAATAGGAGGGGCCGAATGCTCAACGCCGCCGTCGTCGTCCTTGTGATGCTGTTCGCGTTCCCCGCCCACGCTCTCGACGGGGAAGCGCTCCTGAGGCAGGTGGACCGGAACCTGAGCCCCGAGTCGTACGAGTCGTACCGCAAGCTCATCAACGTGGAGCCCGACGGCCGCAGGAAGGAATTCACGCTCTTCACCGTCAAGAAGGGGGTGGACCGGGTCGCCTCGCTGTTCATCGCCCCCGCCAGCGAAAAGGGCAGGAGCACGCTTCGGCTCGGCGACAACATGTGGCTCTACATTCCCAACGTGGGGAAGCCGGTCCGGATCACGAGCCTGCAGTCCGTGGTCGGAGGGGTGTTCAACAACTCGGACATCCTGCAGCTCGATTACGCCGCGGAGTACGACGTGGAGAAGGTGGAGGAGCAGGGCGGCGAGTACCTCCTTTACCTCAAGGCAAAAACCAGGGCCGTGGCGTACGACCGCCTCCGTCTGTGGGCGGACAGGGGGAAGAAGCTCCCCACGAAGATCGAGTGCCTGACGGAAGCGGGCCTGCTGATCAAGACGATCTATTTCAGGGACGTGAAGGATTTCGGGGGAGGCATCACTCGGCCCGCGGTGATCGAGACCGACAGCCCGCTGTACAAAGGGTACAAATCGGTGATGATCTTCGCGAAGGTGAAAGCGAAGGACTTCAGGGACGAGGTGTTCACCCTCACCTTCCTGCCGAACATCGAATCGCTGAGATGAAGGCGCTCCCCGGCATCCTTCTCGTTTTCCTGTGGCTGCTGGGGGGGCTGCCGCGTGTGGCTTTCGCGGAAGAGTACGCCTTCGACGAGTCGGAGATCGAGAAGAAGCCGTATCACATCGGCGGCTATGCCGAATTCCGGCCGGTGCTTTACGGGCTCGACCGGGACGCGTCCCTCTACAAGTTGAAATTCTACGACCGGGAGGAAGGCTCGACCCTGGAGGAGTACAACGCCGCGCTCCAGCTGGAAGGTTCGCTGGAGGCCGGGATCGCCCGGCTGTTCGTCCGCACGAACACGGATTACCAGAATTCCTATCTCGGCGGCCATTCCAGGACAAGCGTCTACGAGGGGTTTCTCTCGATCAAGCCCTCCTCGTCCCTGACGGTCGACATCGGCAAGAAGACGCTCAAGTGGGGCAAGGGGTACGCATGGAATCCCGCGGCGTTTGTGGACCGGCCCAAGGACCCGGACGATCCGGGACAGAACCTGGAGGGGTTCGTCGTCGCCTCGGCGGATTACATCAGGAGCTTTTCAGGACCCTTGAAGACCGTTTCCTTCACGCCGGTCGTCGTGCCCGCGTACGAAGACGTCAACGACGACTTCGGCCGGACCGGCCACATGAATTTCGCGGCGAAGCTGTACCTGCTGCTGTACGACACGGACATCGATTTCATGTTCCTCGGCGGCGCGAGCCGCCCGAGACGGTTCGGCGCGGACTTCTCGCGGAACCTCCGGACGAACCTCGAGATCCACGGAGAGTTCGCGTTCATAAAGAACCACGGGAAGAGGTACCTGGCCGAAAGCGGGGAAGCGGTCGTGGCGGAGGGCGACGCGACGAGTTACCTGGCCGGGATCCGGTATCTGACGGAAACGGATACGACGTACATTCTCGAATATTACCGGAACGGCACCGGGTACACCGAAAACGAGATGAGCGTTTTTTTCTCGTTTGTCGACAACGCCTGCGACGCGTATGTTTCCACCGGGAACGGCATGCTTTTGCAGAAGGCGGGCAACGTCGCGGCGGGGAATTACGGCCGGCCGAACCCCATGCGGGATTACCTCTATTTCAGGGCGAGCCGGAAAGAGCCCTTCGACATCCTCTACCTGACCCCGGCGATCACCTGGATCCTGAACGTGGACGACGGGAGCTTTTCCCTCTCCCCCGAAATCGGGTACGACGGGGTGAAGAACCTCGATCTCAGGCTGAAGGCTTCCCTACTCAAGGGGGATCGATACAGCGAGTTCGGGGAAAAGCCGAACGACTGGAAGTTGGAATTCCGGGCGAGATATTATTTCTGAATCCGTGGAGAAAATACAGGGAGGCGGGGAGGCGGTCGATGAAATTGATCCAGATCCTGGGAACCGGCTGTCCCAAATGCGGGAAGCTTGCGGAGGCGGCCGAAGAGGCGGCGAAGGCCCTCGGCCTGGAATACAGGCTGGAGAAGGTGACGGACATCGGGGAAATCATCCGGTTCGGGGTGATGACGACGCCCGCCCTCGCGGTGGACGGCGTCGTGAAGGTGGCCGGGAAAGT
>CAZTFC010000026.1:6399-33445 GCA_964612075.1 uncultured bacterium
TGATGACGACGCCCGCCCTCGCGGTGGACGGCGTCGTGAAGGTGGCCGGGAAAGTGCCGACCCCGGCGGAGATCCGTCAGATCCTTTCGGGCTGATCGGGACCGGACCGGCTGTTCCCCATGCTTAATCCGCGGAGCAGCACCGCCTGCCGCTCCGGCGGGGGAGGGTCATGCCCCGCTCGCAGATCGCGGCCGGACCCGTGTTTCTCGCCAGCGCCGCCCGTTCCCGGTCCCGGGCGACGACCGGGTCGTCGTTGAGCCATTCCCGGAGGTTCCGGAGCATCTCCGCGGCGTAGGGGTTCCCGTTTTTCCCGTCGAGGGAGTAGTGGACCCATTTCCGGTCCTTGCGGTCCTTGATGAGGCCGGCGGCCCGGAGGAGGAAAAGGTGCTTCGAGATCGTGGACTGCCCGAGGCCGACGACCGCGATGACCTGGCAGACGCACAGCTCCCCGCCCTCGAGGATCTTGAGGATCCGGACCCGGGTGGGGTCGGAGACCGCCTTCATGACGTCTTCGTAGGCGCGCAGGGTCATGTCGTTTCCTCATATCGTCGTTCGGCGTATTGACATCATAGCGGGCCGGCCTGAAAATATCCACTTTGCCCGGTCGTCCGCTCCCGGGAACCCGGGGGCGTCGCCCCAACGGAGGATCGCCATGACGGTGGAAGAGATCGAAAAGGAATTCCTTGCCCTGCCGGAGCCGGAACGGATGGAGGTCCTGCGCAGGATCATGCCCCCCTTCTGCCAGGACATGATGCGGAACGAGGACAAGCTCAAGGAGATGTTCTGGCTGTTCACGCAGGATTGCGGCAGGCCCGTGAGGAACATGTTCTCCGCCATGGCGACGATGATGGGGCACAAGGGCTGCCAGTAGGGGCCGGGAGGAAAGGGCCGATGCCGAGATACAGCTATTACTGCAAGGCGTGCGACGAGCCGTACGACGTCCGCCTGTCGAGCGAGGAAAAGGAGTCCTTCGTCCCCCGGTGCCCGAAATGCGGGGGCGGCGAGGAGAAGCAGGAGCTCTTCGGGGTCGTCGGCGACGGCGGCGGGGGGGGAGGATGCTGCGGCGGCGGAGGGCACGGCTGCTGCGGGTGAGCGGTTCCAGGCGGCACCGCGCCCCGTCACGGTGATCGCGCCGACGGCGACGCCGGTCCCTCACCGCACCCGCGCCCGGTTTGCCGCCGGGAAGGAAGCCCGGCCCCGGCCGTCGCCCCGCTGGACGTTTCCGGCCGGACGGGGTAAGAAAATCCCATGAAGCTGATTCCGTACGAAGGCGTCCTCCCGCGCCTCCATCCCACCGTTTTCGTCGCCGAGGGGGCGAGGATCGTCGGGGACGTGGAGATCGGGGAGGAATCCAGCGTCTGGTTCAACGCCGTGATCCGGGGCGACATCCAGCCGATCCGGATCGGGAGGCGGACCAGCGTCCAGGACGGGTGCGTGCTTCACGTGCGGAAAGGGCTGTCCGTCGTCGTGGGGGACGACGTGACCTTCGGCCACGGCGTCCAGGCGCACGGCTGCACGATCGGGGACCTCTGCCTCCTCGGCATCGGCTGCGTCGTCCTCGACGGGGCGACGGTCGGGCGCGGGAGCGTGATCGCGGCGGGGGCGGTGGTCCCCCCCGGGATGGCCGTCCCGCCGCGTTCCCTGGTGATGGGGGTGCCGGGGAAGGTCGTGAAGGAGCTCGGGGCGGAAGCGGAGGAGGAGAACCGGCGGGTCGCGGCGAACTACGTCGGGTACACGAAGGGCTACCGCCGGGGGGAGGGGTGATGGACCGCGTACAGGAGATCTACCGGGGCGACCGGCTGATGCAGGATTTCGGGATGAAGCTGATCGAGGCGCGCGCCGGCTACGCGAAGCTGTCCGTGGTCGTCGAGGAGCGGTTCCTCAACGCCCACAACATCGGCCACGGCGTCCTGACGTTCGCGATCGCCGACGCCGCGTTTGCCCTTTCGGTGAACGCCGAGTCCGACGCCACCGGCGTCAACTGGGGCTTCAACATCATCCGCGCGGCGAAGCCGGGGGAGACGCTGGTCGGCGAGTCGCGCGTCATCCACAAGGGGCGGCAGCAGGTGGTGTGCGAGCTCACCGTGACGACCGCGGAGGGGAAGCTGCTGGCCCGGGGGATCTCGACGGCGCTGCCCGTGACGCGCGAGGCGCTCGCCGGCGGGGGGAAGAAGGGCGCCTGACGGGGTCGCCCGGTTATTTTTAGCGCCCCATCGCCCGCAGCAGCGAGGCCTGCGACACCGCGTAGTCGAAGGCGGAGTTCACGGTCTCCGTGTCGGCGCTGACCATCTGGGTCTGGGCGTCGGTCATCTCGATGATGTCCCCCGCGCCGACCTCGTACCGGGCCGTGGCGAGCCGCAGGTTCTCCTCGGCCGCCTCCCGCTGCTTGCGCCGGGCCGCCAGCCGCTCCCCCGCCTCCTGCACGCTGTAGGCCGACCGCTCCACCTCCAGGCGCACCCGCCTCCGGATCTCGGTGATCTCGTGGCGCACGGAGGAGAGCGACGCCTCGGCCTCCCGGACCTGCTCGCGCGTTAGGAAGCCCGAGAAGACCGGCTGGCTCAGCGTCACGGCGACGGAGTAGTTCTGCTTGAGGGGGAAATCGTCCGCCGCGTACCCGTACCCCGCACCGCCCTCGAGGTAGGGCCGGTACCCGGCCCGCGCCAGCCGCAGCGATTCCAGCGCGGCCCGCTCCTTCTCCAGCAGCGCGCGGATCTCCGGGCGGTTCCGCTGCGCCTCTTCGATCCATTCCGCAAGGGAGCCGGGCAGCACCGACTCGTCGAAATCCCCCCGCAGGATGAACTCGCTCGAGCTGTCGAGCCCGATCCGCTGGAGGAGGATGATCCGCGCCACGCGCAGCTCGTTGCGGGCCTGCCCCAGGAGGGCGCGGGAGTCGTAGAGGTTCGCCTCCGCGCGGACGAAGTCGATCCTCGCCCGGACGCCCGTCTCGTAGAAGGCCTGCGCCTGCCGCAGGAGCGTTTCCCTCTGGCCGACGTTCCTCTGCTGGAACTCCAGCGTGTTCTCCGCCCGCAGGACGTTGTAGAAGGCGACCTTCGCGTTGAAGACCACGTCGTCCCGCGTCAACGTGGCGTTCTCCCGGCTGAGCGCCGCCTGCGCGTCCGCCCGGTCCACCGCGGCCCCGGTCCGCCCGAAGTCGTACAGCGTCCAGCCGAGGTCGCCGCGGAGGAAGTCGCTCTCCGCGGTGGCGCTCTGCCTCGTCGTGGAGGACCAGGCCCGGTAGCGGTTGTACCCGGTGGAAAGGCTCACGTCGGGGTACCATCCCGACCGCGCTTGCCCCTTCCTCGCGACGGCCGCCGCGACTTCCGCCTCGGCCTGCCGGATCAGCGGGTGGTTCCTCAGGGCGATGTCGACCACGTCGGGGAGGGTCCAGATGACCGGGGCCTGCGCGCCCCCGGAGGGCTGGAGGGGGGTGTTGTCCTGCGCCGCCGCGGGCGGGGCGGCGAGCGTCAGCGCGAGCAGGGCGAGGACGGTTGCGATCGGGGCGCGTCGGATCACGGTGACCTCCAGCGTCCCATCGTATGGGCCGCCCTCGGGGGGTGTCAAGATGGGCGGGAGGACTTCCACGGGATCGGGAGGAGCAGCGCGAGGAGCGCCCCGACGGCGGGGAACGCGTTGACGAGGAGCATGGCGGCCGGGATCCCGTGCCGGTCGGCCACCGCCCCCAGCAGCATCACCCCGATCCCGCCGGTCCCGATGGCGAACCCCGCGACGGCGCCCGAGGCCGTGGCCAGGCGCCTGGGGAACAGCTCCTGGGCCATGACGATGGAGACGGAGAAGGTGGAGATGATCGTCCCCCCCGTCAGGGCGGCCGTGGCGAAAACGGCCCAGCCCGAGGAATGCAGGAAGAGATGGATGAAGGGGATCGTCAGCGCCGTCGATATGAAGAGGAACCGGCGGTGCCCGACCCGGTCCGCCAGCGGCCCGCCGATCACGGTCCCCACCGTCCCCGCGCCGAGGAAGACGAGGAGGAGGGTGGCGACGTACCCCGGGTCGCTCTCCAGCTCCGCCCGGTAGATGAACGGGATGTACGTGGACAGCCCGAGGTGGGTCCACGAGCGCAGGACCACGATCAGCAGAAGCAGGGAGACGGTGTACCAGGGGCGGTCCGGCCCCGCCGCCGCGGACCGACGCTCGGACGTCGCGGCATCTTCCACCCGCCGACGGATGGCCGGCAACGCCTGGAGGAAGAGGACCGCGGTGGCGACGGCGGGCAGGATGACGGCCGTCGACCCGTGCAGCCCGTGCCGGGAGACGAGCCAGATCGCCGCGGGCCCGCCGAGCGCGATCCCGATGTTCCCGCCCAGGGAGAAAAGGGACATCCCCGTGGCCCGCTTCTCCGAGACGATGCAGGCCGTCGCCTTGAACCCCTCGGGGTGGTACGCCGCCGTCCCCAGCCCCATGAACACGACGAAGGCCAATAGCCACGGCATGGAGGGGGAGAAAGGGACCAGCGCCAGCCCCGCCGCCGAGACCAGCAGCCCCAGCGGAAGGATGGACGGGAACGGCCGGCGGTCGGTGAAGTAGCCGAAGAACGGCTGGACGACCGAGGAGGTCAGGTGGGCCGCCATCAGCAGCATCCCGGCGACGGCGTACGACAGGTCGAACCGGTCCTTCAGGAACGGCAGGAGGGCCGGCAGCGCCCCCTGGATGAAGTCGGTGCAGAAATGCCCGAGGGAGAGCAGGAAGACGAGGAACCCCGGGGAGCTCATCGGTACATCCCGTCCGCGATGTCGTCGTTCCCGAGGAGGAGCATGACGAGCCGGTCGACGCCCAGCGCCGCGCCGGAGCAGGGCGGCAGGCCGTGGCGCAGCGCGTCGATGAATCCCGGGTCCACGGGAAGGCGCTCCCCGGTCGACCGGAAGTGGCGCTCCGCGAGCTCGGAGAGGCGGTCTTCCTGCTCCTGCGGGTCGGTCAGCTCCCCGTAGCCGTTCACGAGCTCGATCCCGCCGACGTACCCCTCGAACCGCTCCGCGACCGCCGGGTCCGAATCGCGCCGCCGCGCCATCGCGCCCAGCGCAGCCGGGAACCCGGTCACGAAGCACGCCCCCCGCCTCGCCGCGTCGGGCTCGATCGCCTCGATGCAGGCGCGGAAGAACAGGTCCTCCCACGACTCCCCGGGCCCGGGGCGCGCGCCCAGCCGCGTGAGCGCGGGCCGGAGGCCTTCCGCGTCCGTCATCTCGGCGCCGAGAAGCTCGCGGAAGGCGTCGGACAGCTCGCGGCGCTCCCAGGGCCGGTCGAGCGGGATCTCCTTTCCCTCGCGGGAGAGGGCCTGCCGCCCGCACGTCTTCAGCGCCAGCTCCCGCACCAGCTGCTCCACGTCGCCCATCACGCTTTCCATGGGGCCGAGCCGGTACCATTCGAGCATGGTGAACTCGGGGGAGTGGAGCGGGGACCCTTCCCGGTCCCGGAACACCTTCCCGAGGCAGAAGATGTCGCCGGACCCCGCCGCGAGCAGCTTTTTCATCGCGAGCTCCGGGGAGGTGTGCAGGTAGAACCGGGTCCCGTTCCCCGCGGCGTCCTCGATCCGCACCGGGAAGATGTTGGGGTCGATGTTCGGATAGGGGGACGCGATCGGAGGGTCGACCTCGAGGAATCCCCGGTCGCGGAAGTAGCGCCGGATTCCCTCGAGGACCCGGGCCCGCGCCCGCATCCCTTCCCACGGGAGACGGCCGTCGGCCAGGCGACGCCATGTCTCCGACGGGGCGCGCCCGCGTTGCATGTCTTTCGCTCCCTGGTCCATAAACATACTATTAAGATGCTTCCCCGGGAATTCCGCAATACCCCCGAGCGAGGGGGGCGGCATGGTATAAAGGTACTATGACGAAACTTCCGGGCGACGACCGGAAGGGAGGCGGCGAGCCGACGGTACTGCGGTACGACGGGCGCCGCCTGGTTCCCGTCGTCCACACGCCGATGCCGGAGCTCTCCGTCGTCCTTTCGGTGAACGGGGCGCCCTTCGCGACCCTGATCGCGTCGCCTCACGACCTCCATTACCTAGTCGCCGGCTTCCTCCGGCTCCAGGGGGTGGTCCGGACGCCGGCCGACCTGCTTTCCCTGACGGTCAGCGAGCGGCAGGGCTCCGTGAGCGTGCGGGTCCGGGGCGAGGTCCCCGAACGTCCTTCCCCCGTCCCGCTCCGGGGGCTCGGGGGGGAGATCGACCTCCCGCGGCCGGAGGCGTTCCCGCCCGGCGTCCGGCTCCCGGGGGCCGGCCCGTTCTTCCGGCCGGAGAGCGTGATCGGGACCATGGGGCTCCTGGCCCGGTCGGAGGAAGGGTGCCGGGAAACGGGGATGCACCGGGCCGCCGCGGGGGACGGGGAACGCCTGCTGCTGGTCGCCGAGGACATCGGCCGCCACAACGCGGTCGACCGGATCGCGGGGGAAGCGCTGCTGAAAGGGATCGACCTCTCCGGAAGGATCCTGGCCACTTCCGGGCGGGTCTCCTCCGGGATGGCGGCGAAGGCGGCGATCCTCGGGGTTTCCACGGTCGTTTCGCGCTCCGCGCCGACGGACCCCGCCATCCGGATCTGCGGGGAGCTCGGGATCACCCTCGTCGGCTGCGTCCGCGGGGAGCGGTTCAACGTCTATTCCAATCCCGAACGGATCTCCGCCGCCGGTCCGGCCGGGAAGATCGCGGGGGTAACCGGCGCGATCCTTTCGGGAGGCCCGTCCAGCCGCATGGGGTGCGACAAGGCGCTGCTGCCGTACCGGGGCGGGCGGTTCATCGAGGCGATCCACCGGAAGATGGCGGAGCTGTTCGACGAGGTGATCGTCGTGGGCTCCGAGCCGGGGCAGTACGACTTCATGCCGTGCCGCCTCGTGCCGGACCTGTTCCCCGGGATGGGGGCCCTCGCCGGGATCCATTCCGCCCTCTTCCACAGCGACACCGACCGGGTCTTCGTCGTCGCCTGCGACATGCCGCACATCAAGGGGGACCTCATCCGGTACCTGTGCGGTTTCGGGGGGGAGGCCGACGTCGTCGTGCCGGAAGGGGAAAGCGGGCTGGAGCCGCTGCACGCCGTGTACGGCAAGGGCGCGCTGTCCGCTATCGAGCAGGCGCTCCGGGACGGGCGCAAAGGGCTGTGCTCCTTCCACGAGCGGCTGCGGGTCCGCTGCGTCGGGCGGGACACGGTGGAGTCGATCGACCCCGGCATGTCCTCCTTACGCAACATCAACACCCCGGAGGACTACTACCGTTTCCGCCGGGACGGCGAGTCCCCCCTGGGCTGACCCCCGGGCTTCCCGAAAACCGCTCCAGGAGGCGCGAAGGATGGAAGGCGGCCAGAAGCAGATGGAGATCCAGGTGACGTTCCCCGACCACCTGAAAGGGGGCGTCTACGCGAACAACATGAGCGTCGCCCACACGCGGGAGGAGTTCGTCATCGACTTCCTGATGGTGGCCCCCCCGGCCGGCTCCGTGACGGCGAGGATCATCCTTTCGCCGGGGCACGTGAAGAGGGTGGTCTCCGTCCTCGCGGAGAACCTCCGGAAATACGAAGAGGCCTTCGGCGCCATCCGCGCGGCGGAGGAGCCGGCGGGAAAGATCGGGGTGAACTGAAAGATGGATGCGCGATTCACCGTCGCCCTCCTCCAGATGTCCGTGGGGACCGAGCCGGAAAGGAACCTGGAGAAGGGGATCGCGATGGTCCTCGAGGCGGCCAAGGGTGGGGCCCGGGTCGCCTGCCTGCCGGAGCTGTTCCGCACCCGGTACTTCTGCCAGCGCGAGGACGTCGCGTTCTTCGACCTGGCGGAGAAGCTTCCGGGGCCCACGACGGACGCCCTCTCCCGCGCGGCG
The DNA here is from genome assembly GCA_964612075.1 of uncultured bacterium. Taxonomy (GTDB): domain Bacteria; phylum Desulfobacterota; class Deferrimicrobia; order Deferrimicrobiales; family Deferrimicrobiaceae; genus UBA2219. The sequence goes on from CAZTFC010000026.1 coordinate 14,210, forward strand.
CGCGACGCCGGGATCGTCGTCGTCGCGCCCGTCTTCGAGCGGCGCGCCGCGGGCGTGTACCACAACAGCCTGGCCGTGATCGACGCCGACGGGACGGTCGCGGGGATCTACCGGAAGATGCACATCCCGGACGACCCGTCGTACTACGAGAAGTTCTATTTCGCCCCGGGCGACCTGGGGTTCCGCGCCTTCGACACGCGGGCGGGGCGCATCGGCGCCCTCATCTGCTGGGACCAGTGGTATCCGGAGGGAGCCCGGCTCACGGCCCTCGCCGGGGCCGCGGTCCTGTTCTACCCGACCGCCATCGGATGGCACCCCCACGAGAAGGAGGAGCACGGCGGGCGGCAGCTCGACGCGTGGCGCACCGTGCAGCGCGGGCACGCGGTCGCCAACGGCGTGTACGTGGCGGCGGTCAACCGGGTGGGGCTCGAGGCGCCGGAAGGCGGCGGGGCGGGGATCGAGTTCTGGGGCTCCTCGTTCATCTGCGACCCGCAGGGGCAGCTCCTGGCCGAGGCGTCCACGGAGCGGGAGGAGATCCTCTTCGCCGAGGTCGACCTCGGCCTTCTCGAGGACGTCCGGAGGAACTGGCCGTTCCTGCGCGACCGCCGGATCGACGCCTACGGCGGGATCACCCGGCGCTATCTCGACGACGGGGAGGGGAAAGAAGGGTGAGCCCCTTCCGGATGCCCGCCGAGTGGGAGCCGCACACGGCCACCTGGCTCGGCTGGCCCCACAACGCCTCGGACTGGCCGGGCAAGTTCTCCCCCGTTCCGTGGGTCTTCGGGGAGATGGTCCGAAAGATCGTCCCCGGCGAGACCGCCCGGATCATCGTGGAGTCGCCCGCGCACGAGGCGAAGGCGCGGCGGGTGCTTTCCCGGGCCGGCGTCGACCTGTCCCGGGTCGAGTTCTTCCGGTTCCCCACCGATCGCGGCTGGACGCGCGACTCCGGCCCGATCTTCGTGGTGGACGAGCGCGGCGCCCCCGAGGCGGTGATCGCGGCTTTCCGCTTCAACGCCTGGGCGAAGTACCCCGACTGGAAGAAGGACGAGAAGGTGCCCGGGCGGGCCGCGAGGGCCCTGGGGCTGCGCCTGATCCGGCCGGAGGCGGGGGGGAGGGAGGTCGTCCTGGAGGGCGGGGCGATCGACGTCAACGGGCGGGGGACGCTGATCGCGACCGAGGAATGCCTGCTCGACCCGCAGGTCCAGGCGCGCAACCCCGGCATGACGATGGGAGAGCTCGAGGGCGTCTTCCGGGAGTACCTGGGGGCGTCCAACGTGATCTGGCTGGGGAAGGGGATCGCCGGGGACGACACCCACGGCCACGTGGACGACCTGTGCCGGTTCGTCGGGCCGGGGACGGTCGTCCTGTGCCGCGAGAGGAACGCCCGGGACGCGAACCACCGCCCGCTCGAGGAGAACTTCGAGCGGCTCTCGGGGGCCCGCCTCGAGGACGGGTCGCGGCTCGAGGTCGTCTCCCTGCCCATGCCCGCGCCGCTGCGAATGGACGGCGTGCGCCTCCCCGCGAGCTACGCCAACTTCTACGTCTGCAACGGGGCCGTCCTGGTCCCCACGTTCAACGACCCGAACGACCGCGTCGCCCTGGGGATCCTGGCCGAGCGGTTCCCCGGCCGCGCGGTGGCGGGGATCCACGCCGTGGACCTCGTGTGGGGGCTCGGCGCGGTCCATTGCCTCACGCAGCAGCAGCCGGCCGTCGGATCGCCGCGAAAGGAGGAAGGCCCGTGAGCAAGTGGGTGGTCCTGTGCCCCGAATGCGGGCAGGAGTTCAAGATCGACGTGGAGGCGACCCCGGAGAGGTGCCCCTTCTGCAAGTACGAGGGGGAGTTCGAGATCGTCGACGAGGAGGATTGATCCCTAGCCCTCATTCTAGGGGGCGAGGATCTCCCGGATCTTCTTCCGGAGCTCGTTCGGCGTGAACGGCTTCCCCAGGAAAGGCGCCCCGTCGTCGATCAGCCGCTTCCCGCCGATGGCGTCCTCCGGGTAGCCCGACACGAACAGGACTTTCGTCCCCGGCAGGATCGCGCGGATCCTGGCGGCGACCTCCCCTCCGGTGATCCCGGGCATCACGACGTCGGACAGCAGCAGGTCGATCGGACGGCCGTGCTTCCCGGCGGCGAGGATCGCCTCCTCCCCCGAGGCGGCCTCCACGACGTCGTAGCCGCTGGTCCGCAGGATCTCGGCGGTGTAGCTGCGGACGACCTCGGAATCCTCCACCAGCAGGATCGTCTCGTTCCCGCCCTCGGCCCGGTCGACGCCCGTGTCCGCAACCGCTGCCGAAGGCAGCTCGACGCGCGGCAGGTACACCCTGAAAGTGGTGCCGAGCCCCGGCCGGGACTCCACCTCGACGAACCCCCCGCTCTGGCGGACGATCCCGTGCACCGTCGACAGCCCGAGGCCGGAGCCCTTTCCCGGCTCCTTGGTGGTGAAGAACGGCTCGAAGACCTCCCGGACGGTGGCCTCGTCCATCCCGCAGCCCGTGTCCTCGGCGGAAAGCGCCGCGTAGGGCCCCGGGGGGCAGTCCGGCGGCCTGGCGGGCGCGTCCTCCCCCACCAGGACGTTCCGGGTCCCGATCGTCAGGCGCCCCCCGGAAGGCATCGCGTCCCGCGCGTTGATCGCCAGGTTCATGACGACCTGCTGGAGCTGGTGGATGTCCGCCCGCACCAGCCACAGGTCCGGGGCGAGGTCGGTCGCCAGCGCGATGTTCTCCCCGATGGTCCGGCGCAGCATGTTCTCCATCTGCGCGACGAGGTCGTTCAGCGCCGTCGGCTGGAGGTTCAGCACCTGCTTCCTGCCGAACGCGAGGAGCTGGCGGGTGAGCGCGGAGGCGCTTTCCCCGGCTTTCCGGATCTCCCGGAGCTCGGCCGACCCGGCGTCTCCGGGCTTCGCGCGGGAGAGGAGGACGTCGCAGTAGCCGACGATGACGGTCAGCAGGTTGTTGAAGTCGTGCGCGATCCCTCCCGCCAGGCGCCCCACCGCCTCCATCTTCTGCGCCTGCCGGAGCTGTTCCTCCAGCCGCACGCGGTCCGTGATGTCGCGCGTGATCGAGAGAATGTACTTCTCCCCGTCCATGTCGATCACGCGGGCGGACATCAGCCCCGTATCGATCCGGCCGTCCTTCCGGCGGAACTTCGCCTCGAAGTTGCGCACCTCGCCCTGCTCCGCCAGCCTCCGGACGAGCTCTTCCCTATCCGCGGGATCGTGCCAGACGTTCAGGCCGAGAGAGTTCTTGCCGATGACGTCCTCGACTTCGTAGCCCGTCGCACGGGTGAACCCCTCGTTGATCTCGACGAACAGGCCGTCGCGCATGCGGTTGATGTTCACGGCGTCGGGCGTGATCCGGAACGCCTTGGCGAACTTCTCCTCCGAAAGGCGCAGCGCCCTCTCCACCCGCTTGTGGTCGGAGAGGTCGCGGCCGATGCCCGCCATGCCGACGGGGGTGCCGTCCTCCGGGTCGCGGATCAGGAAGGCGCGCATCTCGATGGGGATCGCCTCGCCGGTGAACGGCTGCTTCACCCGCATCTCCCCCGTCCAGCTTCCCGTCCGGGAAAGGAGCTGGAGCATGTACTGGAGCTTCCCCCGGTGCCTCTCGAGCGCGAAATCCTGGATGCGGAACCTTTCGGGCAGGGGGGCGTCCTCGAACCCGAGCTGCCTGCGGCCGGCCGGGTTCAGGTAGATCAGCTCTCCTTCGAGCGTCGCGATGCCGATCAGGTTGGTGCTGTTTTCCACGAGGGAGACGAACGTCTGCCCCGACAGATCGAGCAGGCGGGAGCGCAGCTTTCCAGGGTCCGCTTCGGCGGTTCGTTTGCGGAAGGTCTCGTCCATTTGCCCCTTTTCGGACGACGTGCGTGTGAATTCCGGTTCAACTACTATAATAACAGGATGCCCCATCTGGATCTCCTGCTGATCCATCCTCCCGCGATGAAGCCCGCGGAGCCGCCCCTGGGGACGGCCGTGCTCCTTTCCCACCTGCGCCGGAAGGGGTTCCGCGCTGCGGCGGTCGACGGGAACCTCGAGGCGTACCTGCATCTGCTGGACGGCGCCCGGCTGAAGTCCGCCGCGGGCGAGGCGCCTTCGACGCACGTGCGCCGCGCCGTGCGGAACGCCCCGGCAGCCCTATCCTTTCTCCGGTCGCGCGCGGCCGCCGGGTCCTTTTCCCGGTACGAAGCCGCCGTCCGCCACCTGAACGGCGCCCTTTCCGCGCACCGGGGGGCCGGCGGCGCGGAACGGCTGACGCTTAGCGACTACACCCGGGAGGGGCTGTCGGAGTTCTCCCCCGCCGACCTTTCGCGCGCGGCGTCCGGGGAAGCGCCGTCGATCTTTGCCGGCTACTTCCACGACCTGGCGGAGAGGGTCGCGGCGTTGCGCCCCCGGTGCGTGGCGGTCTCGATCCATTACCGGCACCAGGTCCTGCCCGCCTTCGAGCTGGCGGGGCTGCTGCGGCGCCGCCTGCCCGCGGCGAAGATCCTGGGCGGCGGCGGCATGCTCACCTCCTGGAGGAAGGCGCTGCGGTCGGAGGGGCCCTGGTTCTCCCCGTTCCACGCGATCGGCTTCGGGCCGGGGGAGGAGCTCCTGGCGTCCGCGGCGGCCGGCCGCCTCGCGGAAGGGGAGCCGTTCGCGGAGGGAGGGGACACGGTCGAGTTCCTGCCGGAGTACGGTTTCGCGCCGCTGCCGGAGTACCTTTCCCCCGAGCCGGTGCTTCCCGTCGCGTCCTCGCGAGGCTGCTATTGGCGCAAGTGTGCCTTCTGCCCGGAAGCGGTGGCCCCGACCCATCCGTTCCGGGCGTCGGATCCCGCGTCCTTTCCCGGGCTCCTGCGGGAGCTGTCGCTGCGCCACGGCGTCGCCCGGTTCCACCTGACGGACGACGCGATCCCCCCGACCGTGCTCAAGGGCATCGCGCACGGGAAGGGGCTGCTTCGGGGGATCTTCTGGCACGGCTTCGCGCGGTTCGGCCGGGAGCTGCTCGATCCCGGGTTCGTCTCCGCCCTCGCGGAGGCGGGCTGCTCGATGCTCCAGCTCGGGCTGGAGAGCGGTTCCCAGGCGCTTCTCGACCGGATGGGGAAGGGGACGCGCGTCGAGGAGGCGTCGGCGATCCTTTCGAACCTCTCGCGGGCGGGGATCTCGGCCTACGTGTACGTGATGCTCGGCTTCCCCGGGGAGACGCGGGAAGACGCGGAGCGGACCCGGGAGTTCCTTTCGGGCCACGCCGGCGAGATCGGCTGGCTGAACCTGGCGATCATGAACCTTCCCCGCGACGCGTCGTTGCCGGGAGGACCGGGGCCGGACGACGCCCCGGGGCATGCCTTCCCCCGCGGGGAGGAGACGCTCGGGTTGTACCGGCCGTCGCCGGCGCGCGACGGGTGGGGGAGGGCGCAGGCGCGCCGCTTCCTCCAGAAGGAGCTCCTCGGGGACGCCTCGATCCGGGAGATCGCCGCGCGCACGCCGCCCTGGTTCACTTCCAGCCACGCCTTCTTCTTCCGGCCTTCGGGGAGGTGAGCGGGCGCCGAAAAGCGGCGGGGGCTTTTCAGAAGACGACGCGCGCCCGGATCGTGTGCGGGATCTTCTCCAGGTGCTTGACGATCGAGGGATCGCACCCTTCCCCCACGTCGATGACGGCGTACCCGAGGCTCCCCCGGGTCTGCAGGTGCTGGCCCACGATGTTGACGCGATGCTGCGCGAAGAGGTCGTTGATCTGCGCGAGCATGCCGGGGATGTTCTCGTGGAGGTGCGCGAACCGGTGCGCGTCGCGCGTCTGCGGGGTCTGGAGGACCGGGAAGTTGACGCTGGACGACGTGGTCCCGGAATCGAGGTAGCGCAGGACCCGGGACGCCACGAAGACGCCGATGTTCTGCTGCGCCTCCTCCGTGGAGCCGCCGATGTGGGGGGTGAGGATCACGTTGGGGATCCCCTGCAGCGGGGAGGAGAACCGGTCCTTGTTGCTTTTGGGCTCTTCCGGGAAGACGTCGACGGCCGCCCCGCGGATCTTCCCCTTCTTCAGGCGCTTCGCCAGCGACTCGACGTCCACCACGTAGCCGCGGCTCAGGTTCAGGAAGACGGCGCCGTCCTTCATCATGTCGAACTCGCGCTCGCCGATGAAGCCGCGGTTGGAGCCCCTGCCGTCCACGTGGATCGAGATGATGTCCGATATGCGCAGCAGCTCCTCGAGGGGTACCTTCTTCGCGTTCCCCAGCGACAGCTTCTCCGCGACGTCGTGGTAGTAGACCCGCATCCCCAGCGCCTCGGCGAGGACGGAGAGCTGCGAGCCGATGCTCCCGTACCCGATGATCCCGAGCTTCTTCCCGCGGATCTCGTGCGACCCTTCCGCGGTCTTCGACCAGCCGCCCTGGTGGAGCAGGGCGCTGCGGTCGACGACGCCGCGCAGGAGTAGGATCATCTCGCCGACGGCCAGCTCCACCACGCTGCGCGTGTTGCTGTAGGGGGAGTTGAAGACGGCGATCCCGCGCGCGCTGCAGGTCTCCAGGTCGATCTGGTCGGTGCCGATGCAGTACGCGCCGACGGCGAGCAGGCGCGGCGCCAGCTCGAGCAGGTCGGCCGTGACCTTTGTCTTGGACCGGATGCCGAGGACGTCGACGTCCCCGATCATCTGGGCGAGATCCTTCTTCGCCGGGCTGGCGGTAACCTTTTCCACCTCGAACCCCGCCGCGGCGAACGCGGAGGCGGCGTCCGGGTGGATGTTCTCCAGGAGCAGCGCTTTCATCATCCGCAGATTATATCGCGGCCGGCGGCAAATCGGGAGGCGAGCCGCCTCGCCCCGCGGGATCGGGTGTATACTTGTCCGATCAATCCGGGAAGGCATCCCATGACCTTTGTTCACGTCGTCGTGCCGCCCCAGAATCTGGGCCGCGAGGGGTGGTGGTTCCTGTTCCACGAGGACAGGATCCTCGTGCGGAGCGGGGGAGGCGCGGCGGAGATTCCATACGTTTCCGATCCGGCCGAGCTGGCGCTCCTTCCGGCCCGGAAGCAGTTCCTCGGCATGCTGGACGGCAAGCCGTGCTTCACGTCGGAGCCCGAAGGCCCGATCCTGCTCGGCGAATCCTCCTACCGGACCCTCCGGTCCCTTCTCGGCAGCGTGACGGAGGAGATGTTCTCCCTGGCCGGTCGCGCCTTCCAGATCATGGACTGGGAACGGACGAACCGGTTCTGCGGCAGGTGCGGGATGCCGACCGAGCCGATGGCGGACGAGCGGGCGATGGCCTGCGCCGCCTGCGGGATCCAGTATTACCCGCGGATCTCGCCGGCCGTCATCGTCGCCGTGGTGCGGGACGGGAGGATCCTCCTCGCGCACGGCCGGCGCTTCCCCTCCGTCTTCTTCAGCGTCCTGGCCGGTTTCCTGGAGGCCGGGGAGACCTTCGAGGAGTGCATCCGGCGGGAGCTCCGGGAAGAGGTCGGCATCGAGGTGCGGAACATCCGGTATTTCGGCAGCCAGCCGTGGCCGTTCCCGAACACCCTCATGGTGGGGTTCACGGCCGAGTACGCGGGAGGGGACCTCGTGATCGAGGAGAAGGAGCTCGTCCAGGCGGCCTGGTTCGAGCCGGAGGAGGTCCGGCGGCTGCAGATACCGCGCGTGGGCTCGATCTCCCGGCGGCTGATCGACTGGTTCCTCGAGGAGTACGGTACCTCCGGCGGCGGAAAGGAATAGGAGAGCGGTGGACGCGGAACCGAAGGGACGGCTGGTGACGGACGCCGGCGAGCTGCGCGCGGCGGTGGCCGGCGTGCGGGGGGCCTCGAGGATCGCCTTCGACACGGAGTTCGTGGGGGAGCGGACCTACTTCCCCCGCCTGTGCCTGATCCAGATCGGGACGGAGCGCGAGGCCTTCGCCGTCGACCCGCTCGCGGTCGGCGACCTGTCCCCCCTCGACGAGCTGCTCTTCGACGCGAAGATCCTGAAGCTGGTGCACGCCGGCTGGCAGGACCTGAAGATCTTCTACCAGCGGACCGGGCGGGTGCCCGCGCCGGTCTTCGACACGCAGATCGCCGCGTCGGTCCTCGGGATGCCCGCCCAGGCGGCGTACGCCTCGGTGGTCCGCGAGTTCCTCGGCGTCGACGTGAAGAAGGGGCACTCCTATTCCGACTGGGGCGCCCGGCCGCTGTCCGCGTCCCAGCTCGCCTATGCCCTGGACGACGTCCGGTTCCTCCCGGCGCTGCACGACCGGATGAGCGAGCGGCTGGAGAAGGAGGGGCGCTTCTCCTGGATCGGGCCCGGGATCGCCGCGCTGTCGTCCCCGGCGACATACGAGACGAACCCCGACGAGGAGTACCGGCGGGTCAAGGGGTGGGCCGCGCTCGACCGGCGGCGCCTGGCGGTGCTCCGGGCGCTGATCGCGTGGCGCGAGCGGGAAGCCATGCGCAGGGACGTCCCGCGGCGCCGGGTCCTTTCCGACGAGAGCGCGCTGGCGATCGCCCGCAGCCGCGCATCCGACGAGGAGGCGCTGGGCCGCGTCCGGGGGCTGGAATGGAAGGTGGGGGGGGAGACGTCCCGGGCCGTGCTGGCCGCGGTGCGCGAGGCGCTCGCCCTGCCGGAGGAGCTGCTTCCCGACCCGCCCCGATCCCCGAAACCGCGCGGCAACGGCGAGCGCGCATCCGTCGTCGCCCTGATGAGCGCGCTGTTGCGCTGCCGGGCGCGCATCCACAGGGTCGCGCCCGAGGTGCTCGCCAGCGCGGAAGAGCTGGAGCGGATGGCGGCGGGGGAGCGCGAGGGGATCGGCGTCCTGGAGGGGTGGCGGCGCGGGATCGCGGGGAACGACCTCCTGGCCCTCCTCGACGGGAAGATCTCCCTCGTGGTGCGCCGGGGGGAGGTGGCCGTCGAGGAGAGGAAGGGGAGGGGCTAGGGAGCCGCCGGTGGCTTCGGCGGCTTCACGGCGAAGATGGTGACGCTGCGGACCGCGTCGGTCGGGTCCCCCGGTCCGCACACCCCCGGGTCGTACCGTTCCTCGCGCACGATCCGCACGTCCGCGAACCCCGCCGCCTCCAGCAGCCGGACGTAGTCCTCCATCCCGATCGCCCCCGCGACGCAGCCGGCCCAGGCCGAAAGCGACTTCGCGACGTCGTCCGGCAGCTTCCCGGCGAGCGCGATGTCGGAGACCATGACCCTGCCGCCCGGCTTGAGCACCCGGTACACCTCGGAAAACACCGCTGCCTTGTCCGTCGACAGGTTGACGACGCAGTTGGAGACGACGGCGTCCACGGACGCGTCGCCCGCCGGCAGGTGCTCGATCTCGCCGAGACGGAACTCGACGTTGCCGCAGCCGTGCTTCCGCGCGTTCGCCCGGGCCTTCTCGACCATCTCGGGAGTCATGTCCACGCCGATGACGCGTCCCGCGGGGCCGACCTCCCGGGCGGCAAGGAAGCAGTCGAAGCCGCCGCCCGCCCCCAGGTCGAGGACGGTCTCCCCCTTCGCGAGGGAGGCGAGGGCCACCGGGTTGCCGCATCCCAGCCCCAGGTTGGAACCTTCCGGGACGCTGCGCATCTCCTCCTCCGAGTACCCGACCTTTCCGCTCGCCGATCCGGGGGTGGAACCGCCGCAGCACGACGAGCCCGGGTCGCAGCAGGAGCCTCCCTTCCGGGCGATGCCGGCGTATCTTTCCCGCACGTATTTCCGGATATCGCTCCCTTCCATGCCGTTTCCCCCTCCCCCTTCTCCCTCATATTCATAGTTGGCGATTTATAATACTAGCATCCCCGTCCGGTGGCGGCAATCCAGGCCCACAAGGCCCATTGCGCCGGGCGTGCCCCGGGAAGTACACTTTCATGGATGCGCTAAGAGAGGAATGATTTTGAGCTTATACCGTACATTCGCCCTGCTGGCCGCGCTCGCGCTCGCCGTGGCCGCCGCGTCCTGCGGCAGGGACGAAGCGCCGAAGGGCCGCAAAGGGGGAGGAGGGTCGGCCCAGGCGGCCCGTTCCGTCCGTCTCGCCGCCGCCGTGGAGGGCCGGCTTCCCCGCACGGTCGCCGTCACCGGCACGCTGGCGGCCGACGTCGACGTCGTCGCGGGGTTCAAGATCCCCGGGCGGGTGATCGAGATCCCCGTCGACCTGGGCACTCCCGTGCGGAAAGGGCAGCCGCTGGCGCGGCTCGACCCCACCGATTACCGGCTTCGCCTGCAGCAGGCCGAGGCGGCCCTGCGCCAGGTGCGCGCGGGGCTGGGGCTCTCGCCGGAGGGCGCGGACGACCGGGTCGACCCCGAGGAAACCGCGCTCGTGCGGGAGGCGGCGGCGGTGCTCGAGGAGGCGCGTCTGAACCGGGACCGCATGGAGCAGCTCTGGAAGAAGGAGTACATCGCCCGGGCCGAATACGACGCCTCCCTGTCGAAGCTGCTGGTCGCCGAGGGGCGTTACCAGGCCGCCGTCGAGGAGATCCGCAACCGCGCGGAGATCCTGGCCGAGCGGCGCTCGGGGCTCGAGCTGGCGAAGCAGCAGCTCGCGGACACGACGCTCCTCTCCCCGATCGACGGCGCGGTGCGGGAGCGGAAGGCCCAGGTCGGCGAATACCTGGCCGCCGGCGCGCCCGTGGTCGGCCTGGTGAAGATCCATCCGCTCCGCCTTCGGGTCGCGGTGCCGGAGCGCGACGCTCCCTCCATCCGGGCCGGGCAGGCCGTGAAGGTCCGCATCGAGGGAGACCCCACCGAGCACGGCGGGCGGGTGGTCCGGCTGAGCCCCTCCATCCAGGAGCAGAACCGGACGCTGGCCGTCGAGGCCGAGGTGTCGAACCCGGGCGGGCGCCTGCGGCCCGGCGCGTTCGCGCGGGCCGAGATCGTGGTCCAGGCCGACCTGCCCGTCGTCCTCGCCCCGGCGTCCTCCGTCGTGACCTTCGCCGGGATCGAGAAGGTCTTCGGCGTGAAGGACGGCCGCGCCGTGGAGCGGAAGATCCGCACCGGACGCCGCTCCGGCGACCTCGTGGAGATCCTGGAGGGGCTGGGCGCGGGCGAGGAGGTCGTCCTCGAGCCCGGCAGCCTCGTCGGCGGGGCGCCCGTCACCGTGACGCGGTAGGGTCGCTTGCAGAAGATCGCCGAGATCTGCATCCGCCGCCCCGTCTTCGCGGCGATGATCATCATGGCGCTGGTCGTGGTCGGCGCCACCGCGTACACCCGGCTCGGCATCGACCGGTTCCCCTCCGTCGACCTCCCCACCGTGTCGATCCGCACCCAGCTCCCCGGCGCCTCCGCGGAAGAGGTCGAAACCGAGATCTCCAAGCGGATCGAGGAGGCGGTGAACACCGTCGAGGGGATCGACGAGCTCCGGTCGATCTCCGGGAGCGGCTCCTCCGCCGTCATTGTCACGTTCAACCTCAAGCGGGACATCGACACGGCGGCCCAGGACGTCCGGGACCGCGTGAACACCGTCCTGGAGGACCTTCCGGAGGACGCCACCGTCCCGCTGGTTTCCAAGTTCGACAACGACCAGCAGCCGGTCCTGACGGCGGCGCTGTCCGGCGACCTGACGCTGCGCGAATTGACCGAGCTGGCCGACAAGATCGTGAAGGTCCGCCTCGAGCGGTCGGCGGGCGTGGGGGAAGTCCGAATCGTCGGCGGCCTGGAGCGCGCGGTGAACGTGTGGGTCGAGGCCGACCGGCTGGCCGCCTTCCGCATCCCCATCCCCGCGGTGCGCGACGCGATCGCCGCCCAGAACACCGACGCCGCGGGCGGAAACGTCACGAGGGGCCCCCGGGAGGAGACGATCCGGACGATCGGGCGGCTGGCCGACCCGCGCGCCTTCGACGACCTGGTGGTCGCGACGATCGGCGGCGAGCCCGTCCGCGTCCGCGACATCGGCCGCGCCGAGGACGGCACGAAGGAGCAGCGCTCGACGGCCCGGCTGAACGGCGTCCCGACGGTGGTCCTCGAGGTGCGGCGCCAGTCCGGGGCGAACACGGTGGCCGTCATCGACGCGGCGAAGGAGGCGCTCGTGGCGGCGTCGGCCGAGCTCCCCGCGGGCGTCGAAGTCACCCTGATCCAGGACCAGTCCCGCTACATCCACGCCGCGCTGCACGAGATCAACGTGCACCTGGTGCTGGGCAGCATCCTCGCCTCCCTGGTCGTCCTCTGGTTCATGCGGAGCTGGCGCTCGACGCTGATCGCCGCCGTGGCGATCCCGTCCTCGGTGATCTCCACCTTCGGCATGATGTGGGCGCTCGACTTCACCCTGAACAGCGTCACGATGCTCGCCCTCGTCCTGATGGTGGGGATCGTCATCGACGACGCGATCGTCGTGCTGGAGAACATCTTCCGGTTCGTCGAGGAGAAGGGGATGTCGCCGTTCGAGGCCGCGCGGGCCGCCACGGCGGACATCGGGATGGCCGTCACGGCCACGACCTTCTCCCTGGTGATCATCTTCATCCCGGTGTCGTTCATGTCGAGCATCTCGGGCCGCTTCCTCTACCAGTTCGGCATCACGGCGGCCGTCGCGGTCCTGGTGAGCCTGCTCGTGTCCTTCACGCTGACCCCGATGATGAGCGCCCGGCTCCTGGGGAAGGGGGAGCGAAACGGCGGGGGCGGAGGAGAGGGGGAGGCGCCGCGGTCCCGTGCGGGGTTCTACCGCCGGATCGACGAGGCCTACTCCCGCGCGCTCGACTACTCGCTGCGGCACCGGGGGGCGGTGGCCCTGCTGTCGCTGGGCGTCATGCTCTCGGTGGTGCCGCTCTACTCCGTGATCCGGCAGGACTACCTTCCCGCCAACGCGGACGAGGGAGAGTTCACGGTGAGCGTCGCCGCCCCGCAGGGGACGAGCCTGGCCAGCATGGACGAGATCATGAGCGCGCTCGTCCGCGAGGTCCGCGACGTCCGCGGGGTGCGCCTGGTGCTGTCGACCGCCGGGGGAGGGTGGATCGGCGGGGTGAGCGAGGGGCGGATGTACGTGCAGCTCCAGCCGCACGCGGAGCGCGTCTTCTCGATCTCCCGGCTCCTGGGGGACACCCTGCGGCTGCGGCCGTGGAAGGCGTTCCAGGGGAACCGCTCGCAGAAGGAGATCATGCGGGAGGTCCGGGCCCGGATGCGCAAATACACCGACCTGCGGACCTCCGCCCGGAACATCGGCGGGTTCAACATCGGCGGCGGGACCTGGGACATCAACTTCGTCTTCCGCGGCCCGGACCTTGAGGCGCTGTCCTCGTTCGCGGAGCGGCTGGTGGCGCGCCAGGAGTCGCTCGGCATCATGGAGGCCGACACGACGCTGAAGCTCGACAAGCCGGAGCTTCGGGTCCAGGTCGACCGCGCCCGCGCGGCGGACCTGCGCGTCGACCCCGAGCGCATCGGCGCGGCGGTGCGGCTGATGGTGGGAGGCGACGAGGAGGTGTCCCGGTTCCGGGACCCGGCGAACAACGAGGAGTACATGGTCCAGCTCCGCCTGCGGGAGGAGGACCGCGCGGACCCGGCGACGATCGGGGGGCTGTACGTCCCGAGGGAGGACGGCGGGATCGTGCAGATCGGCAGCGTCGCCCGGGTGGAGGAGGTCAAGAGCGCCTCGAGGATCGACCGGCTCGACCGGCAGCGCGAAGTCCGCCTGAGGGGGTCCGTGGCGCCCGGCTACGCGCTGGCGGACCGCCTTGCCGCGCTGCGGGAGGCCGTGGAGGAGATGAACCTGCCCGCCGGCTACACGACGAGCGTCTCGGGACGGGGGAGGGAGCTCGAGCGGACGTTCGTCGAGTTCATCTGGGCGTTCGCCCTCTCGTTCGTTTTCATGTACATGATCCTCGCCTCCCAGTTCGAGAGCCTGGTCTACCCCCTCATCATCCTGCTTTCGATCCCGCTCGCCGTGCCCTTCGCGCTGCTTTCGCTGTGGCTGATGGGGAACACGCTGAACCTGTACTCGACGCTCGGGATCCTGGTGCTGTTCGGCGTGGTCAAGAAGAACGCCATCCTGCAGATCGACCACATGAACAACCTGCGGGCCGCGGGGATGGAACGGGACGCGGCGATCCGCCAGGGGAACCGCGACCGGCTCCGGCCCATCCTCATGACGACGATGACGTTCGTGGCCGGGATGCTTCCGCTGGCCGTGGGGACCGGCCCGGGCGCCGAGGAGCGCCGGGTGATCGCCGTGGTCGTGATCGGGGGGCAGACGCTGTCGCTGCTGCTCACCCTGCTGGCGACGCCGGTCGCCTATTCCTGGCTGGACGACCTGCGGGCGGCCCTCAGCCGCCGTCGGCCGAGCGGTACCGCTCCATGATGGCGTCGATCTCGGGCTCCAGGCTCTCGTCGGCGCACAGGAGGATGCCCAGCCCGGCCCACGCGCTCGTGTGCTCCTTGCAGGCGTCGAGCAGCTTGCCGACGCTCTCCTTGTCGGCCGGCTGACCGTCGAGGATCGTCTTCACGACGGGGATCGCCGCCAGCACCACGGGGGTCGGCCGCCCCTTCGCCAGGATGTCGAGCAGCCCCAGGTTCACTTCCTTCGACGCGATCGACCCGCCCCTGGCGACCTCGTAGGCCACCATCAGCGCCGCGTTGTCGGAGATCGCCGCGCCCGAGCGCGCCGCCTCCTCGTATTCCCGGTCCTCGTCGAAGATGAAGTTGTCGTCGATCTCCTCAATGAACTCGTACTCCGACATTTTCGGGTTCACTCTCATGCCTTCGGGCCTCCGATCCCTCGATCCGGCGTCAAGCCGGGATTTCCTTCATGATCATCTTCAGCAGCGCGGCCGCCGCCTCCTTCGGGCCGTTCATCTCGTACCCGGGCACGCCGAGGCGCGTCCGGAGCTGCCCTACGAACGTGTTCGAGTTGTAGGCGGCCCGGAACGTCTTCCCCGCGAGCTCCTCGTGGCGGTCCATGTACTGGGGCGGCCCGAAGATGTTGGCGAAGTAGCTGTGCACCAGCCCCGTGGCCGTGGTCGTTCCCTTCGCCATGGCCGCGCCGTCCCGGAACACGCGAAGCGCCGCCTCCGGGGTGGGCAGCGGGGCGATGAGGGGATGGGCCTCGTCGACCTGCTCGTAGTTGTTGGCGTACAGGATGTAGTCCACGGGGTAGCCGGCGAGGATCTCCCCGAGGTAGCCCACGGGCACGAGGACGCGGGCGTTGGCCTTCTGCGGGCTCATGATGATCGCGCGGTCGACCTGCCCGAAGGCGTACCCGCGCTGCAGGTCGTCGAGCCGGATGAAGGCGCCGATCTCCGTCCCGTAGCCGACGACCCGCCCGTCCTCGCGGATGCCCAGCGAGCCCATGTCGTCGGCGATGATCGTGATCCCCCGGATCGCGTCGCCGGCCAGGAGGCGTAGCGCCTCCAGCGTCTCGGACTTGCCCGTGGCGGTGTCCCCGATGACGAGGACGTTCACGTTGCGCCGCCTTTTCAGGTGGATGACCGCCATCGCCCCGTGGAACGGCATCCGGCCCCGCTTCATCATGAGGATGTTGTGGAGCGTGAGCGCCATCTTCTTCAGGTAGCCGAAATAGCCGAACCGGCTCTCCCCGGGGACGGCCGCGACCAGCAGGTTGCCGGCCTCGTCGTCGTGGAACACCGTGGGCAGCTCCCCGTGCCGGGAGAGATGGCCCGGGTCGACGCCGTACAGGTAGACGGCGTCGGGCCCCGCCGCGACCTGCTCGTCCGTCGCCAGCTCGAACAGGTTGGCCAGCGAGATCCCCAGCCCCATGAACATCTGGTGGAAGTAGATGAAGACCACCACGGGGCCCACCTGGGCCGGGTAGCAGAGCCATTTCCCTTCCTCGAGGGCGAGCCCCTTCAGGGGGTTCTCGTCCACCCGGAGGAACTGGCCGGTCCGCCGGTTCTCGGGGGGGTCGATGATCAGCGGCGGATTGATGAGCACCTGCCGGATGAAAGGGACGTCCTCGAGCGCCGCGGCTTCCGGCGTCGGCAGGTTCCACTTCCGCTGCACGGCGATCAGGCCGACGTCGGCGCCCGCGGACACCTGCCGGTAGATGCGGCAGTGCTCCCCGGTGATGTTCTCGCAGATGTCGCGGTACAGCCCCCTCGCCAGGTCCTTGAGCCGCTCCGTGGTCGCGGTGAAGGTCCGGTAGGGGCGCAGGTCGTGGCTCTGGGGCCCCTGCTCGGAGTGGCAGACGAGGTACCGGTCGAAGGAGCGCCAGAAGTCGTAGAACTTCTCCACGAAGAGGTGGAGGGAGCGGGGGTCCTCCAGGTAGGCGTCCGCGCTCGGGACCGTCTTGGCCGCGTGCTCGAGCGGCATCTCGGAAAGGATCCGCAGCAGCCGCAGGAGGTAGGAGCGCCCGGCCGGCGTCCCGACGTCCGACCGGAGGGCGTCGAGGATCGGGTCCCCCTTCCCGGCGAGCCGGTCGAGGAACATGTACAGGACCGCCTCGAACGCGCGGCTGTTCACCACCTCCGCGATCGTCATGCACAGGATGCCGTCCGTGTGCATGATGACCTGGGTGCCGTCGAAGTGCATCTCCCGCAGGTACTGGTCGTTGATGACCGTGCGCTGGTCGCTCATAAACCCTTCGTTTCTCCCCCGGTGGCCTTACCCCGGCATTCTCCCGGTCATGGACCCGATCGTCGACAGGAGGACGGAGAGCCGCATGAACGTCCGCGAGGAACCGGAAGGCGTATAGATCCATGATATATTCGACGCCCGTTTTGGGGAAGTCCCGGCGGCGTCCCGGCCCTTTCGGCGCGTGATTAAAGAACCGCACCGTTCCGACCGATATGAGTTCCGATCGTCGCGGCGGGCGAACGCCTCGCCGTCGCATTCGAAAACCCCGCTTTCAGAGGACGGAACGGAATGGAAATGCTTTTGGAGGAAGGAAGGGCCGATGTCCGCTGGCGGGGAGGCCGCGCGGTGACCGGGCGCGGAGAGCGGCTTCCCGTCATCCTCACGTTCCTCCTGCTCGTCGCGCTTCCGTTCCTCTTTCACGAACCCGCGGACAACGCCCCGCCCTCCGTGGAAACGGCCCGGGCGGAGCAGGCCGTCCGCCAGTTTCAGGAAAACGACCGGAACGGACAGCGGAATCTTCCGAGGTAGACGCCCGCCCTGTTAAGATAGTCGCTTATGGCGGAAGGAACCTCACCCGGCGTGAGCCGGCAGTCTGTCCGTAACGACCTGCGGACCCTCTTCCTCGTCTTCCTGCGGATCGGCGCCTTCACCCTCGGCGGCGGGTACGTCATGGTCCCCATGATCCAGCGGGAGCTCGTCGAGCGGCGCCGCCTCATCACCCCGGAGAAGTTCCTCGACATCATGGCCTGGGCCCAGTGCGGCCCCGGGGGGGTGGCCATCAACGCCTCCTCCATCGTGGGGTACACCGTCGCCGGGCTCCGTGGCGCGCTTGTGGCGACGATAGCCACGGTCATCCCGTCGTTCGCCGCCATCCTCGCCATCGCGGCGGCTTTCCTCCGCTATCGCAGCCTGCCGGCGGTCGAGGCGTTCCTCTACGGCGCGCGGCCGGCCGTGGTGGGGCTGCTGGTCGTCGCGGTCTGGTCCATGGGCCGGCAGGTCCTGAAAGACCGTTGGACGGTGATGGTGGCCGTGGCGGGATTCGTACTTGTCACTCTGGCGGGCGCGCACCCGGCGCTGGTGATCCTCGCCGCCGCTGCCGCGGGGTACCTCTACTGCCCGAGGCAGCGGTGGGAGCCGCCCCGGGACCGGGGAGCGGCCTGAGATGGCGCAGCTGCTCTGGCTTTTCCTCGTCTTCCTCTACATCGGGGCCCTGAGCTTCGGCGGCGGGAATGCCATGTACCCGCTGCTGTCGGAGGTGCTGGTTCGCCAGCACCGGTGGCTGACTTCCTCCGAGATGGTGGACCTGTTCGCCTTGGCCCAGATGACGCCCGGGCCGGTGGCCACCAACGCGGCGACTTACGTGGGCTTCAAGGTGGCCGGCGTCTGGGGATCGACCGTGGCGACGGTGGCGGTCTCCATCCCGTCGATCCTGGCCATGGTGGGGCTCGTCCACTTCGCCGAAACGCGCACCGAGCGGCGACTGGTGGAAGGGCCGCTGTTCGGCCTGCGGCCGATGGTGGTCGCCCTGATCCTGTCCGCCGCGGTGGAGATCGGCCTCCACACGATGACGGATCCCGTCACCTGGCTGATCGGGGCCGGGGCCGCCGCCTGGGCGTACTTCCGGGGGAATCCCGCGCTCATCATCCTGGCCGGCGGCATCCTGGGATTGCTGCTGTCCTGAAACCGCTTTTTCCTCCTCCCGGGCCCGACATCGATCCGGGAGGGATTCGGCCTCGAAATCGATGGTTCGCCGGCCCTTTCCCAGAAAGAACAGATCAGTGGCAGTTCAGGGAAAAAGTTTTCCCGTTTTTCCCCTGCTTAATTTGGAAAAAACCAGGCCCTGCGGTTTGTCGATAACGAAAAGGTTATCAATAATAGCGTGTTGCATTTATTTTCTCCGATTGGCGTGTATATTGCTTACCAATAAGGAGAAATCGGTTTGCTGCCGGAACGATCGGCCCGATGGATGCGGACGGAAACCGGGCCGGCAATCAAGCGATAGAGGGATCAGGATGAAAAAAGGAATCGTTACGATCGCCTGCGCGATGGGGCTCCTGTTGGCCGTCGGCAATGCCCGGGCGGCTCTGATTATTGGAGACGCTTATTACGTCGGCTCCATCACCGATGGGAATCCTGCAAGCGAAACCTTGGAGATCGGGTACATAAACTACCTGATAACGCTTGCCCCCGGTACAGGCGACACCCCCGATCCCATCCCTTCAGGCTATACCGGAGAAATCTACAATCGCGCGGAAAGCAGCATAACGGGTCTTCTGCCGACCACGGGCAATTTCCAATATAAAGAAGCGGATTCGGATCTGGACGGAAGCTGGACGTATAACCTGGATCGCGGTTTTTACATTCTGGGCAAGTACGACGCGGGCAATGCGGGCTCTCTGGTCTGGTTCGTGGATAAGGCCAAATTCGGCGATGTTTTCACCCTTCCGGCCAAGTTCAATAATAAAGACCTTTCGCACCTTTCCGTCTATTCCGACAGCTCGCCCGTTCCCGTCCCCGGCACCCTCGTCCTCTTCGGCAGCGGGCTGGTCGGGCTGGCGACCGTCGCGCGCAGGAGGCTGCGGAAATAGCGCTTCCGCGCCGGCGGCTTTCGAAACACGAAGGGCGGGGGATCTCCCCGCCCTTTTTTTATTTACTCGCCATTCCTTTCGTCAGGCCGCTCGTCCCTTCCGGGCGAAGAGCTTCCCCAGGAGCACGGCCGTCGTGACCAGCGCGGTGGAGATGAAGATCATCATGATGCCGAGGGCGGAGAGCTTCCCCCACATCCCGTCCTCGGAGAATTTCAGGATCTGCA
>CAZTFC010000027.1:0-33269 GCA_964612075.1 uncultured bacterium
CGCGCGCGATGACCTTGGACCCGATCGCCGCCTGGATGACCACCTCGAACATCTGGCGGGGGATCAGCTTCCGCAGCCGCTCGGTCACCTCGCGCCCTTTCAGGTACGCGTTCTCCCGATGGACGATCAGGGACAACGCATCCACCGTGTCATTGTTGATCAGGATGTCGAGTTTGACCAGGTCGGACCGCATGAACCGGTGGAACTCGTAATCCATCGAGGCGTATCCCCGGGACGCGGTCTTGAGCTGGTCGTAGAAGTCGAGGACGATCTCGTTCAGCGGGAGCTCGTACTCGAGGATCACCCGGTTCGTGGAGGCGAACTTCATCTGCTTCTGGATCCCGCGCCGCTCCTCGCACAATTTGAGCACCGCCCCGAGGAACTCGGCCGGCAGGTGGATCGTCGCCAGGATCATCGGCTCCTCGATGTGCTCCAGCTCCAGCGGTTCGGGCAGGCGGGCGGGGCTGTCGACCTCCACGACCGATCCGTCCTTCTTCAAGGCCCGGTAGCCGACGGTCGGGGCCGTGGTGATGAGCTGCATGGCGTATTCCCGCTCCAGCCGCTCCTGGATGATCTCCATGTGGAGCAGCCCCAGAAAGCCGCACCGGAACCCGAACCCCAGCGCCACGGAGCTTTCCGGTTCCGCCGTGAACGAGGAGTCGTTGAGGCGCAGCTTCTCGATGGCCGTCCGCAGCTGCGGGTACTGGTCGGAGGCCAGCGGATAGATGCCCGCGAACACCATCGGGCGGACCACCTTGAACCCCGGCATCGGGACCGCGGCGGGGTTTCGGGCGTCGGTGATCGTGTCGCCGATCTTGGTCTCCGTCAGGTCCTTGATGTTCGCGACGACGAACCCCACCTCGCCGGCGCGAAGGCGGTCCACTTCCTGCGAATGGGGCGCGAAGATCCCGATCTTCTGCACCTCGAAGGAGCGGCCCGTCGACATGAAGGCGATCTTCTGTCCCGGCCGGATCTCCCCGTCGAACACCCGCGCCAGCACCACCACGCCGACGTAGTTGTCGAACCAGGAGTCGATCATCAGCGCCTTCGTGGGGGCGGCCGGGTCGCCCTGGGGGGGCGGGAACTGCCGGACGATCCTTTCCAGAAGCTCCGGGACCCCCACGCCCGTCTTCGCGCTGACGGACAGCATCCCCGCGGTGTCGAGGCCGATGACGTCCTCGATCTCGCGCTTCACCCGGTCGGGCTCGGCGTTGGGGAGGTCGATCTTGTTGAGCACCGGGAGGACTTCCAGGTCCTGGTCGAGCGCCAGGTACACGTTGGCCAGCGTCTGCGCCTCCACCCCCTGCGAGGCGTCGACGACGAGTATCGCCCCCTCGCAGGCGCACAGGGACCGGGACACCTCGTAGGAGAAGTCGACGTGCCCCGGGGTGTCGATCAGGTTGAGCTGGTACTCCTTCCCGTCGGAGGCGGCGTACTTCATCCGGACGGTCTGCGCCTTGATCGTGATCCCGCGCTCCCGCTCCAGGTCCATCTTGTCGAGGAACTGCTCGACCTTCTCGCGCCCCGAGAGCGTCCCGGTGAGCTCCATCAGCCGGTCGGCCAGGGTGGATTTCCCGTGGTCGATGTGGGCGATGATGGAGAAATTTCTTATGTTTTCCAGGCGCATGTTTACCTGTTGGCGTTCCTCAGCTTGTCGCGGAAATGCGCCAGCGTCAGAGAGAGTCCGTCATCCAATAACATGTTAGGATACCATCCCAATTCGTCGTAGGCCAACCGGTTGTCGATGACCGACCGGCGCTGCTCCCCCGGCATCCCGGGGCCGTGGATCTCCTCCTGCCTGCTCCCGGAAAGATCGCGGAGCTTCCGGAAGAGCTCGTTCACGTCCGTCTCGAGCGCCGTCCCCACGTTTATGCTCAACCCGTCGCCGCGCGTCAGCGCCTCGACGTTCGCCCGGACCACGTCGCCCACGTAGACGTAGTCGCGGGTCTGCCTGCCGTCCCCGTTGATGATGGCCGTCTGCCCCTTGATGAGGCGGGTGCAGAAGATCGCGACGACGCCCGCCTCGCCGTGCGGGTCCTGCCGGGGACCATAGACGTTCGCGTAGCGCAGCGCCGTGTACTCGAGGCCGAACTGCACCTTGTAATAGTGCATGTAGTTCTCGACGCAGACCTTGGCGACGCCGTACGGCGACACGGGCCGCAGCGGGTGCTTCTCGTCGGCCGGGAAGTACTCCTGCTCCCCGTACCCCGCCCCGCCGGAGGAGGCGAAGATGAACTTGCGGACGCCGTTCCTGCGCGCGGCCTCCAGGAGGTTCAGCGACCCGAGGACGTTCACCTGGGCGTCGAAGACGGGGTCCTCGACCGACTTCCTCACGTTGATCTGCGCCGCGTGATGGTTGACGACCTCCGGCCGGAACGTCCGCACCGCCTCCGCGGCCGTGTCCGACTGGATGTCCCCGAAAACGAACCTCGCCTTTTCCGGCACGTTCTCCTTCTTCCCGGAGGAAAGGTTGTCGAGGACCAGCACCTCGTGCCCCGCGTCCACGTAAGCCTGCGCGACTTGGGACGCGATGAAGCCGGCGCCCCCGGTGACCATTACCCGCATCTCGATACCCCCGTTTCCGGAATTAATCCCCCGCGGACCCGATCCCTTTAAGGCCGAACATGAGCCCGTAGGTCGTGTCGTCGGGGTGCGTGCTCTTCTTGGCCACGAAACCCACGCTCCAGCACTCGCTTTTCGGGATCAGATTCACGCTCGCGGTGCCGTCCGTCAATTCGGAATTCCTCAGGGAATAATTCATTTCGGCCGCAAGCCGCAGGAACCTGACGGGCCGCCAGGCGAAGGCGGTCCGGACGTCTTCCGCCAGCTCCCGGGTCGTCCGGTACCCGAGCGACACCTTGTGATCCCTGTCCTTCTCCCATCCGACGCTCACCGCCCCCAGCGGAAAGGTCCCGTCCGACGGGTCGAGGAGGGCTTCCCCCTCGAAGCTCCATCGCTCGATGGGCCTGACGACAAGCTTGCCGTAGACGTCGGAGGACCGGTCGGTCCGCGGCGTCCTGCCCGCCCCGATGTCGATCTGGTCGCGCAACACCCGGACGAACGGCGAAAGCGGGTCGACGTACGGCGTGTCCGAAGGCTCCCTGCCGTTGACGTCATAAGCCCATTCGACGTGCATATACGCGATTTCCTTGGGGGAACCGGATTCCTGCAAACGAAGGAACCTCTGGGACGCGGTCAGGACGAACTGGTCCTGGGGTGCGATCCTCGACCAGCGGTCGAAGACGGGCAGGTTGTCCTGGTCCACACGGTAGACGTGGCGGTACCCGATGTCCGACCCCACCACGTGGACGAACCCCTTCGAGTCGCGAAGGTAGCCCCTCTGAGCTTCGACGGAGAGCGTCACCCCGGTCGCCGGGACGATGCGGCCGGCGCTCTCCCAGTCCTCCGAGGCGCCCTCGTAGCGGGTGCCGAGGAGGTTCGCCGAAACGTAGGGCGTGATGGAAACGGAGGGAAACGGGACGAACGCCCGGGACAGGGTGATCGCTCCCCTGCCCCGCCCCGCCCGGTCGCCCTCCTCACGGTAGAAATACGTCGCGGAAGCCTCGCCCGCGAGCTCCACCCCGCCGAGGGGCGTTCGATACGGGAGCAGGGACGCCTGGTACTCCGGCAGCCGCTGCACCGTATTGTCGCCGCTGCCCTGCTCCAGTTCCTCGTACCACGTCGCCGAAAGCTGCTGGGAATGGTTCTCCCCGGCCCTGCCGACGAACCCCTGGGACCGGGCGTGGCGGGCGGACCGGAGGAGCTCGGTCTCGGCGAAATCCACATAGTACTGGTTGTCCGAAGGGAACTCGACCCGCGCGTTGCCGGTCCACTCCCCCGAGTGATGGACGTTCTCGCCGTAGACACGCCACCGCTTCTCATGCGTCTTGTTGTCGTGGAAGATCGACCCGCGGATCGCCCCCTCCGACTCCCGGTTCGGCACGAACCGGTATTCCGCCTCGGGCCGGATGCCTCGCTCGGTCATCGCGTCGATCGTCAGCGTCGCGTCGCTCCAGCGGTTGATCGCCCAGTAATACGGCAGGGAGACCTCGAACCCCCGCGAGTTCGAGTTGGAGATGGTCGGCAGCAGGAATCCGCTCTGGCGCGTCGTCTTCACGGGGAAGACGGCGTACGGCAGCCAGAGGACCGGGACCCCGCGGACGCGGAAGGTGGTGTCCTTGGCGACGGCGTATCCGTCGATGACCACCCGGGCCCTCCGGACGTCGAATTCCCAGTCGGGCTCCGGGTCGCACGGGCAGGTCGTCAGCGAGCCCTTCTCGACCCGGAACGACTGCTTGCCGGTCTTCTCGATCCTCTCCCCCGAGATCCGGTAGTTGTTCGTGCTGATCAGGATGTTCCCGTTGTACAGGACACCGGTCTCCGAGGCGAGGTTGATCGTGATCCGGTCGAACGAGAACTGCTCGTCGGCGTCCTTGTAACGAACCTTCCCCGTAAGCTCCGCCTCGCCCGTCCGGAAGCTGTAGAGGATCCGGTCCGCCCTCATGGTGCGGGGCCCCAGACGGATCTCGACGTTCCCTTCCGCCAGGGCGATTCCGTTCTCCTCGTCGTAGGAGAGGGTGTCGGCGTCGATGTTCACGGGGCCGTCCAGCAGGAACGCCCCGGCGTCGAACTTCGAGCCGAACAGCCCGGAAGGCGGTTCGGACGGGAGCCCGGTCTGCGCGGAAACGGGCGCGGCCAGGATGACCAGGATAAGGAGCGCCGGCAGCAGAGGGGCGAGGGAGGCCTTCACGGCACGCATCCGACCCGGCGGCGGTACGCTTCCCCCGCCCCGGCCAGCGACCCGCAGATCAGGACCACCCCGCCCTCCCCCGCCGTCCTTCTCGCCTCGAGGAAGCCCTCGTCGAAACCGGCGGCCGCGCGGAAGGGGACGGCACCTCCGCATGCCCGCTCGAGGGCGCCGACATCCGCCGCCCTTTCGTGGTCGAGCCCGTACGCGACGACGCCGTCCAGCAGGGGGGAAAGCTCTCTCATGTACCCGGCGGCGTCCTTGTCGGCCAGCATGCTCCACAAAGCCACCAGGCGCGCGGCGCTTCCCCACGGCGGCGAATCCGCGATCTCCGCCGCGAGGGCGCGCGCCGCTTCCGGGTTATGGCCGCCGTCGACCCAGCATCGCGCGTTGCGCCGGAAGGGAAGCTTCGCCAGCCGGCCGGGCACGCGAACGGAGGCGAGCGCCTTGCGGGACGCGCGTGCGAATATCCCGCCCGGGATCCCCTCGTCTCGAGCGAACCTCCAGGCGGCCGCGAGCGCGACCGAGGCGTTTTCCCTCTGGAAGCGTCCGTCCATGGCCACGCGCAGACCCTCGAGCCGGATCCCGGGCAGGAAGACCTCGACGGTCCCGTCGCCGCGCGACCGCCAGTCGAAATCGCGCCCCAGTTCCCACGCGGGGCATCGCAGCTCCCGGGCGCGGCGCCGCACCACCGCCCTGGCGGACGGCCGCAGCCGGCCGGTGACCAGGGGCACGCCCGCCTTCAGGATCCCCGCCTTCTCGGCCGCGATCTTCGCCAGGGTGTTCCCCAGCCATTCCTCGTGATCGTACCCCACGGTCGTGATGACGGACACGGCGGGCCGGCAGGCGGTGGTGGCGTCCCAACGCCCCCCCATCCCGGTTTCCATCACGACGAGGCGGGCCTTCGCGCGCCGGAACCAGTCGCAGGCGGCCCAGGTCATCTTCTCGAAATAGGTTAGCGGATCGCCCGCGTCCCCCAGCTTCCCCGCCGCCCGGAACCGATTCGCCAGGGCCCGCGGGGCGATCTTCACGCCGCCGACCCGGATCCTCTCCTCGGGGGAGACGAGGTGCGGAGAGGTGTAGAGCCCCACCGGGAACCCGGCGACCGGCCTCAAGACCGCCTCGGCCATCGCCGCGGTCGATCCCTTCCCGTTGGTCCCCGCGACGTGGATCGTCCGGAACGATTCTTCGGGGTGTCCGGCCCGCCCGAGGGCCAGGCGGATGCGGGCCAGGCCCGGACGGACGATTTCCGGGCCGAGCGGCCCCGCGGGACGGGTCATCGATCCCCGGTGCCCGACAGGTATTTCAGGAGCTGGGTCAGCGTGCCCTTCATCCGGCTGCGCTCCACGATCATGTCGACCATCCCGTGCTCGAGGAGGAACTCCGCCCTCTGGAACCCTTCCGGCAGCTTCTGGTTGATCGTCTGCTCGATGACGCGGGGACCCGCAAAGCCGACGAGCGCCCCGGGCTCGGAGATGATCACGTCGCCCAGCATGGCGAAGCTGGCCGCGACCCCGCCGGTGGTCGGGTCCGTCAGGACGCTGATGTAGGGGACCCCGGCGTCGGACAGGCGCGCGAGCGCCGCGCTGGTCTTGGCCATCTGCATCAGGGAGAGCGTCCCCTCCTGCATCCTCGCGCCGCCGGACGCGCTGAATATGACCAGGGGCACGCGCGCGTCGAGGGCGGTCTCGGCCGCCAGGGAGATCTTCTCCCCGACGACGCTCCCCATCGACCCGCCCTGGAACTCGAAATCGAGGACTCCCAGCACGATGTCAATCCCGTTGAGCTTCGCCTTTCCGATGATGGCGGCCTCGCGCCGCCCAGTCTTCTTGCGCGCCTCCTTCAGGCGGTCGACGTATTTCTTGGTGTCCGTGAAGCCCAGGGGATCGACGGACTCCATCTCCTCGGCGATCTCCTCGAAGGTCCCCTCGTCGACGACGGACCGGATCCTCTCCGCCGCCGGGATGCGGAAATGGTAGGTGCACTTCGGGCAGACGTTCAGGCTCCGCTCCACCTCGGGCTTGTAGATGATCTCGAGGCAGGCGGCGCACTTGATCCACATCCCCTCGGGGATCTTTATCTTCTTGTCGCTTTCGTCTTTTTTCCGGAACAGTCGGATCGCCATGGCGTCGCTACCTCAGGGCGGATTTGAGTGACCGGACGAACCTGGAAAGCTCCGCGGGCCCGCGGGGGGACCTCCCGTTCCGTTCCACGATCTTCACGCAGGCGCTGCCCACCACCGCGGCGTCGGCGTGGCGCGTCGCCGCACGGGCCATCTCCGGCGTCGAGATGCCGAACCCCACGGCCAGTGGAAGCCGGACCGCGGACCTCACCTCACCGGACCACGTCAGCATCTCCGGCGGCAGCGACTCCCGCGTGCCCGTCACGCCGGTGACCGAGATGAGATACATGAAGCCGGAGCCGGCGCGGTCGAACGCACGGATCCGGTCGAGCCCGCTGGTGGGCGACGCGAGCGGGATCCAGGAGAGCCCCCGCTCCCGCATCTCCGAAACCGCTCCGCGCGCCTCCTCGTACGGCAGGTCGACGATGAGGAACCCGTCCACGCCCGCCGCCCGCGCGTCCCTCCAGAGGGCCTCCTGGCCGTACCGGAAGAACGGGTTGTAGTAGCCGAACAGGACGACCGGGGTCGCGTGCGTCTTCCGAAGCCGCCGGACGAGCTCGATCGCCCCCCGGACGCTCATGCCGGCGGCAAGCGCCCGGCGCGACGCGGCCTCGATCGTCGGGCCGTCCGCCGTCGGGTCCGAAAAGGGCACCCCGACCTCCAGGATGTCCGCGCCCGCGTCCGCGGCCGCCCGGAAGTAGGAAAGGGCCATCTCCGGGTCCGGGTCCCCCGCCGTCAGGTAGACCACCAGCCCCTTCTCCCCCGCCTCGCGAAGCCTGTGGAACGCGGCGTCGATCGCCGTCATGACCCGGACCCTTTCCGCTCCATCAGGATCCCCAGGTCCTTGTCGCCCCGGCCGGAGAGGTTGATGAGCACGGTTTCGGACTTCCGCATGCGCCGCGCGAGGGCGTACCCGTACGCGACGGCGTGCGAGGACTCGAGCGCCGGCTGGATCCCTTCGTACCGCGACAGCAGATCGAACCCTTCCAGCGCCTGGTCGTCGGTGACGGAGACGTACGTCGCGCGCCCCGTATCCTTGAGCCACGCATGCTCCGGCCCGACGCCGGGATAGTCAAGGCCCGCCGAGATCGAATGGGCCTCGAGGATCTGCCCGCCCGCGTCCTGGAGCACGTAGGACTTGCTGCCGTGGAGCACGCCGACCTTTCCGCGGGCGAGCGTCGCGCCGTGCTTCCCCGTGGACAGCCCGAACCCCGCCGCCTCGACCCCGAACAGCCGCACGCCCCGGAGCGGGATGAACCCGTGGAAGATCCCCATCGCGTTGCTGCCGCCGCCGACGCAGGCGACCACGGCGGACGGAAGCGCTCCCGCGGCCTTCCGGAACTGGCGCGCCGCCTCCCGCCCGATGACCGCCTGGAAGTCCCTGACCATCTCCGGGTAGGGGTGCGGTCCCGCGGTGGAGCCGATCAGGTAATAGGTGGTCCGGACGTTGGTGACCCAGTCGCGCAGCGCCGCGTTCATGGCGTCCTTCAGGGTCCGGCTGCCCGAGGTCACGGGGTGGACGCGTGCCCCGAGGAGTCGCATCCGGAAGACGTTCGGCGCCTGGCGCCGCACGTCCTCCTCCCCCATGTAGACCTCGCAGGCGACGCCCATCTTCGCGCAGACGGTGGCCGTCGCCACGCCGTGCTGACCCGCGCCGGTCTCGGCGATGATCCGCGGCTTCCCCATCCGCCGGGCGAGCAGCCCCTGTCCCAGGGTGTTGTTGATCTTGTGCGACCCCGTGTGCGCCAGGTCCTCCCGCTTCAGGTAGATGCGGGCCCCGCCGCCCTTTTCGGTAAGGCGCTCCGCGAAGTAAACCGGGGTGGGTCGCCCGGCGTAGTCGCGGAGCATGGAGTCGAGCTCTTGGCGGAACGAACGGTCCCGCTTCGCCGCCCTGTATGCCTTCTCCAGGTCGATCAGGGCGGACATCAGGGTCTCGGCGACGTACCTGCCGCCGAAAGGCCCGAAATGGCCCAGCCGGTCCGGCAGCGCCGCCGCCCTATCTCTCCGCATGTTCAAACCCCGCCCGCGCGTTTTCGATGAAGGCCCTCACCTTGTCCGGATCCTTCCTCCCCGGGGAGGACTCCACCCCGGAAGCCGTGTCCACCCCGGAAGGCTTCGCGGCCGCTATGGCCCGCCCGACGTTCTCCGGGGTCAACCCTCCCGCGAGGATCCAGGGTTTCCCCAGCCTCGCGAACCTCTCCGACAAGCCTTCCCAAGAAAGCGTCCTGCCGGTGCCCCCGTATCCCCCCGGGCCGCCGGCGTCCACCAGGAACGCCTCGCAGGGATAGTCCGCGAGCGCCTCGAAGTCCACGGGGGCCTCCGCGTGCACCGCCTTCATGCGCCAAAGCCCGATCCGGGCGGCGTTTCCGGCCGGCTCGTCCCCGTGGAGCTGGACCCGGCGTATCCCCAGGCGGCCGCAGAGGCCGACGACCTCTTCCGGGGACTCGTTGACGAATACCGCCACGACTTCCGCCCGGGATCCCACGGCCCGGACGATCTCCCTCGCGGCGTCCTCCGGCACGTACCGCTTCGACCCCCGGTAGAAATTGAGGCCCACGGCGTCCGCACCGCAAGATGCGGCGATCAGGGCGTCCCCCGCCGTGGTCACGCCGCAGATCTTGATACGGAACACTCTTCCCTTCTTACGGTTCGACCTTCGGCAGCCGTCCCAGCGCCTCCTCGATCGCTTCCGCCGGGTGCTCGTGGTCCTGCAGGCGGCCGTTGAGGAAATCGTCGTAGGCGGCAAGGTCGAAGTACCCGTGCCCGCTCAGGTTGAAAAGGATGGCCTTGCTCTTCCCCTCCTCGTCCGCGCGCCTGGCCTCCACGATGGCCGCGTGGATGGCGTGGGACGACTCGGGGGCCGGAAGAATGCCTTCCGACCGGGCGAAGGTCAGCGCGCTCGCGAAAACGGCCAGCTGGGGGTAGGCCTGTCCCTCCAGCAGCCCCTCGTGGTAGAGCTGGCTGAGGACCGCCGAGTTCCCGTGGTAGCGAAGCCCTCCCGCGTGGATGCCCGGCGGGACGAAGTCGTGCCCCAGCGTGTACATCTTGAGCATGGGGGTCAGCTTCGCCGTGTCCCCGAAATCGTACGCGTAGACGCCTTTCGTGAGCGTCGGGCAGGAGGCCGGTTCCACGGCGACGACCCGCGGGTTGCGGCTCCCCTCGAGCTTGTCGCGCAGGAACGGAAAACCGATCCCGGAGAGATTGCTCCCTCCGCCGCAGCAGCCGATGACGACGTCGGGATAGTCGTTCGCCAGCCTCATCTGCTCCCTCGCCTCGAGCCCGATGACCGTCTGGTGAAGGCAGACGTGGTTCAGGA
Organism: uncultured bacterium; assembly: GCA_964612075.1. Classification (GTDB taxonomy): domain Bacteria; phylum Desulfobacterota; class Deferrimicrobia; order Deferrimicrobiales; family Deferrimicrobiaceae; genus UBA2219. The sequence goes on from CAZTFC010000027.1 coordinate 10,186, forward strand.
CGGAGCCGAGGGCGTAGCTGGTGTCCTCCCGGCCCGCGGCGTCCTCGACCGCCTCGCTGATGGCGATCCCCAGGGATCCCGGCGATTCCGGGTCCTTTTCGAGGATCGCCCGCCCCGCGTTCGTGTCGCGGCTGGGGGAGGCGACGACCTCGGCGCCGTACGTCTCCATGTACATTCGGCGGTACGGCTTCTGCCGGAAGCTGACGTTGACCATGTAGACCTTCACCTGGAGGCCGAAGAACGTCCCCCCGAGGGCCATGGCCGATCCCCATTGCCCCGCCCCGGTCTCGGTCGCGATCCTCTTGCGGCCGGCCCGCCTGTTGTAATAGGCCTGGGGAATTGCGGTGTTCGGCTTGTGGCTCCCCGCGGGGCTCACCCCCTCGTGCTTGTAGTAGATCCTCGATTTCGTCCCGATCGCCTCCTCGAGCCCGAACGCCCGGATCACGGGGGTCGGGCGCCAGGTGGCGTAGATCCTGCGGACCTCCTCCGGAATGGGGATCTCCCGCTGCGTGGAGACCTCCTGCTCGATCAACTCCATGGGGAACAGCGGAAGCAGGTCGTCGGGCCCGACCGGCTTCCCGGTGGCGGGGTGCAGGACGGGGGCGGGGGCGTGCGGCATGTCGGAGACGATGTTGTACCACGACTTGGGAATGTCCGATTCCTTCAATAGAATCCTCTTGTCCATCCGGAAGGCTCCCTTATGGATTAATCTTCGTATTTTCCCACATATCGGCGCAGCGTGTCAGCGGGGTCCCCGCTGGTCACCAGCGATTCCCCCACCAGGAAAAGCCGCGCCCCCATCCCGTGGAACCGGCTCACCTGCCCCGGATCGGAGATGCCGCTCTCCACCACCGCGATCGCGCCGTCCGGCACGAGGGGAAGCAGCCGCTCGGACGTGGACAGGTCGACCGCCAGCGTTGCGAGGTCCCGGTTGTTGATCCCGACGAACAAGGCGCCCGCCTTCGCGGCGATCGCCATCTCCGCCTCGTCGTGGACCTCGACGAGCGGCTCCAGCCGGTGCTTCCGCGCGAGGGCCACCATGTCCGCGGTCCGCTCCCCCAGCACGGAAACCATGAGAAGCGCCATGTCCGCGCCGTACGCCCGGGATTCCGCCAGCATGTACTCGTCGAGCAGGAAGTCCTTCCGCAAAAGGACCGCGTAAGGAAACTCCCACCGGACCCGGGCCAGATCGGTCAGCGACCCGCCGAACAGCCGCCCCTCCGTCAGAATGGAGATCGCCCAGGCGCCGCCCTCGAGGTACTTTCTCGCCGCCTCCACGGCGTCGAGATCCCGGCGTATCCAGCCGCGGGAGGGCGATGCCCTCTTGATCTCCGCGATGACCGCGGGGACGACGGGTATGGTCCGCGCGAGGTCCCCACCGGGACCGCGGATGGCCGCCATCTTCACGAGTTCTTCGAAGGAATGCCGTGATTTCCGGGTTTCGAGATCTTCCCGGACGCCGTCGAGGATCCGCGAAAGGTGGGTGTCCATCGGGCGTCAGCGATCGCCCTTGCGCCCCAGCACCGACAGGAACGCCTTCAGCCGGTCCATCGCCGCGCCGGAATCGATCGACCGGGTTGCCGCCTGCACCCCTTCCCGGATGTCCTCGGCCGCCCCGCCGGCGACGACCGCGAACGCGGAGTTCAGCACGACGGCCTGCCGCGCCGGGCCCGCGACGCCGGACAGCACGTCCGTGAGGATCTTCGCGTTGACCTGGGCGTCGCCGCCCCTGACGGCGTCGAGCGGCGCGTACTCGAACCCCGCCGACCGGGGATCGAACAGGTAACGCTTCACCTTTCCGTCCCGGACGTCCCAGACGATCGACGGGGCGGACAGGGTGACCTCGTCCAGGCCGTCCGTGCCGTGGACGACGAAAGCCCTCCGGTGCCCCAGCTCGGCGAGGACGCGGGCGTACGTCTCACCCAGCTCCTCGCTGAACACGCCGACCACCTGGCGCCGGACGCCCGCCGGATTGCTGATGGGCCCGAGGACGTTGAAGATCGTCCGGATGGCGATCTCGCGCCTGGGGCCGATGGCGTACTTCATCGCCGCGTGGAACTTCGGCGCGAACATGAAGGTGATCCCCGCCTCGTCCAGCGCCCTCTGGACCCTCGCCGGGTCGGCGTTGAGGTCCATCCCCAGCGCCTCGAGGACGTCGGCGCTCCCCGACCGGCTGGTGACGGAACGGTTGCCGTGCTTGGCCACCAATATCCCCGCGCCCGCCGCGACGAACGCCACGGTGGTGGAGATGTTGAACGTGCCGGCGCGGTCCCCCCCGGTCCCGCAGGTGTCGAGCGCATCCCGCCCGGCCGGAGGGACGATCCGGGTCGCCTTCTGCCGCATCACTTCCGACGCGGCGGCGATCTCGGTGATGGTCTCCCCTTTCATGGAGAGGCAGGTGAGGAAGGCCGCGACCTGCGCCGGCGTCGCCTCTCCCCCCATGATCATCCGCATCGCGTCCCGCATCCCGTCGGCGGACATGTTCTTCCGGGCGGAGACGGCGCCGATCGCCTCCCGGATGTTCCCGTACTCGCGGAGCACCGGCTGGGAGGGGTTGATCAGCGACAGGAAGTTCTCGATGACCCGCATGCCCGACTGGGTCAGGACGGACTCCGGGTGGAACTGGACGCCGTAGATCGGTTTTTCCCGGTGGCGTATCCCCATCACCTCGCCGTCCTCCGACTCGGCGCACACCTCGAGCTCGGGGGGAAGCGACGCTTTCTCCACGGCGAGCGAATGGTACCGGGTCGCCGTCATCGGGTTCTCGACCATCGAGAAGATCCCCTTCCCGTTGTGCCGGACCCGGGAGGTCTTCCCGTGCATCAGCGACTGCGCGTGAACGATCCGCCCGCCGAAGGCCTGCCCGATGCACTGGTGGCCGAGACAGACGCCCAGGATCGGGACCCGGTCCTGGAACGCCCGGATCGCGTCGAGCGAGACGCCCGCGCCGTCCGGGTACCCCGGGCCGGGCGAGATCACCAGCCCCGCCGGGGAGAGGCGCGACAGTTCGTCCACGGTGACCGCGTCGTTCCGGTACACGGCCGCCTCCGCCCCGAGCTCGCACAGGTACTGGACGATGTTGTAGGTGAAGGAGTCGTAATTGTCGATGACCGCGATCAATCCGTGTCCTCCGTCGCCGGCGAGGCGCCGACCGCCCGGAACAGGATCCGGGACTTGTTCATGATCTCGTCCCATTCGCGCTCCGGCTCGGAATCGGCGACGATCCCGCCGCCGGCCTGGATCATCGCCTCGCCCCCCGACATGACGATGGTCCGGATGGCGATGCAGAAATCCATGTTCCCCTGCGTGTCGAAGTACCCCACCGCCCCGGCGTAGATCCCCCTCCGGAACGGCTCGAGCTCGGAGATGATCTCCATGGCCCGCACCTTCGGCGCTCCGGACACCGTCCCGGCGGGGAACGCCGCGCGCAGGACGTCGAAGGACGTAAGCCCCTTGCGCAGCTTCCCGACCACGTTCGAGACGATGTGCATGACGTGGGAGTACCGCTCGATGACCATGAGCTCGTTCGCCTTCACGGATCCCCACTCCGCGACCCGGCCGACGTCGTTCCTCCCGAGGTCCACCAGCATCACGTGCTCGGCGATCTCCTTGGGGTCGGACAGGAGTTCCGCCTCCAGCCGCCGGTCCTCGTCCGGGTCGCATCCCCGCGGCCGGGTCCCCGCGATGGGCCGAAGCTGGATGTCGTCCCCCTCGAGCCGCACGAGGACCTCCGGCGAGGAGCCGACGACCGCCAGATCCCCCATCTTCAGGAGGTACATGTACGGGGAGGGGTTGAGGGCCCTCAACACCCTGTAAACCTCCGCCGGCGACCTCTTCGTCTTCACGGTCGCCCGGTTGGAGAGGACCACCTGGATGATGTCCCCGTCCCGGATGTACTCCTTCGCCTTCCGCACGGACGCCATGTGCCCTTCCCGGGACACCTCGAACCGGGCCTTTTCCGCACCGCCTTCCGGGATGTCCGACCAGACCAGAGGGGCCCGGAGGATGTCCCTGACCTCTCCGATGGACCCCGCGGCGCGGTCGTAGGCCTCGGCGGGGTCTTCCCCGTTCCCGGTGTCGACGTGCGCGACGATGATGATCGTGTGCCGCACGTTGTCGAAGATCACCAGGCGCGAGGGGAAGAGGAACATCGCGTCGGGCGCGGCGCCCAGCGGCCGGTCGCCGCCGACCTTTTCGAGATACCGGACGTAGTCGTACCCGATGAAGCCGACGGCCCCTCCGGAAAGCCTGGGCAGACCCGGGGCCGACCGGTAGCGGATCCCGCCGAGGAGCGAGGCCAGCACGGCGAGCGGGTCCCCCCCCGCGGGCTCGGTGCGGACCTGCGCCCCTTTCCCGATGGTGATCCCCGACGCGTCGGCGCGGAACCGGACGTGCGGGTCGAACCCGATGAAGGAAAACCGCGCCCAATTCTCGCCGCCTTCCACGCTCTCAAGAAGGAAGTGATCGTCGGGGAACCTCTCCGCGATCTTCAGGTAGGCGGAGACGGGGGTTTCGAGGTCGGCGTGGAATTCGCTCCACACCGGGACCAGGCCGCCCTCCCGGACCTGATCGAGAAACCGTGCCTTGTCGGGCAGGATCATGGCTTCGTCCTAATCAGCCAGCAGGATGACGTCGATCTTCAATGCCGTCCGGATATCCCTCATGGCCCTCAACGCCTCCTCCTTCGACCCGTGGGGGCCGACGCGGACCTTGTACAGGTCTTTCCCCTTGCCCTTCCCCGGGACCATGATGACCCTCGCCTTGTACCCTTCCTTCTCGAGCTTGCCCTTGAGCGATTCCGCCGCCTCCCGGGTCTTCAGCGCGGCCGCCTGCAGGATGAACCGCTTCCTGCCGGCGGATTCCGCCGCGGCCTTCGGCTTGACCAGCGGCTGCGGGGCGGGGTCCTTCCTGGTCAGCGAATCCGGGAAGGTGGCGGTCGCCTCGGTCTTCTTCAGTTCCTCGTCGGCGTCCGGAGGGGGAGGGGGCGGAGGCGGAGGGGAAGGCGCGACGACCGGGATCCGCACCGCCTCGTCGGAGTACGAGGTCATCTGCTTGCGGATCTTCTCCTTCGCGCCGGCGTCGGCCTTCTTCGCGGTCTTCTCCTTCATCGCCTCCTTCTCCACGACGCGCCCCACCTGGAGGCCGATGAAGAAGATCGCGGCGACGACGACGAGCGCCCCCAGGATGAAGAAGGCGTTGTAATCCCGGTCGGGGTCGCCCCGCCGGTAGCGGGCCTTGTATCTGACGGTTCTCACATGGTCTCCGGGGCCGTGACGCCGATCAGTGAAAGACCCGTGGCCACGACCGTCTTCACCGCCCTGGCGAGCGCCATGCGGGCCTGCGTCCGCTCCGGCGTCTCGCCGAGGAACCGGTGGTTCTGGTAGAACTTGTGGAACTGGTCCGCAAGCTCGATGAGGTAGAACGGGATCCGGTGCGGCTCCCTGGACCTCGCGCTCTCCGAAACCACGTCGGGGAAGCGCGCCACCGCCTTCATGAGGCGGATCTCGTCGGGGAGCGTGAGGATGGAGATCGGCGGGTTCCCGGCCGGCGTCACTCCCCTGGCCTCCGCCTCGCGGAAGATGCTGCAGATCCTCGCGTGGGCGTACTGGACGTAGTAGACGGGGTTGGACCGTTCCTGGCTCTTCGCCAGCGTCAGGTCGAAATCGAGGTGGGTGTGGTGGCTGCGCAGCAGGTAGAAGAACCGGGCCGCGTCGGTGCCCACCTCCTCGAGGACCTCCCGAAGCGTGGTGAACTCGCCGGACCGCGTGGACATCTGCACGGGCTTCCCGTCGCGGACCAGGGTGACGAACTGGACGAGCAGGACCTCGAGGGCGGAATCGGAGCCGACGAGCGCACGCAGCGCGGCGCGCAGCCTCGCGACGTACCCGTGGTGGTCCGCCCCCCAGATGTCGATCAGGCGGTCGTGCCCTTCCCGCATCTTGTGCCGGTGGTACGCGACGTCGGCCGCGAAGTACGTGGTTCGGCCGTCGGCCCGCACGAGGACCCGGTCCTTCTCGTCCCCCATCTCCTGGCTGCGCAGGAACGTCGCGCCTTCCGACTCGTACAGCAGCCCCTTCCCGCGGAGCTCCTCGACGGCGCCGGACACCTCGCCGCGCGCGTGCAGCTCCTTTTCCGGGAACCAGTTGTCGTACCGCACGCGGAACGTCTCCAGGTCCTCCCGTATGCCCGCAAGGATGCGGTCGCCCGCCTCCTTCCGGAACAGGGGAAGCACCTCTTCCGACGGCGCGTCGGCATACCGGTCGCCGTGGTCCGCCCGGAACTCCCGGGCGAGCTCGATCATGTATTCGCCCCGGTACCCGTCCTCCGGCAGCTCGGTGGGTCGGCCGCACTCGGTCCGGTATCGAGCGAGGAGCGACCGGCCCAGGTTGTCCATCTGGTTCCCGACGTCGTTCACGTAATATTCCCGGACGACCTTGTGGCCGGTGAACTCGAGGATTCGCCCGAGGGCGTCCCCCACGGCCGCGCCGCGGCCATGACCCACGTGCAGGGGGCCCGTGGGGTTGGCGGAAACGAATTCGAGGTGGACCTTCTCCCCGGCCCCCCGGGACGACTCGCCGAAGCGGTCCCCGTCCTCCAGGGCCCGGGCGACGACCTCCATCCAGGCCTTCTCGGACAAAACGATGTTGATGAAGCCCGGACCGGCGATTTCGAGGCTCGCGATCCGTTGCTCCCCGTCCTCTTCCCGAATCGCCCTCGCGAGCTCCTCCGCGATGGGGCGGGGCTTCTTCCCCAGCCTGCGCGCGATCTGCATCGCCGCGTTCGTGGAGAAGTCCCCGTGTGCCTCCTGCCGCGGAATTTCAAGAAAAACGGGGAGGTCTGCGTCCTCCCCCCATTCCCTGACCTTCCGCTTCGCCGCGGAAGACACCAGGGATTCGACGATCTCCCGTATGTTCAAACGCCGCCTCGGTGGGGAAATATCCGTAAGGGATGAAGTTTATCTTGGTACCGGCGGGGTGTCAACGCGCGGTCAGCCCGGATACAGCGTCACCCGGTCGCGCCCGCGCTGCTTGGACAGGTAGAGCGCCTCGTCCGCTTTTTTTAGCAGTTCTTCCGGCCGGCTCCCGTGACCGGGGGCGCAGGACAGGCCGAAGGACGCCGTGACGGCCACCTCCTTCCCTTCATGCGAAAACTTCGTTTGGCGTATCATCCGGCGCAGCCGGTCCGCCCCCTCCACGGCCTTGACGGGGTCCGCCATCGGGAGGAAGAGGACGAACTCCTCCCCGCCGTACCTGCCGGCGGAGTCGCCCCGCCGTATGGCCTTGGCCAGGACGGCGGAGACCCGCCGCAGCACCTCGTCGCCGAAGGGATGCCCGTAAGTGTCGTTGATCCGCTTGAAGTGGTCGATGTCCATCATGACCACCGCCAATGGATGCCGTCCGTCCAGGCGCTCGAGCTCCTCCTCGAGTCGCCGCAGGAACGACTTCCGGTTGGGAAGCCCCGTCAGCCCGTCGGTCTCCGCCCGCTTCGTCAGCATCTCGAGGTGCCCCACGTGGGAGAGCCCGAGCTGCATGACCTCCGTGATGTCCCGCGCCATCTCCGCGTGCTGCCGGAGGAACCGCCGCTCCTCCCCGTGGCAGCAGACGACGGCGCCGCGGAAGCCCCCGACCCCCGCCACGGGCAGCAGCAGGAAGGACTTTTCGCCGGCTTTCGCCCAGGGGGGGGGAAGAATGTCCTGTCCCCGGGGCCCTCCCCGGGGTTCGGAGATGATGCGCCGCGAACCCGTCCGGATCACCCAGCCGACGTACGATGCCTCCAGCGCTTCCGGATGTTCGGCCCCCCCCGCCCCGGACTCCGTCTCCTCCCACGTGATCCAGCCCGTTTTTCCCCCGTCGCTGGTCCCGACCAGCAGCGCCCGGTCCGCTCCCACCTGCCGGCGAAGCTGCCCGACCGCTTCCGCGTAGACCTTCTGCCTGCGAAGCGGCAGGCTCTTCTGCGCGTCCCCTTCCGCCCCGCCGACCTGCGCCATGTTCCTCACCATCCGGTGGTACCAGTCCTCCCGGAGAAGGTATCTTTCCCCCTGGAGGAGCAGGCGGGTCCTTTCGATGTCGCGCCCCACGAAACTGGATACGAGCTCGAGCAGGGACGCGGCGGAGTCGGGCCATCTTCCCTCCCCCTCCCGTATCGCCAGGAGGACGCCTTCCACCGACTCCCCGCGGAACACCGGCTCGGCGACGATCGCCGTCGGCCGCGAAACGGTCGTCAGCCCATCCGGTACGTACCTCTCCGCCGCAGCCCCTTCTTCCCGGAAAGGTCGGCGGAAGACGACGGCCTCGCGAACCGGCACGTACGTGTCCGGTACGGCGAACGCCCGGGGCGGCCCCTTCCCCAGGCTTGCGACGAGCCCTTCGTAGCGCGAGCTCCCGGGCGCCGCCGCGGGCGCCAGGTACGCGACGTGAGCCGCCCCGATCAGCGGCAGGAGCCTCTCCAGCGCCCCCCGGATCCCCTCCGTGAGCTCCAGTTCGCGCCGGAGCAGCGCGATCTCCCCGGCCGTCTCCCCTGGCGTGCTCCCGCGGCCCGGGACAGGCTCCTCCCAGGGGAGGACGAGGGAACGGCTTCCGGCGATCGTCTCCCGTGCCCGGATCTCGTCCGGGCGGGGGCTTTCGCATTTCTTCCGGGCGAAGATCCCGGCCGCCCCGGCCGGCAGCGCGAGCGCCGCGATCGAGGCGAACCCGGCGGCCGCCCCCTCCGCGGTCCGCGAAGCCATCAGGGCGATCCATGCCGCGACGCCGATCACGGAAGGGACGGAGATCGCGGGGCGCAGCCGGAAAGCCAGCGCGAAGGAAAGCGCCGCGGGGACGGCCCTGGTTTCCGCGACGGCGGGAAACGCCGCGTGCAACTCCAGGGCGACGACGCCGCCCCAGGCAAGGAGGGGCGTCCAAAGAGGCAAGCGCCCGCCTCCCCGCCTTGCGGCGAGGGAATCGGCGAGGACCCACGCGAAGGCGGCGAAGCCGGCGCCGGAAGCCAGCAGGAGCGGCCAGCCTTCCGTCCCGCGCGCGCGGAGGAACAGGAGCATCAGGAGGTACGGCGGGGCGAGATACCCCGCCTTTGAAGGAAACGGCGGCACTACGGACGCTTGGCGTCGCCCCCGGCGGGAGCCGCCTCCCGGGAATCGCGACGCGGGGGAACCACGATGACCTTCTCCTTCTCCTTGATCAGCCCCATCCTTCGGGCTTCGTCCTCGATCACCGACGGGTTGCTTCGGAGCCCTTCCACCTGGCTTTTCAGGTCGGCGTTCTCCCTGCGGAGTCGCTCGACCTCAGAGCGGAGCTGCTTCTCCGTGTTCCGCAGCTTGACGAGGCCGATGACGCCCATGTCCCGGAAGAGGGAGATGAAGATCGCGATCAGAACCAGCGCCGCCGCTATGAGGAGCGGGAGACGGACCCTGAGGCGCGTGGCTTCGTTCGACTGTTTTCTCATCGATGGGTTCCCGTCGCTCCTAGAAATCCACGGCGATGGAGGAATCGCCCGAACCGCCCGAACCGCCCCCGCCGCCGGAAAGAGCCGCTGCGATGCCCGCCCCCGCGACCACCATGCCCCACACCCACCACTTCTTGTACCACGGTTTCACCTCGGGGGCTTTCCTTTCGGCAGGCCAGCCGTGGGCCACCAGCCGTGCGGCGATCCAACCGGCGGCGGCGTCGGGAGCGCCGTCGCCCGGCGGCAGCCGCGTCTCCCCGAGGTACGCCGGGTCGCCTCCCGGCGGCGCCGCCGAATACGCCCGCGCGAGATATCCCTCCCCCGCACCGTCCTTCTCGAGCGTCACGACGGCGACCCGCTCGACCGACGCCGCCGCGGCGAATTCGTCGATCAGCGGCCCCGCGCCCCTCGCCCGCTTCCCGCCGCCGTCCGAGAGCATTTCCCCGAGGCGGGCCTCCCGGTCTCCCGAAAGCGTGAAATCGAGGGTCTCTGCGTCCCCGGGCAGCCACTGCCCGACGCTTTCCGCGTCCCGATACCCCTTGTGCGACACCCGGACGCGGACCGGGCCGGTCCTGCCGGGGCGCACGCGCGACGGCGTCCTCCCCTTGAACGCGCCGTCCACCTCGATCGCGGCGGCGGACGGCAGCGACTGGATCAGCAGCTCGGCCTCGGGCAACGGCCGGGCGGCGGCTTTGCGCCACGCCGAAAGGACCTGCGGCGGGAACATCGCGGGGTCGGGCGTGAATCCCGGCCTCAGGGCGAGCGAACGGGAAAAAAGGCTCTCCGCCGCGTGTGCGTCGCCCGCGCGGAGCTTGAGGATCCCTTGCCTCAGGAAGATCTCCGCGAAGAACGGGCGCGTCGTTTCCGTGAACCGGTACGACCGGGCCTCCTTTTCCGCTTCCTGGAGCAGCCGCGCGGCCTCCCGGTTTTCCACCCGTTCCATGTGCCCGGAGGCCCGGGAGATCCTCCCGGAGATCCTGCGGAGCGCCTCGTCCCCCGGTACGGGGTATGCCGCGTCCGGGTCCCCGGCGGAGGGCGCCTCCGCCGGCACGGGCACCCAGCGGACGCGGACTTCCGCGGCCACCTTTCCCGGCACCGGGTCAAGTATGCGCCGCGACTCTCCCTCCGGAATGTCGGGGGCGGCGTATTTCAGCAGGAGGGCGGCCTCCGGCGCCTCGCCCGCCGCCGCCCGCGCAACCGGCGGGACGGACCATTGCATCGGGAGGGCGATGCACAAGATGGCTGCGACGGCGCTACGCCTGCTCGACGAAGATCCCATCGCGGATGTCCTTGTCCCCCGCGACCGTCGCTTTCCCGCGGGGGCAGGCGGGCGGATGTCCCGGGAAGGCGCGGACGCCGTCGGTGACAGCCTCCGGCAGGATGCGCCGCTCGATGCTATCGGAAGTGCCTTCACGCGCGGAACGAACCGGCCTTTTTCAGATCTTGAAATCCGTTTTCATGTTAATCGCCCGCGCGCGCGGCATCAAGAGTGTCCTTTCCGGCAGGGGACAAAAAAAGACGGCCCCGAATTTTCGGGGCCGCACTTTTTTCCCGTGATCACCGGCCGGACTCCGCGCCGGCTTCCGAAGCCTGCTTCCCTTCAGGCCTCGGGGCTCTTCCTCGGAGCGCGGGCGGGTTTCACTTCCTGTCCGCCGCGGATCGCCCCCTTCTTTTCCGTCTTCCCGGAAACCCGGCCCCTCGGGGCCGCCTTCTGCTCCGCCTTGCCCGCCGCCTTCTTCCCGGCGGCCTTCTTCTTCCCCTTCGCCGCGGCCTTCTTCTCCTCCGTCGGCAGATACTCGATGATCGCCATCTCGGCGCCGTCCCCGACGCGGTACCCGGTCCGGAGGATGCGGGTGTACCCCCCGGCCCTCTCCGTGAAGCGGCCCGCCAGCGTTTCGAACAGCTTGTCGGTGGCGTCCTTGTTGCTCAACAGGGCGAAGGCCATCCGGCGGGCGTGCAGCGTTCCGCGCTTCCCGAGCGTGATCAGGCGATCCCCGAGCCGGCGCAGCTCCTTGGCCTTCGGGACCGTGGTCTCGATCCTTTCGGAAAGGACCAGCGAGTTCATGAGGTTCCGCAGGAGCGCCTTGCGGTGCCCCGGGTTCCTTCCGAGTTTCCTGTGGTCATTGGCGTGGCGCATAAGGCATCCTCTTCGTGTTCAGTTGGTCAATCCTCTTCCCGCGGAGGGCTGTACTTCTCCGGCATGAACCCCTCCACCTTCATCCCGAGGGAGAGCCCCATGCCGACGAGGACCTCCTTGATCTCGTTGAGGCTCTTCTTGCCGAAGTTCTTCGTCTTCAGCATCTCCTGCTCCGACCGCTGCACGAGCTCGCCGATGTACTTGATGTCGGCGTTCTTCAGGCAGTTGTAGGCGCGGACGGACAGCTCCAGCTCCTCCACCGGCTTGTACAGGTTCTCATTGCCCGCCGCCTCGTCGAGGCGCAGCGGCTCGTCCGGCATCTCCGCCTCGTCGTCGAAGTTGATGAAGACCGTAAGCTGGTCCTTCAGGATCTTCGCGGCGTACGCGACCGCGTCGGCCGGGAGGATCGAACCGTCGGTCCACACCTCGAGGGTCAGCCGGTCGTAGTCGGTCTGCTGCCCCACGCGGGCGTTCGTCACGGTGAAATTCACCTTGCGCAGCGGCGAGAAGATCGCGTCGATCGGTATCGTCCCGATCGGGGCGTTCTCTTCGAGGTTCCGCTCCGCGGAGACGTACCCCTTCCCCATGCGGACGGTCAACTCCATCTTCAGGACCGCGTTGTCGGAGAGTTCCGCGATATGGTGGTCGCGGTTCAGGATCTCGACCATCGGGTCCGGCGAGATGTCTCCCGCCTTCACGCGGCAGGGCCCCTTCGCCTCCAGGCGGAGGGTGCGCTGCTCCGGCGAGTGCATCCGCAGCCGGATCTCCTTCAGGTTGAGCACGATGTCGGTCACGTCCTCCACGACGCCGACCATCGTGGAGAACTCGTGCTGGACGCCCTCGATGCGGACGGAGGTGATGGCCCCCCCCTGGAGTGACGACAGAAGCACGCGGCGCAGCGCGTTCCCCAGCGTGGTCCCGAATCCACGCTCCAGCGGCTCGGCTACGAACTTGCCGTAGTTGAATGTGGCCGTGTCGGTCTGGACCTCGATCCGACGGGGCTTGATGAGCTGCTTCCAGTTTCTCTGAAACATGCGTCCCCCTTCTCGTGCCGAAAGAGGTTTACTTCGAGTACAGCTCGACGATCAGCTGCTCCTGGATCGGCTCCTGGATGTCGGTCCGCACGGGCAGCGCCTTCACCACGCCCTTGAACTCCTCGCGGGCGAGGTCGAGCCAGGGCGGGATCCCCTTCCGGACGACCGCGTCGAGCGCCTCGTTGACGTTGGGGATCTTGCGGCTCTTCTCGCGCAGCTCGATGACGTCCCCGGCGCGCACCAGGTAGGAAGGGATGTTCACCTTCCTGCCGTTCACGGCGAAGTGGCCGTGGCGGACGATCTGACGGCTCTCGCGCCGCGTCTGGGCGAACCCGAGCTTGTATACCACGCTGTCGAGCCGGCGCTCCAGGAGGATCAGCAGGTTGTCGCCGGTCTTCCCCTTCATCCGCTCCGCCTTCTCGAAATAGTTGCGGAACTGTTTTTCTAGGATCCCGTAGATCCGCTTGGCCTTCTGCTTCTCGCGAAGCTGCACCCCGTAATCGCTGTGCTTGGGGCGGCGCTGACCGTGCTGCCCCGGAGGGTAGCCCCTGCGCTTGATCGCGCACTTGTCGGTGAAGCAGCGGTCCCCTTTCAGGTAGAGCTCGACCCCTTCCCTGCGGCACAGCCTGCAAACGGCCTCTCGATACCTTGCCAAAGAAAATTTCCTCCTTGTCCCTTAGGAGTTGCGCCGGTCTTTCAGACCCGCCGCCGCTTCGGCGGCCTGCAGCCGTTGTGCGGAATGGGCGTCACGTCCCGGATGTAATTGATCTTCAGCCCCGCGGCCTGCAGGGTCCGTAGCGCGGCCTCACGACCGGACCCGGGGCCCTTGATGTTGACCGTCACGGTGCTCACGCCGCAGTCCATCGCCTTCTTCGCGACGTCCTCCGCCGCCATGGTGGCCGCGAAGGGGGTGCTTTTCCGCGATCCCTTGAACCCTTTCGCGCCAGCGCTCGCCCAGGCCAGGGTGTTCCCGTCGGGGTCCGTGATGGTGATGATCGTGTTGTTGAACGTCGCCTGGATGTGCGCGACGCCCACGGGCACGTTCCTGCGGACCTTCCTCTTCCCCTTTTTCTTCGGTGTTGCCATCGTCCCTCCGATGCTTTTGTGCTCAAGCTATTTCTTGGTGGCTTCCTTCTTCTTGGCGACGGCGCCCTTCCTCGGGCCCTTGCGCGTCCGGGCGTTGGTGTGCGTCCTCTGCCCGCGGGCCGGGAGTCCCTTCCGGTGCCTCAGGCCCCGGTAGGTGCCCAGGTCCATGAGGCGCTTGATGTTCATCGAGATTTCCTTGCGCAGGTCGCCCTCGACGCGGTAGTTGGTCTCGATCACGTCGCGGATCCGCGCGACCTGGTCTTCGGTCAGCGTGTTCGTCCGCAGGTCGGCGGACACGCGGGCCTCCTCCAGGATCTTCGTCGCTGCGGTCGGGCCGATCCCGTAGATGTACGTCAGGGCCGTCCCGATCTTCTTGGTTTTCGGAATGTCCACTCCCGCTATGCGTGCCAAGCGTTTCCTCCTTGCCCTTCCCGGGCGCATCCGGCGCGGCGCCGGCGTTCCTTATCCCTGGCGCTGCTTGTGCTTCGGGTTTTCGCAGATGATCCGGACGACGCCCTTCCGCCGGATGACCTTGCATTTGGCGCAGAACTTGCGCACCGATGGCCTGACCTTCATCTTCGTCCCCTTTTCACTTCGAGCGGTAGATGATCCGGCCTCGGGTCAGGTCGTACGGAGTCAACTGGACCGTCACCCGGTCCCCCGGCAGGATCTTGATGAAGTGCATCCGCATTTTCCCCGAAATGTGGGCAAGCACCTTCATCTTGTTGTCGAGCTCCACCCGGAACATGGCGTTCGGCAGCGGCTCGATTACGGTACCTTCGATCTCTATCGCTTCTTCCTTGGGCATATAATCCTTTTATTGTTTTATATTTGCCTCATTAAACATCAAGGAACACTTAATATCCGGCTCCCGTCTTCCGTGATGGCGATCGTGTGCTCGAAATGGGCCGACCGGCTGCCGTCCCGCGTCAGGACCGTCCACCCGTCTCCCTGCACGTTGACCGCCCAGCCGCCCGCGTTGACCATGGGCTCGATCGCGAGGGTCATCCCCGGGTGCAGCTTCGGGCCGGTCCCCTTCATCCCGAAGTTCGGGACCTGCGGCTCCTCGTGCATCGACCGCCCGATCCCGTGCCCCACGAAATCGCGCACTACCGAGAAGCCCGCCGCCTCGACCACCGTCTGTACCGCGTTCGAGATGTCTCCCAGCCGGTTGCCCGGCCTGGCCGCCTCGATCCCGGCGAACAGCGACTTCTCGGTCGTTTCCATCAGTCGCGCCGAGTCCGGGTCGATCTCCCCGACGGCGAAGGTCTTCGCCGCGTCGCCGTAGAAGCCGTCCTTCAGCACCCCGAAGTCGATGCTCAGGATGTCCCCTTCGCGGATCACCCGTTCCTTCGAGGGGATGCCGTGGACCACCGTGTCGTTCAGGGAAGCGCATAGGTGCGCCGGATACCCCATGTACCCCTTGAAGGCGGTACCAACGCCGCACCGCCGGATGTACCGGTCGGCGAACTCCTCGAGCTCCCAGGTGGTGATCCCGGGCCGGATCAGCGGCCTCACCTCTTCAAAGAACTGGCCTACGACGGCGCCGGCGCGCCGCATCGCCTCGATCTCCCGAGGCGACTTGATCAGGATCATCTTCTACCTGAGGATCCCGACGATGCTTCTGTATATCGCGTCGATCTCGCCGGACGCCATGACGGTCCGGATCTTCCCCGTGTCCCTGTAATAGTCGAGCAGGGGCGCGGTCGACCTGTTGTAGTTGTCGAGCCGCTTCCGGATGGTCTCTTCCTTGTCGTCGTCCCGCTGGATGAGGGCCGCGCCGCACTTGTCGCACTTCCCCTGCTCCTTCGGGACGTTGAACTTCACGTGGTACATCGCGCCGCATCCGGTGCAGGTCCGGCGGCCGCACAGCCGCTCCATCAGCTCCTCCGGGTCCACCTCGAGCGAAAGGACGAACCGGATCTCCTTCCCGAGCTCGGCCGCGGCGCGATCGAGCGCCTGCGCCTGGGGGATCGTGCGCGGGAAGCCGTCGAGGATGAACCCCTTGTCGCAGTCGGCCAGGGAGAGCCGCTCCTTCACGATCCCGATGACGACCTCGTCGGGAACGAGGCCGCCGGCGTCCATGAAGGATTTCGCCTTCAACCCGAGGTCCGTGCCGTTCTTCACCGCGGCCCGAAGCATGTCGCCGGTGGAGATCTGCGGGATCCCGAACTCCTCGGTGAGCTTCTTGGCCTGCGTGCCCTTGCCGGCCCCCGGGGGGCCGAGCAGAATGATCCCCATCATCGTCCTAGCCTCTCCTTCCCCTGATCTTCCCCTTCTTCAGGAACCCCTCGTAATGCCGCGTGATGAGGTGCGATTCGATCTGCTGGATCGTGTCCATCGCGACGCCCACCACGATCAGGAGCCCCGTCCCGCCGAAATAGAAGGGGACGTTGAACCTGGAGATGAGGATGCTGGGCAGGACGCAGATCACCGAGATGTAGAGCGCCCCGCCGAGGGTGATCCGGGTGAGGATCTTGTCGATGTACTCCGCCGTCTTCTTCCCCGGACGGATGCCCGGGACGAACCCGCCGTACTTCTTCATGTTGTCGGCGACGTCCACCGGGTTGAACGTCACGGCGGTGTAGAAGTAGCAGAAGAAGATGATGAACGCCACGTAGAGCGCCTCGTAGGCGAAGCTCCCCGGGGTGAGGATGCTGGAAACCTTCTGCGTGATCGGGTGCTTGATGAAGCTCGCGATCGTCGCCGGGAACAGCAGGATCGAGGAAGCGAAGATCGGGGGGATGACGCCCGCGGTGTTCACCTTGAGCGGCAGATGGGTGCTCTGCCCGCCGTAGATCCTGCGCCCGACGATCCGGCGCGCGTACTGGACGGGGATCCGCCGGTGGGCGCGCTCGAAGTAGATGATGACCGCGACGACGCCCACCATGAGCGCCAGGATGAACAGCGCGGAGAAGATGTTCATCTCGCCCGTCCGGACCAGCGTGACGGTGCGGACGAGGCCGCTCG
Organism: uncultured bacterium; assembly: GCA_964612075.1. Classification (GTDB taxonomy): domain Bacteria; phylum Desulfobacterota; class Deferrimicrobia; order Deferrimicrobiales; family Deferrimicrobiaceae; genus UBA2219. Next base: position 26,851 of record CAZTFC010000027.1, read on the forward strand.
GGAAGCGCGCGACGATGCCGGTGAAGATGATCAGGGAGATGCCGTTCCCGATTCCGCGCTCGGTGATCTGCTCGCCGAGCCACATGAGGAACGCCGTCCCGGCGGTCAGCGTCAGCACCGTCATAAGCCGGAAGGACCACCCGGGGTTGTAGACGACCGAGCCGGAGCCGGCGATGACGCTCTCGAGGCCGACGGCGATCCCGAACCCCTGGATGACGGACAGTACGATGGTCCCGTACCGGGTGTACTGGGTGATCTTCCTGCGCCCCAGCTCCCCTTCCTTGGAGAGCTTCTCGAGCTGCGGGATGACGACCGTCAGCAGCTGGAGGATGATCGAGGAGCTGATGTACGGCATGATGCCCAGGGTGAAGATGGAGAACCGGGCGAGCGCGCCGCCGGAAAACATGTCGATCATGCCGAACAGCGTCCCCGCCTGGCTTTCGAAAACGGACTTCAGGGCCAGGTTGTCGATCCCCGGGGTGGGAACGTGGATCCCGATGCGGTACACGATGAGCAGGAGCGCCGTGACGAGTATCCGGCGCTTCAGCTCAGGGACGCGCGTTATGTTCTGGAATCCGCCGATCAAGGGGGTCAGACCTCCACGGTGCCGCCGGCGGCCTGGACCTTCTCCACGGCCGCCTTGCTGGCGCGATCGACCTTCACGGTGAGTTTCCGATCGACTTCGCCGCCGCCGAGGAGCTTGATCCCGGCGGACGCGCGCTTCACCAGCCCCTCGGCCCGAAGAGCGCCTGCGTCGACGACCGAGTCGGGCGGGAACCGGTTCAGGTCTTTCACGTTGACCACGGACCATTCCTTGCGGAAGACGTTCGTGAAGCCGCGCTTCGGAAGGCGCCGCTGCATCGGCATCTGGCCGCCTTCATACCCCGGCCTCATTCCGCCGCCGCTTCGGGCCTTGAGCCCCTTGTGCCCCTTGCCGGAGGTCTGCCCGAGGCCGGAGCCCTGGCCGCGGCCGACGCGTTTCCTCTGGGTTTTCGCCCCTTTCGCGGGACGCAGTTCCGAGAGCTTCATTTCGTATCCCCCACCTCTTCCATACGGACGAGGAACTTGACCTTCTCCACCATGCCGCGGATCTCCGGGGTGTCCTTGAGGATGACAGCCCTGTTCAGGCGGGTGAGCCCCATGCCCCGGACGACCTTCCGGTGATATTCGGTGCGGCCGCTCAAGCCCTTCACCAGGGTTATGCGAAGTTCTCCGCTCATGCCGTCGCCTCTTCTTCCTTCGGCCCCCGGACCCCGGCGATCTGCTCGCCGGTCCGCAGCTGGGCCAGCCCGTCGATGGCGGCCTTCACGAGGTTGTGCGGGTTGTTGCTCCCCAGGGATTTCGTGAGGACGTTCGAGATCCCGCTGGACTCGACGACCGCACGGACGCCGCCCCCCGCGATGACCCCGGTGCCGGGGGAAGCGGGACGGATGACCACCCTGCTGGCGCCGAACTCCCCGATGACCTCGTGGGGAATGGTCCCGTTCACCAGCGGGATGCTGATCATGTTCCGCTTCGCGTTCTGGACCGCCTTCTTGATCGCGTCGGGAACCTCGTTGGCCTTCCCCAGGCCGGTCCCCACGTGACCGTTGGCGTCCCCGACGACGACGACCGCGCTGAAGGAGAAGCGCCGCCCGCCCTTCACGACCTTGGCTACCCGGCTGATGTGAACCACCCGGTCCTTCAGATCCAGCCCTTCCGGATTGACTCTTTTCAAACCTTCCTCCCCATGCACTCGCAGAAGTGTTCGTTTGCCGTCAGAACTCGAGCCCGGATTCCCTCGCCCCCTCCGCGAGCGCCCTGATGCGCCCGTGGTAGAGGAACCCGTTCCGGTCGAACACCACCCGGCTGATGTTCTTCTCCTTGGCCTTCTTCCCGATCAGCTGCCCGACCTTCTTCGCGGCGTCGCTCTTGTCGAGCTCGCCGATCTCGGACCGGATCTCCGGGGAGAGGGTGGAGGCCGCAAGGATGGTGGAGCCGGTGGAATCGACCACCAGCTGCGCGTATATGTGCTTGGCGCTGCGGAACACCGACAACCGCGGGCGCTGTTCGGTGCCGAATATCCGTTTCCGGATACGGGACTTCCGGTTCTGTCTCGCCTCTTCACGCTGGTTCTTCTGGCTCATGGCTTTTTAGATCCCCGTCTTCAAAGGTTGCGCGTTGCCGGTTACTTGCCCGCCGCCTTGCCGACCTTCTTTATGAGGCGTTCGCCGCGGTAACGGATCCCCTTGTTCTTGTATGCGTCCGGCTTCCGGAGCATGCGGATCCTGGCGGCGGTCTGCCCCACCAGCTCCTTGTCCATACCGGAAAGCTTTATGACCGTGTTCGCCTCGACCTCGGCGGTGACCCCCTCGGGCAACGGGAACACGACCGGGTGGGAATAGCCCAGCGCGAGCTGGAGGCTTCCCGCCTTGACCTCGGCCTTGTAGCCGACGCCGACGATCTCGAGGACCCTCGAGAACCCTTCCCCGACCCCCGAGACCATGTTCGAAAGGAGCGTCCTGTACATGCCGTAGAGGTTCCCGGCGTCCTCGTCGAGCAGCTTCACCGTGGCGGTCTTGTCCGACACCTCCACCGCCACCTTCCCGGGGATGGCGCGGGACAGGGTGCCCCTCTTTCCGGTCACCTTGAGGTTGCCGTCTTCCACTTCCACCTTCACGCCGGCGGGGATGGCCACCGCCTTCTTGCCGATTCGCGACATCTTCTCACTCCTCCGTGGAAAGGACCGGTGCTTCCGTCACCAGACTTCGCAGAGCAGCTCCCCGCCGATGGAAAGCTTCTTCGCCTTATCCCCGGTCATGACGCCCTTCGAGGTGGAGATGATGGCGATGCCGAACCCGTTCTTGACGGTCGGGATCTCGTCCTTGCCGACGTAGATCCGGCGGCCCGGCCTGCTCATGCGGCGCATCCCCTTGATGGCGTACCCCGCCTCCGGGGAGGACTTGAGGGCGATACGGAGCCGGTTGATGTTCTGCTCCGAGACGACCCGGTACCCCTTTATGAAACCCTCGTCCTTCAGGATCTGGACGATGTTCTGGAGGACGCCGGTCGCCGGGACCTCCAGCTGGTCGGTGCGTGACATCTGCGCGTTCCGCAAACGCGACAGGAGGTTCGCTACGTGGTCGTTGATGGCCATGTCTCCCCCCCTACCAGCTCGCCTTGATCACGCCCGGGAGCTCGCCCTTCAGTGCGAGGTCCCTCAGGCAGATCCGGCAGAGCTGGAACTTGCGGTAGAAAGCGCGCGGTCGTCCGCAGCGCGGGCACCTGTTGTACTTCCGGACCTTGAATTTCGGGGTCCGCTTCGCCTTCGCGATGAGCGATTTCTTTGCCAACGTCTGTTCTCCTCTCTCCCGCCGCGGGATTACGCCCGGAACGGCATCCCCATGAGCTTCAGCAGCTCGAATCCTTCCTCGTCGGTCTTTGCGGTGGTGACGATGGTTATGTTCATTCCCCGGATCTTGTCGATCTTGTCGTAGTTGATCTCGGGGAATATGATCTGCTCCTTGACGCCCAGGGTGTAGTTGCCTCTACCGTCGAACCCCTTCGGTGAGACCCCCCGGAAGTCGCGCACGCGCGGCAGCGCTATGGCCATGAGCTTGTCGAGGAAGTAGTACATGTGCTCGCGGCGGAGCGTGACCATCACGCCGATGGGCACCCCCTCGCGGAGCTTGAAGTTCGCGATGCTCTTCCTCGCCTTCGTGACGACGGCCTTCTGCCCGGTGATCACGCCGATCTCCTGCGCGGCGGTGTCGATCACCTTTACGTTCTCGATCGCGTCGCCGAGGCCCATGTTCACGACGACCTTGACGACCCTGGGCACCTGCATCATGTTCCGGTACCCGAACTTCTCCTTCAGCTTCGGAACGATTTCCTTCCGGTATGCGTCCTGCAGTCTCGGCATGTTCCGCTCACCCTCTTCCGCCGGTCATAGGCGGAGGCCTTCCTTGGTCTGCCTACTTGGTCCTGGCCGCCAGCACGTCGCCGCAGCGCTTGCAGGTGCGGCTCCTCTTCCCCGCCCCGTCCACGGACTTCGCGATCCGGGTGGGCTTGTTGCATTTGTCGCACATGATCATCACGTTGGAATAGGCCATCGCCGCCTCTTTCTCGACGATCCCGCCCTGCGGATGCGCCTTGCCGGGCTTGATGTGCCTTTTCACCATGTTGACCTTCTCGACGATGATCCGGCCGTTCTCCCGGTCGACCTTCAGCACCCGGCCGACCTTCCCCTTCTCCTTGCCCGAGATCACCTTGACGATGTCGTTCTTGCGGATCTGCACCTTGTTCTCCGACTCCATCTCGCCCCCCCTGCTCACAGTACTTCCGGCGCCAGGGAGATGATCTTCATGAACTTCCTGGCGCGCAGTTCGCGGGCGACAGGCCCGAAGATGCGGGTGCCCACCGGTTCGCCCTGCGGGTTGATGAGGACGGCGGAGTTCTGGTCGAAGCGTAGGTAGCTGCCGTCGGGACGCCCGACCTCCTTTACGGTCCGGACGACCACGGCCTTGTAGACGTCGCCCTTCTTCACCTTGCCGTGGGGGATCGCCTCCTTGACGCTGACGACGATGATGTCGCCTACGTTGGCGTACCGCCGCCTGCTGCCCCCGAGCACCTTGATACAACAAAGACGCTTCGCGCCGGAATTGTCGGCGGCGTCCAACATGGTCTGCATCTGGATCATGGCGTTTTATCGCTCCGCTGCTGGAATTGACCGTTTACCGCACGACCGGTCGGTCGATCAGCTTGTTGACCCGCCACCTCTTGTCCTTGCTCATCGGGCGGGTCTCGATGATCTCCACGCGATCGCCGATCTGGTACTCGTTCTTCTCGTCGTGCGCCTTGATGCGGTTCCTGCGCTTCACGTATTTCTTGTAAACGGGGTGCGCGACCAGCCGCTCGACCTGGACCACGATCGTCTTGTCCATCTTGTCGCTGATGACCACCCCGATCTTCCGCTTCTGGATCCCACGGGTCCCCATCGATTTCTCCGCCGTCATGTCAGCCCGCCTTCCCTTCCGTCTTCGCGTGCAGGAACGTGATCACCCGGGCAAGGTCCTTCCGCTTGTTGCGGATCAGCATCTTGTTGTCCAGGGCGGACGCGCTTCTCTTCATCTTCAGGCGGAAGATCTCGTCCCGGATCTCCCGCTCCTTCTGCCGGAGCTCCTCCGGCGCAAGGTCACGCGCTTCCTTCTTCTTCATCGCGCTTCAGCCCTCCCTGGACAGGAATTTCGTCTGGATCGGGAGCTTGTGCTCCGCCAGGCGGAACGCCTCCCGGGCGGTGGTCTCGTCGACGCCTTCGATCTCGTAGAGGACCAGTCCCGGCTTCACTACGCAGACCCATTCCTCGGGTGCGCCCTTCCCCTTGCCCATGCGGGTTTCCGCGGGCTTCTTGGTGATCGGCTTGTCGGGGAACATCCGGATCCAGATCTTCCCGCCGCGCTTCACGAACCGGGTCATGGCGACGCGCGCCGCCTCGATCTGGCGCGAGGTCACCCAGCCGGCGGTGGCCGCCTTGACGCCGTAGTCGCCGAAGTTGAGCGTGTTCCCTGCCTGCGCCGCGCCGCGGCGCCTGCCCTTCATCGTTTTCCGGTATTTCACCCGTTTAGGGGCCAGCATTTTCTGGGTTCTCCTATTCGTTGATGGCGGGTGCGGAAGGCGCCTGGGGCAGGACCTCTCCCTTGTAGATCCACACCTTGACGCCGATGATCCCGTAGGTGGTGCGCGCCTCGGCGAGCCCGTAGTCGATGTCGGCCCGGAGGGTGTGCAGGGGCACACGGCCCTCGCGGTACCACTCGGTGCGCGACATCTCGGCGCCGCCCAGGCGGCCCGAAACCTGGATCTTTATCCCCTTGGCCCCCAGCTTCATGGAGGAGAGGACCGTCTTCTTCATGGCGCGCCGGAAGGCGATGCGACGCTCGAGCTGCATGGCCACGTTCTCGGCGGTAAGCTGCGCGTCGGTCTCGGGACGCCGGATCTCGAGGATGTTGATCGAGAGATCCTTCGTCGTGAACTTCTGGAGGTCCTTCTTCAGGTTCTCGATCTCCGCGCCCTTCTTCCCGATGACGATGCCCGGCCGCGCCGTCGCGATGATGATGTTGATGCGGTTGCTGCGGCGCTCGATCTCGATGGAAGAGACCCCGGCGTGGTTCAGGCGGCCCTTGACGTATTTCCGGATGCGCAGGTCCTCCTGGAGCCGGGATGCGTATTCCTTCTCGGAATACCAGCGCGACTTCCAACTCCTGATGATCCCAAGCCGAAAACCGTATGGATTCGTCTTCTGTCCCAAGCTATGCCTCCCGCTCGCTCTTTAACATTTCAGGCCTCGTCCACGACGATGGTGATGTGGCTCGTCCGCCTCTTGTATTTATGCGCCCGCCCCATCGGCGCGGGACGGAACCGTCTCTGGGAAGCCCCGCAGTTCA